>SKSF01000021.1 GCA_007118095.1 Dehalococcoidia bacterium
ACATGCGAGGTCAACGTGAAGATTGCGCTCGTCTGCCCCTATGACTGGTGCGTGGAAGGCGGAGTGAAGACACATGTCCGCCAGCTCACGCACTATTTCCGCGAATGGGGTCATGAGGTCATCATCTACGCGCCCGCTTCCGACCCGGATTCGGCAGGGGATGAAGTGACCGTCATGGGGTACCCGCGCGTGGTGCATGCGAGCGGTACTACCGCGCGGATTACGTTCACGTGGCGCGACCAGGAAGTGCGGGACGAGCTGGGGAAACAGCAATTCGACATCGTGCACCTGCACGAACCGCTGGTGCCGCTGCTGCCCTATCACTTTCTGCGGCATTCGACTTCGACGAATGTAGGGACCTTCCATGCGGCGCGCGAAGGCGGGAGCCGGATCTACGGCTATACGCGGCCGCTCACGCGGCGCTGGTTTCGTAAGCTCGATGGCAAGATCGCCGTCTCGGCAGCGGCGGCCGGGCTGGTGAGCCGTTACTTTGCCGGCTACTACAACATCATCCCGAACGGGATCGACTACGGGTACTGGTCACAGCCGCGCGAGCCCTTGCCGGAGTTCAAGGACGGGAAGAAGAACATCCTCTTCGTCGGGCGGCCGGAAAAGCGAAAAGGCCTGAAGTACCTGCTGCGCGCGTACATCTTGCTGCGCGAGCGCCGCGACGATGTGCGGTTGATCGTGGTCGGCGCTGGCAACTTTTCGCGCTACGAGCAGCTCATGCGGTCGTATGAGGACGTCGTGTTTCGAGCAAACGTGCCGTACGAGGACCTCCCCCGATACCATTACACGGCGGACGTGATGTGCTGCCCGAACACGGGTGGCGAAAGCCAGGGGTATGTCCTCATGGAAGCACTGGCCGCCGGCGTACCAACCGTCGCAAGCAACATCGAGGGGTTCGCTGGCGTGGTGACCGATGGCATTGATGCGGTGCTGGTGCCGCCGAAGCAGGAGCAGCCGCTGGCGGACGCCCTGGATTCGCTCCTG
This sequence comes from Dehalococcoidia bacterium, assembly GCA_007118095.1. Taxonomy (GTDB): domain Bacteria; phylum Chloroflexota; class Dehalococcoidia; order Tepidiformales; family Tepidiformaceae; genus SLAK01. The sequence goes on from SKSF01000021.1 coordinate 994, forward strand.
GACGACCCGGAATGGGCGCAGGCGCTGGGGACACGCGGACAGAAGCGCGCGGAGGATTATAGTTGGGACAAGGTCGCCCGCCGCGTGCTTTCGTATTATGAGCGTGTGCTACAGTCTCGCAGGCTCGCGCCGGGCCGAGACGGGCCGTAACGGACAAACTGGTGCGCTCGATTAACATCCTTCCGCAGCGCTTACCGAAGGAGCTGAGCGACAAGGTCGGCCGGGCAGTCGCGCGGACGGGGCTGACCCCGAACATGCTCTCGCTCATCGGCTTCGCCGGGAATCTCACGGCGGCATGGCTGGTGACGCGCGAGGAGCTCTTCATCGCCGGCCTGGTGTACCTGTTCTTCAGCGCCGTCGACCTGCTCGATGGGGCGGTGGCTCGTGCGACGGGCAAGGCCAGCGAATACGGAGCAGTGCTCGATGCCGTGCTGGACCGCGCCAGCGAGGCGCTCATCCTGGTGGCTGCGGCATGGTATTTCGCGGAGCGTGGCGACCAGTGGTATGTGGCAGGGGCGTTTGCTGCCCTGTTTGGCAGCATCGCGGTGAGCTACATGCGCGCGCGTGCCGAAGTGGTTGGTATCTCGATGCGGGAAGGGCTGTTCCGCCGGCAGGAGCGGGTCGCACTGCTGGGCGCCGGGTTGCTGCTCAACTGGCTCGGCCCCATCGTCGCCATCCTTGCCGTGCTGGCCAACGTCACGGCGCTCCAGCGCTTTGCCACGCTAACGCGGTCGCTGCGCGACGCGGACCGCAAGGATGCGGAGGCGCGGCGAGGGCGACCCCAAGACCCGTAACGATGGTCCCTAGATTCACGTTTCCCGGTCCGGCCTGGTGAGCGATGTCCGCTAACGCTCGTCTTCGTTCGCGGCCGGGATCCGGGCGTCCCCGCGGGCAGCCAGCGTGTCGTCATCGCGGGTGTGCAGGTAGCGCGCCAGCAGATAAGAGAAGATCGCGAGAAGCACAAAGAGGGTCGCGCTCCCCAGGATGAGCACCATGCCGGTATCGACACCGCCCGTCTCGTCAGTCGCAGCGGCTGCCGCACTGTCGTCACCGGGTTCCTGGCGCGGTTCGAGCCCGTGGGCTTCGCGAAACGCGTTCTCGAACTCGCGCATCGTCATGCTGTAGACCTCTTCGATGGCACGGTCGAACCGCTGGCTATCGCGCATCGTGGCGAAGAAGCGGGCGAATTCTTCTTCGCCGCCTTCTTCGATGAGGAACCGGACCATGGCGTACGACTGGCCATAGAAGAGGTTCACGGCGCCCGGATCGCTTGACGGGGTGCCCATGCGCGAGAAGGGGATGAGGTCGTCATTGCTCACCGCCGATTCGAATGCGCCCTCGAAATTGCTGCCGGGGGTCGACTGCGCATAGACGGCGGTGCCTTCGTCGATCCAGGCTGGAAGCCGGCCCAGCGGCCCTTCGCCCGCCGCCTCGTTGATGATGTGGGCGAATTCGTGCCGGAGCGTATCGGTGACGTCAGGGGTTCCGCAGGAAATGGGGACCACGAAGACCACATCGACCGTGAGCTTCACGCCGCAGGTGGTGACAGCCTCGTCGAAGGTGCCCCCGCGACCCTGGCGCGCCGGCGCCATCTCTTCGCCATCGGCGAACAGGATGACTTTGACAGGTTCGACTGGCAATTCCGCCTGGAGCAGTTCGACCGCGATTTCCTGGTAGGTCTCCTCGCCCGCTTCGAGGTAGTCGCGAGCGAGGCTCTCGCGGTCGCCGTGATAGAAGATCTGCATCACGCCGCTCTCGACCACCTGCCAGTCGCGATCCGGGGGCAGGTAGAGGAACTCGTCCGGTTCGGTCCGGACGGTGTCACCGCCGGCAGTGGTGATTTCCCACTGGTAGCGGAACTCGGTCCCGACGGGAATGTAGGCGCCGACGGCATTCACCCGGACGCGCACCCCGGTTTCGATTGTGCTGCCGGGCTCGAAGTCGTCGGGTTTGCCGACACCGGAGGTACCGCGGCCTACCATCTCGTAATGCAGGGTCGCGTCCGTGATTTCGGTGGAGGCTTCAGCGGCGAGTGTGAAGTTGAGCGCTTCCGGGTAGTCGTTTTGGACGCCTGTGGCGGTGACTTCGGGTTCGGCGCGCGCGGTGCCCGGGGCGGCCATGGCAACGATGACCGCGACCATGGCGACGAGGGCAAGGCGCGCAGCTATCACTCGTCTTCTTCCTCGCCGAAGTGCCACTTGAGATAGGATTCGATGAATTCCCTCAGCGCTGCGCCGTCGAGCACGGCAACGGGATCGGACATTTCGTAGTTGGTCCGGTGATCCTTCACCATCTTATACGGGTGGAGGACGTAGCTCCGGATCTGATTGCCCCAGCCCATGTCGACGTGCTTGCCCTTGAGCCGCGCGCGTTCTTCTTCCTGGCGGTTGAGCTCGATTTCGAGGAGCCGCGCTTCGAGGACCTTCATCGCACTTTCGCGGTTGCGGCCCTGTGATCGCTCGTTCTGGCAGCTCACGACGATTCCCGTGGGATGGTGCGTGATGCGGATGGCCGTGGAGTTTTTCTGGACGTTCTGCCCGCCGTGGCCACTGGCGCGGAAGACATCGACGCGAAGGTCGTCCGGGTTGATTTCCACTTCCCCGGTCTCATCGGCTTCCGGCAGGACTTCTACCTTCGCGAAGCTGGTCTCGCGTGAGCCTGACGAGCTGAACGGCGAAATACGAACGAGGCGATGTACGCCCCGTTCGCTGCGCAGGTAACCGTACGCGTATTCGCCACGGATTTCGATGGTCGCGCTCTTAATACCGGCCTCGTCACCCTCGGTCGTATCGAGGACTTCCACCGCGAATCCTTCCCGCTCGGCCCAGCGCATGTACATGCGCAAGAGCATCTCGGCCCAATCCTGCGCGTCGGTGCCACCAGCGCCGGCGTGGACGGCGAGGATGGCGTTGCGCCGGTCATACTCGCCGGAAAGCTGGAGCTGGAATTCGAGCCTGTCGAGCTGCGCTTCGATCTCATCGAGTTCCTCGACAGCTCCGGGGGCCACGGAATCGTCTTCTTCGGCCATGCCGAGCTCGACGAGCTCCACAACATCGCTGGCGCGCTGGTCAAGCGAGCGCCAGGTGTCGACGCGGGCGCGCAGGCTGGAAATCGTCTGCATGGCGTCCCGCGCCCGCTCCGGGTCATCCCAGAAAGCGGGGTCGGCGGATTCTTCTTCGAGCTGGGCTAGCCGGGCTTCATCTGAAGCCAGGTCAAAGACGCACCAGGGTGTCAGAGATGCGGCGCGCCGTGTCCTTCGCGCGGTTCAATAGATCATGCACACCTCCAGTGTGCCAAGCGGTACCCTTATTCGCCACGCTCTCCGTGCAGGACATCGCACGGGAGCGACGACTCTGTGACGCTGGTGTGGTGCCCCGCCAGGGCGTTCCGATGGGAGGGCCGGCCAATGACGACTGACATCCCCGCAGCGGAACAGTTCCGCGAACTCATCGAGGCGCGGGACTTCCAGCAGTTGCGCAGTGTCCTGGTCCAGTTTGATGCGCCGACGCTGGCCGACCTTATCTGGGAACTGGAGCCCGCTGACCGGGCTGTCGTCTTCCGGCTGTTGCCACACGACCTGGCGGACGAGGTGTTCGCCTACTTCGACACCGAGCGCGAGCAGGCCTTGATGGAGGACCTGACAGACGAGGAAGTCCGCAGGCTGCTCACGAGCATGAAACCGGACGACCGGACCAGCCTGCTCGAAGAGCTCCCCGGGCTGGCGACGCAGCGACTCCTCAACCTGCTAAGCCCGGCCGACCTCGCCGAAACACGGGCCATGCTTGGCTACCCCGAAGACAGCGTCGGCCGGTTGATGACGCCGGATTATGTCGCGGTACGTGCCCAGTGGTCCGTCGCGGAGGCCCTCACGCACATCCGGGCAAGGGGCAAGGACAGCGAAACGATCAACGTCATCTACGTAGTGGATAACCGCTGGCACCTGCTGGATGCGCTCGACCTTGGTCAGCTGATTCTTGCCAGCCCGAGCGCGCGGGTCGAAGACATCATGGACGGCAGCTTTGTCGCCCTCCAGGGAGACGCCGACCGCGAGGACGCCGTCGACCTGATGAGCCGGTACGACCTGCTGGTGCTCCCGGTTACTGATACCAGGGGGGTGCTCATCGGTATCGTGACGATCGACGACGTGCTCGACGTGGCTGAGGAGGAGACGACGGAGGACTTTCACCGCATCGGCGGTGTGGCGCCACTGGAAGGGCGCTACACGCTTTCGTCAGTGCTCGGGCTCTACCAGAAACGCATCGGGTGGCTCAGCATCCTGATCGTCGTCAACGTTGCCTCATCAGGGGTCATCGAAGCGTTTGAAGGCGTGCTTGCGGCGACCATCGCGCTGGGATTCTTCATCCCCTTGCTGATCGGCAGCGGAGGAAATGCCGGCGCCCAGGCGACGACCATCATGGTGCGCGCCATCGCGACTGGCGATGTCCAGCTTCGCCAGTGGTTCAGAGTCGTGTTCCGGGAAATCGGGGTCGGCCTGACGCTAGGTACATCGATGGGCCTCCTGGCTGCGCTCCTTGGCACCTGGCGTGGTGGCGCCGAGGTCGGGCTCGTCGTCGGCGGGGCAATGGTTTCGATTGTGCTGGTTGCCAACCTACTCGGCACCCTCATGCCCTTCATCCTCACAAAACTGAAGCTGGACCCGGCCGCCGCAAGCGCCCCGCTCATCACCACCGTCGTGGACGTGATCGGCCTCCTCATTTACTTCGGAATTGCCTACATGATACTGGGCACCGAGCTCGAGACGTCCGCTGCGATCATCGTCACGGGGTTGTAGCGCATCACTGGCTGGCGGCGCGGGCTGCGGCCCGGACCGTGTTGACCAGCAGCATCGCGATGGTCATCGGGCCGACGCCGCCTGGCACCTTCGTGATGGCCGCGGCAACTTCGCGCACGTTCCGGGCATCGGCATCGCCGACGAGTCGCCACCCGCGCTCGCGGCTGGCGTCATCAATGCGGTTCGTGCCCACGTCGATGACGACGGCGCCCGGGCTAACCATGTCCGCCGTTAGCGTGTTGGGACGGCCCGCCGCGACCACGACGATGTCCGCCTGGCGGGTGTAGGCGCCAATATCGGGCGTGCCCGTGTGACAGATGGTAACGGTGGCGTTCGCGCCAGGACCTTTGTTGCTGAGCAGGATCGCGAGCGGACGGCCAACCAGGGTTGAACGGCCGACGATGACAACGTGTTTGCCCGCCGGGTCATTCCCGGTGCGCTGGAGGATTTCCATGACGCCGTTGGGCGTGCAGGGGATGGCGCCACCGGTGTCGCCACGAACCAGACGGCCAAGGTTGACCGGGTGGAGGCCGTCAACGTCCTTCGCCGGATCTACTGCGTCCAGTATTTCGCGTTCGTCGATGTGGGAGGGCAGGGGCAATTGCGGGAGGATGCCGTGGAAGCGTGTGTCGGCATTGAGCTGCCCGACCAGACCCAGGACGTCCTCTCGCGAGGCCGTCGCGGGAAGGCGAAAGGTCTCCGCGAAGATCCCGGCTTCTTCGCACGCACGGGCCTTGGCCGCGACATAGCTTTCGGAGGCCGGATCATCGCCGACAAGCATTGCGGCGAGGCCGGGTGTCGTCCCCTGCTCACGCAGCTCCGCGGCGCGGGCGGCAACTTCGGAACGGATCTCGGAGGCGATGGCGGCACCATCGATCATCTGTGCTGTCACGGGACAAGCGTAACGCGGCCAGGGCTTGTGTTCGCGGGCACGCAAGGCGTGCTGGCATTAGCATGGCATTCCATGGCAACGAAGTTTGCAGTAGGCGTCGACATCATCGAGATCGACCGGGTCGAAGATGTCATCCGGCGTCACGGGGACCGTTTCCTCAAGCGCATCTACACTCCCGACGAGATTGCGCATTGCCGGGGACGAGTCGCCGAACTCGCGGCGCGGTTTGCAGCGAAAGAAGCGGTGATGAAGGCGCTGGGGACCGGTGTCCGGGGGGTGAGCTGGAAGGACATCGAAGTGTTGCCGAACCGGCGAGGCAAGCCGCTCGTATTCCTCTATGGCCGCGGCGCGGAGCGGGCAAAGACGATCGAATTGCGGGGGCTCGAGATCAGCCTGACGCATTCGAAGCTGTACGCGATCGCGTCGGTGGTGGGGGAGCGTGCGATGACCGAAGCGGAGGACATGCCCCGCAAAGGTGAGTCGGCGTTGAGACTTATCGAAGAACAGGGGTTGCGATGAAGCTCGTCACAGCCAGGGAGATGCGTGAGCTGGAGTCCGCTGCCGTGGAGGCAGGGACAAGCGAGCGCCAAATGATGGAAGAAGCCGGGCTGGCCGTCGCGCAGGAAGCGTGGATGATGCTGGGCTCGCTCGAAGGCCGGCACATACTTGTGCTGGCGGGACCGGGGAACAATGGCGGCGACGGTCTTGTCGCGGCACGCCACCTCGCCGACTGGGGCGCTGAAGTGGTCGTTGCGATGCCAGTACGGCGGACCCCCGATGACAACAGCGACGAACTCGAACAGCGCAGCGTCACGATACTGTCATCGGAAAGCGCGGAGGGGCAGGCCGAGCTCGACCAGCTGCTTTATGGCTGTGACCTGGTGGTCGATGCACTGCTGGGTATCGGCGTCTCGCGCGAGATCGATGCCGAATCGCCGGTTGGGCGCGCGCTGCAATCGGTCGCTGCGGCCAGGAACCGGCAGCCAGCGCCAAAGCTGGTCGCCGTCGATGTCCCCACAGGCGTGAATTCAGACAATGGCGTTGTTGACGCACTGACGGTGGCGCCGGATATCACCGTGACATTTGGTCTGCCCAAAGTTGGCATGTACGAAGCGCCGGGAAGCGGCATGGTGGGCCGGGTGCAGGTCATCGACATCGGCATCCCGCGGCCCGCGATGGATGCCGTAAAGCTCGAGCTGCTGACATCGCGCTGGATGCGCGGCGCGTTCCCGGAGCGCCCGGAAGACAGCAACAAGGGGACGTTCGGCCGGATACTGATCGTCGGCGGTTCGCGGCGCTATGCGGGCGCACCGCTGCTCACAGCGCGCGCCGCCTACCGTGCCGGCGGCGGACTGGTGACCGTCGCCACACCGGAACCCGTCTTCGCAATGGGCGCGCCGTCGCTGCTCGAAGCGACCTGGCTCCCGCAGGAGGCTGACGCCGAAGGCGGCATCAGCGAAACAGCAGCCGTGACGCTCCGCAAGGAATGGGCCGGGCTGACATCTGCGGTGGTGGGACCCGGGATGGGCAACACCGAGAGCACGCGGGCCTTCCTCTGGGCGGCGTTGCCCGACATGGCCGACCTCGGCCGGGGCGTGGTCATCGACGCGGACGGGCTGAACGCGCTCGCCTCGATGGACGACGCGCGGGAACGGGTACCGTCGAACGCCGTGCTGACGCCACACCCGGGGGAGATGGCGCGGCTCGTCAACCGGAGCGTGAACGATGTCCAGGAGCGGCGGCTGGAGACGGCACAGGAAGCTGCCGCGGCATATGGGTGCGTCGTCGTCCTGAAGGGCGCGCACACCATCATTGCGGGGCCGGACGGGCAGGCGCGGCTGTGCCCGTTCGCGAACCCGCTCCTGGCCAGCGCGGGGACGGGCGACATCCTTTCAGGGATGATTGCCGGGTACCTGGGCCAGGGACTTTCGACCTTCGATGCGGCGGCGCTGGGGGTGTACCTCCACGCGGCCGCGGGGGAATCACTACGCAGGCACTATGGCGACGCGGGACTGCTCGCGGGCGAGCTGGCGGACGAGTTGCCGCGTGCCGTGCACGAACTACGGGGATAGTAATGCTATACTGCGTAACAGCCTTAGCACTTTCCAGGATCGCGCCGTGAACCGACGGGTTGTGGTAACAGGGATAGGCATGGTCACGCCGGTGGGGCTGACCGCCGGAGACACATGGGACGCGCTGGTGAATGGGCGCGGCGGCATCGGGACCATTTCCCTCTTCGACCCGGAGGGACTGGACTCGCGGATTGCTGGCGAAGTGAAAGATTTCGACCCGCTGCACTACATGGAGAAGAAGCAGGCGCGGCGCGCCGACCGGTTCTCGCAATTCGCGTTCGCGGCGGCGGACGAAGCACTGCAACAGTCGGGCATCGAGATCGAAGACGGGGTGAGCGACAACGTCGCCGTCATCGTCGGGACGGCCATTGGCGGCATCACGACTTTGTCAGAAGAGTTCGAAACGATGCTGAACAAGGGGCGGCACCGCGTGAGCCCGTTCCTGATCCCGATGATGCTACCGGACATGGCAAGCGGACAGCTCAGCATCCGCATAGGTGCGCGGGGTGTGAACTACTCACTGGTCAGCGCCTGCGCAAGCGGCGCGGACTGCATCGGCGAGGCGGCGAACATCATCCGGCGCGGCGACAGCGACGTTGCGCTTGCGGGCGGCTCCGAAGCGGCGGTCACGCCAATCACCATGGCTGGATTCGCCGCCGCGCGGTCGCTCTCGGAGTGCAACGACGACCCGGAGCACGCATCCCGGCCGTTCGACAAGGACCGGGATGGTTTTGTGATGGGCGAAGGCGCCGCAATCCTGGCACTGGAAGCCGAGGAACATGCGAAAGCGCGCGGCGCGACAATCCTTGCCGAGGTGGCGGGTTACGGTGCCACCAGCGATGCCTTCCATGTCACTCAGCCCGACGAACACGGCCGCGGCGCCGGCGAGGCGATGAACCGTGCATTGCAGCAGGCGAAGCTCCGGCCGGACGACATCGACTACATCAACGCGCACGGGACATCGACGCCCATGAACGACAAGCTTGAGACGCGAGCATTGAAGCGAGTCTTCGGCGAGTACGCGCACAGCCTGCCTATCAGCTCGTGCAAGTCGATGGTGGGCCATCTCCTGGGCGCGGCCGGCGCCGTGGAGGCAGCCGTCTGCGTGCGCGCGATAGAAACGAACACGATCCCGCCAACCATCAACTACACGACACCCGACCCCGAGTGCGACCTGGATTATGTCCCAAACGTCGCCCGGTCGGCGTCGCTGGAGGCGGTCATGACCAATTCACTCGGGTTCGGCGGACACAACGCGAGCCTGGTGATCCGCCGGTACCGGGAGGATGCGTGACAATCCCGGCGCTGGAGCAGCCGCTTAAACGGTGGCGCCTCCGCGACCCGGAGGCGCACCTGCACGGCATCCCGCGCTTTCCGCGCATCACGGCGACGGTACTCGCGGCCCGCGGGATCACCACGCGCCCGGCCGCCGACGTCTTCTACAAGCCACACCTCTCACCTGTACACGACCCCCTGGTGCTGCCCGGCATGCGCGAAGCAGTGACGCGGACGCGCCGGGCAATTTCGGATGGCGAACTCATCGCCCTCTTCGGCGATTTCGACGTAGACGGGGTCACCTCGCTGGCTGTCCTTTCGCTGGGGCTGAGGCCGCTGGGTGCGCACTACACGCGGTACATCCCGGAGCGCTTCAGCGAGGGCTACGGTTTGAACACCGGGGCCATCGAGACGCTGCACCGGCGCGGCGCCACGCTGCTGATCACAGCAGACTGCGGGATCAGCTCCAAGGAGGAGGTGGCGTACGCGAACAGCCTGGGGATGGACGCCATCATCCTCGATCACCACACGGTGCCGGACGAGCTGCCGGACGCCGTCGCCGCAGTCAATCCAAAGCGCCGCGATTCGGACTACCCGTTCGACGAGATGGCCGCCGTGGGCGTCTCGTATCGTTTCCTGCAGGTACTGTACGAATCGCTCGGGCGAGAGCTGGACGACTCGGAGTTCCTCGACCTGGTAGCGCTGGGTACGGTCGTCGATGTCGCGCCCCTGGTGGACGAGAACCGCGCGATGGTGGTCCAGGGGCTGGCGCAGATGCAGACCGGGTTGCGGCCGGGGCTCGACGCATTATCCACGGTTGCGCGCGTCGCGCCGGACCGGATCGCGGCAGAAACGCTCGGGTTCGCGCTTGGGCCGCGCATGAATGCGGCAGGACGGCTCAAGCACGCGAGGCTTGCCCTGTCGCTCCTGCTTGCCGAAACGCCGATCGAAGCGCGGCCACTTGCCGAAGAGCTCGACCGGCTGAACCGGCAACGGCAACAGGAAACCCAAGACGCCTGCGACCTGGCCGAGGAGTTGCTGGGCGCGGCCGATGACCCGCTGGTAATGGTGGGCAGCCCGAACATTCACGCCGGTATCGTTGGCCTCGTCGCAGCGCGGCTGGCAGACCGCCGCAACCGCCCCGCCATCGTGTATGATCAGGGTCCCACGGAGAGCCGCGCGAGCGCGCGCAGCATCCCGGCGTTTGACATCGTCAGCGCAATCCGGCGTGAGAAGGACCTGCTGGTCCGGCACGGCGGGCACCGTGCAGCGGCCGGCTTCACCGTGCGCAACGAACACCTGCCCGAACTCCACCAGCGCCTTGTTGCCTATGCCGGGGAGACGCTCGACGGGCGAGATTTGCGCCCCGTGATGGAAATTGATGCGGAAACGCCACTGGCTGAAGTCGCCGGGATCGAAATCAAAGGGCTGATGAAGTTCGAACCGTGCGGACAGGGCAACCGGAAGCCCGTGTTACTGAGCCGTGGCGTGGAGCTGCGCGGACACCGTTTTGTCGGCGCGGACGAAAAGCACCTGAAGTTGTTGCTGCGGGACGGGCCGGCCGCATGGAACGCCATCGCGTTTAACCAGGCCGACGCCCAACTCGCAGACCGGGTCGACATCGTGTATTCGCTGAAGCCAGGCTGGCGCGGTGACACCGTCGAACTGGAGGTGCTCGACATCGCGCCGAGCGATGCAGCGCGGCCCCTGGAGCTGGCGTAATGGCCGAGATCCGGATGACCGACGACGCCCAGCGTGCCCTGCGGGAAGCGGAGCGCATCTGCTACCAGACGAACGTCGCCATCGGCGCACCCGAGCACCTGCTGGCCGCCGCGCTTGCGATCCTTGCAAGGCAGGGCACCGGGGGGCTCCCGGGCGACGACGCGCTCGAACGCGCTGTGCTGGCCGTCCATGCTGCCAGCGACGAGGAACTGCGCGAACAGGTCATGTGGGGTTCGGCAGCCCGCGAAGCGTTGAACCAGGCCGCCAGCGGCGTCGCCGAGGCAGGTGAGACCGACATCGATGCCCGCATCCTCGCCCTCGGGATTATCGATTCGGGCGAGGTGAACCCCATGTTCTTCATGAGTGCGGGGGCGGACAAGGGCTCGCTCCGGGCGGTACTGGCCGCGGGGGAATAGGCGCGAGCGCGAGTGTCCGAAGGGCTGCTTATAGAGCCCAAACAATAGACCGGACTTCGCCTTCGAACAGTGGACACCCTTCCGCCGCCGGTGACAGAATCCACAAAACGTTTCGCCCGGGAGAAAATATATGTCCGACAATGGCGCCGGTACCGGCGCCCGGAATTTCGACGCAGTCATCGTGGGGGCCGGATTCGCAGGCCTCTACATGCTGCACAAGCTGCGGGAACACGGCTATACGGCCCGCGTGATTGAAGCAGGCTCGGATGTCGGGGGCACCTGGTACTGGAACCGGTACCCGGGGGCTCGCTGCGACGTCGAAAGCCTCGATTACCAGTATGGCTTCTCCGATGAGCTGCAGCGCGAATGGACGTGGACTGAACGTTATGCGACGCAGCCGGAGATCCTTGCATACATTCAGCATGTCGCGAACAAGTTCGACCTGAAGCGCGACGTCCAGTTCGACACGGGGGTCGTGGGCGCGACCTACGAGGAGGAGCGGGCCCGGTGGACGGTCGAGACGGACCGGGGCGACACCTACACGGCGCGCTTCTGCGTAATGGCGACCGGGTGTCTTTCAGCCGCAAAGGTGCCGGAGATTGACGGGATCGGGAGCTTCGAAGGCGACTCGTATCACACTGGCGAATGGCCGCACGAGGGCGTGGACTTCACCGGGAAGCGTGTCGGTGTCATCGGCACGGGCTCGTCGGGTATCCAGTCGATCCCGCTTATCGCCGAGCAGGCAGAGCACCTGTACGTGTTTCAGCGCACGCCGAACTTCAGCGTCCCGGCCAACAATGCGGCGCTGACCGAGGAACGGGTGCACAACTACCGGGAAAACTTCCTCGAGATCAAGCGCCAGGCGCGCGAGACACGTGCCGGGATGCTCGTCCAGCCAAACGAGCAGTCGGTGTTCGAGGTCGACCCGGAGGAACGGCAGCAGGAGTTTGAGAAGCGCTGGGGGCAGGGCGGCTTCCACGTCGTCCAGGCCTACGCCGACCTGCTCGCAACGGAGAAGGCAAACGAGACGATCGCGGAATTCGTGCGGAGCAAGATCCGCGAGATCGTCAAGGACCCGGACGTGGCGGCGGACCTGGAGCCGCACGATCACCCGCTCGGGACCAAGCGTGTCTGCGTCGACACGAAGTACTACGAGACCTTCAACCGCGACAACGTGACGCTGGTGAACCTGCGGAAGCAGCAGCTGGAGGGAATCACGCCTGCGGGCGTCCGAACGGCAGCAGGGGACTACGAGCTCGACGCAATCGTGTTCGCGACCGGCTTCGACGCCATGACAGGCGCTCTTCTGCGGATGGATATCCGCGGCAAGGACGGGCTCCGGCTGGAGGACAAGTGGGAAGGGGGCCCGCGGACCTATCTCGGCCTTTCGGTCGCGGGGTTCCCGAACATGTTCACGATTACCGGGCCGGGGAGCCCCTCGGTGCTGAGCAACATGATCGTCTCCATCGAGCAGCACGTGGAGTGGATCACCAACTGCATCACCTACCTCGACAGGGAGGGGCTGGACACCATCGAGGCGACGGTGGACGCCGAGGACGCGTGGGTGGAACACGTGAACGAGCTCGCCGACCAGACGCTCTTCCCGCTGGCGAACTCCTGGTACCTGGGCGCAAACGTGCCCGGCAAACCGCGCGTGTTTATGCCCTACGTTGGGGGCGTGCAGGTCTACGGTGAAAAGTGCGCCGAAGTGGCCCGCAACGGCTATGAGGGCTTTTCGCTGGGGGCCGGCGAACGGGTCGCGGTCGAGGCATAGGCACTGGGAGCCGCAACAGTAAGAGGGAAACGGGCCGTCGTGTCGACGGCTCGTTTTTTCGTCTCGGCGTGGCCAGGCGCAACGGGATGCGCTGGGTTCTCGGCCAATGTGGTACCCCCGGCAGGAATCGAACCTGCGACACATGGTTTAGGAAACCACTGCTCTATCCTCTGAGCTACGGGGGCACTTGCGGGGCGAATGGGGTTTCGCGTGCCGGTCAGTGGGGGCGATGCTTTCACCCGCCGGTGCCAAGTGTAGCGAAGGATCGTCCCGGGTGCGCCGGGGGGAGCGCGGCGCCGGGGGCGGTATCGCTAATTGTTTGAGGGCGGTAACGGGATTCGTATCGGCCAGGGGTCCGATGGGTTCGTCAGCAAGACGGGTGACCGCTATACTCCGGGCGAACTTCTTAATCGGAGCCATGCATGCTGTTCTCGGTCCGGCTTGTGTCCCGCCAGCCGCACGACGTCAATCCCGACACCTGGCAGTCACTTGTGACGGAACAGCTGCGGTTCGTCAAAGGTCTTCACGAACAAGGCAAGATCAAAGCGATCTACCGCGAGGCAGGTGTTGGCGTGCTGGCGATTTTCGATGTCGCTGACGCGCGTGAAATGGATCAGCTCCTGGCGCAGCTCCCGATGGCGCGGTATTTCGAATCGACAACCGTGCACGCGATGTGGGATATGGTTCCGTCGTTGGAGGCGGTATGAGCGAGCAGGCACCGGCGGTGAACCCGGAGGACTTCAAGAACGCGCTGGGATCGTGGGCCGCGGGGGTGACGATTGTCACCACGCGCGGGACGGATAACCAGGTCTATGGATTGACGGTCTCGAGCTTCTCGTCACTCTCGATGGACCCGCTGCTGATCCTTGTGTGTATTCAAAATAGCAATGTGCTGGTGGATATGGTGAATCGTTCCGGGCGGTTCGGGGTAAGCATCCTTGCGCTCGGGCAGGAAGATATCTCCACCTTCTTTGCGAAGTCTGGACGAGAGCCGGTTGCGAGCTACGATCAGTTTGACATGGAAGAGTGGCAGACGGGAAGCCCGCTGGTCTCGGGCGCTATCGCGCAACTCGATTGCGAATTACACGAGGCGATCCCTGGGGGCGACCACACCATCTTCGTCGGGAAGGTGGTGGGCGCAGCGGCGACCCCGGACAAAGAGCCACTCATCTATTACCGCCGCGGTTACCGGAAGCTGACGGACATCTAGACATGGCTGTCAAGGTCTTGATCGAGCGACGTATCAAGCCGCTGCAGCGGCGCGCGGTATTCGACCACATGCGCCGAATGCGGCAGCGCTGCCTCGAAGAGCCGGGGTACATCAGCGGTGAAACGTTGCGTGACAACAACGACGAGAATCACGTGATCGTGATAAGCACGTGGTTCGGACTGATGGACTGGAAGCGATGGTACGCATCCGAGGAGCGCAAGCAGTTCGTCGCGGAGATCGAGCCGTATCTGACGGAACCCGAGTCGGTCCTTGTCACCCTGGAAGGGTTCTCTGAACATGTCGCCGGCGCCTGAGGCTGATGTGACAGGCGCGGGGTTCGTGCAGAACTGCACAAACTTTGCGCTTTGGCGGGGGGCGGCGGTACTATCCGCGCGGAGGAGTTGCCTGTGTCACCTGCGTTCCTAGTTCTCGGGATTTCCATCATCGGCACGTGGGGTGTTGCGTCCCTGGCACTGATTGCTGGCGGCGTCATCCTGATCGTGTCGCCGGGCGATGCGCCTACGGCTTCGAGCGGGACTGTCGGGGGGATCTTTCTGATCGTCGCCGGGTTCGTTTCTGGCAGCTTGATGCAGATGACGGTGAACCCGTTGCTCGGTATCGACCCGCCGCTGCCGATCAAGGCGAAGAACATCATTCCGCACGACCGGCTGCAGCGCTGGGCAAGTGCTGGCCCGCTCGCCGACTACCCGGACCGCGTCCCACAGGAAGTGCGGATCCGTAGCCATCGCGTGACGGTGGTGCGTGATGGGGATACTGCCTATGCCCTGAGCGGTCTCTGCCCACATGCGCGGCTGCCCTTTGCCGGCTTCCCGGGCTCGCCAATTCAGCCCGACCCGATCCGTGACGAGTGCATCACCTGTCCGTTCCACGGTGCCCGGTTCGAACTGGGGACCGGAAGGGTCGTGCGGCAGCCATTTTCGAGCGAGTTCAACAACGACCACCCCTTCCTGGGCCGATTCCAGTCGAAGCTCCTCTTCTTCAATCAGCGGTCCGAGGATGTCCAGACTTACCCTGTCGAAATCGACGAGGGCGAAGTGATGGTAAAGGTCCCGCGCTAGGCAGCGGGATGGCAACCATGAAAGAAGGCGGGCCAGTCGAGTGCCCGCCTTCTTTCGTCTGGGTCGAGGCTGGCAGGGTGGCGGTTATTGCCTTGGCGGGAACCAGCGAGATGTCCAGCCTTCGTCGGGCTGCTCTTCAGCGAAGGGCCATGTGTTCTCCCACCGGTCGAGGAAGACCACCTTCTTCACGGGCTTGCGATTCACGGGGCCATGGCGGTCTGTCGGATATCCGATTGGGATGAGGCAGTAGATCTCGTTGTTCTCGGGGAGCTCGAGCATCTCCATGAGTTCGTCACGGTGGGACAGCGGGAAGTTGAAGATGGAGCCGGCAAGGCCGAGCGCGCGTGCACTGAGCAACAGGTTCTGGACGGCCGGGAAGATGCTCCCCCCGGGCGTCGAATGGCGGCCTTTGAGGCCGGTCGCACAGATGACCGCGGGGACGCTGCCGACGTTGTGCACGAGGTGCTCCACACTGCGCAAGGAAAGCCGTTGTGACCGGGGAAGCTCGTCGATCGCTTCCGGATTCTCGGCAAATCGCGACTGGTAACGCTGCCAGCCTTCGGTGCTCCACTCCTGGAGCTTCATTTTGACGGCGGGGTCCTTGATGATGACGAAGCGCCAGTCCTGGACGTTCTGGCCGGATGGCGCGCGGATGGCCGCGTCGAAGACCTGGAACAGCACCTCGTCCGGGATGGGGTCTGGTTTGAAGCGCCGCAGGGCCCGGGCGGTGTACATATTCTCGAAGAGCCCGGGGTCGGATTCGGGTAGGGACATGTGTCCTCCTGGCGTTGAGTAGTGGACAGTGGGGACTGTACAGGGTTTTGGGCTTGCTTCCATGCGGGGAGGGACGGGCGAATCAATGCCCGTATGATGAGTGCCATGGCCAGGGAGGACTGGCGCGGGGAGGCGGAACAGCTATGACCCGGCGTGAGCCACAACCGGCGACACCTGTGGCCGGGATTCGTTCGCTGGGACGGCGCGTTGCGTCTTCATTTGCTGGCGGGCCACTGGCGGCCCCCTTCATCACCTTCTACCTGCTGGCGTCCTGGGTGATCTTTCTGCTGCACGCGGAGCCGGGTGCGTGGGTCTACGAAACGCCGGCCGATGAGCTGAGCGCGTGGCTCTATAACATCCCCGACCTGGTGGACGACACAGGTGCGGCCGTTGCTGCCATCGTCACCGCGCCCTGGGTGCACCGGACGGCGGTTCAGCTCGTGTTCGTGACGATCGGTCTGCTCGTCTTTGGAACGCGGCTCGAATACCGCGAGGGCCCCATACGCACAGCCGGGATCTTCTTTGCGACGACAGCGGCAGCGGCCATCACCGCGGGCGTGGTGCTTCATATCATCTACCCGGGAATGCTGGACTTCGGCTTTCTCGAAACGGCGTGGAACCGGACATGGGGAGGCGGCAGCGCCGGCCTCTTTGGCGTGATTGGCGCGCTCATCGGACGCGCGCGTCGCCCGCTCCCGCTGCTCGGGCTCGTGCTGCTGTGGGAGGCCGCATTCACGGTCTTCGTGTACCAGGATTATGTACCTGCGTTCCATCTCCCGGCCCTGCTGGCGGGTTTTGTTGCGACGCGCTATGTCTTGCCGGGCTCGCGGGACGAAACGGCGATGAGCCTCCTCACGGGCGCACGCCCGCAGTGACACCGGCGAGCGACTGTGCGAGGCTGGGGCGGCACCTTGCCTGTAGCGGGTCCGCGGGGTATCTGGCGGGCAGCGTCTGTCCCGCGTAGAAGAGTACGCGGGCGATGAATAACCAGGGGGAAGGCATTGCCGGATAGGCCGAAAGTGGGAGTGGGACGCAGCGTCGCGAGTGTCGCGATCCTTGCGGGGATTGTTGCAGTTGTCGTTGTGGGTGGCGCGATCGCGCTCGCTGTGATGCAGGATGATTCGGCGCCCGAAGCCATGGCGACCCCGACGCCGGCTGAGGTGACTCACGGCACGGATGTGGAGCTCACCCTGGATGCCGAGCTTTCCGGCGGACGACTGGCCATCGGGGGCGTCGCAACCGTCCCGGATGGTGCGTTGATCTCGTATGAGCTCGAAGGGCCGGAGGACTGCCCGGAGGACTGCCATGTCGAGGGGCGCACACCGGTCCGGGATGGCGAGTACTCCGTATCGATCGACGTGTCCGGCTGGGGCGACGGCAGCTATGAGGTCTATGCAGCGTTCATAACCAATATGGCGGATGCGACTCAGCCGGATGCTGTGCTCGAACTCTACGGCGAATCGGGCGAGAGCATGACCGGGGACACCGTGGTACGTGACGGGGTAACCATCGTGGAAGAAGCCATGACCCTCACGCGAGACGATGACGACGTTGTGGCCGACGACGACTGATCAGAAACCAGCCGGGACCAGGCAATAGCTACCCTCTTGTTCGCGCGGGCTGTGCCCGCTCGGGCTGGCCGGCTCGTCCGGCACCGTGACGAACGCCATCTCGCGCCCGGTGTCCGACTCGGCCCGGTAGAACTGGCGGGGCGCATCGGGCGGGTCGACGACTTCAACGATGTCCTTCCGGTCGCCATCCCAGAGGCAGCCGGCAACCCACTGCCCTTCGCCCGCCAGTGAATGGATGGCCGACAACAGCTCGGCTTCTTCGGCTTCGGTGAGCCATTCGGAGGGGTGGTCGCCGGGATCGGCTGTAGCATGCTGATAGACAGCAAAGCCCGCGACGAGGGCGATGGCGATGCCAACGCCGATCCCGAACTGGCGCACCGTCGCGTTGCCAAGGATAACGAGGAGCCCGTGGAACATCGTGCCAATCGTATCCGGGCTGTCGTTACCGAAGAACCATCGGGGTGAGCCGGGCGCGCCGTCAGGCTAGCTGAGCGATAAGCGAAATGATGAGCAGCACAACGAAGATGACGAGCAGGATACGAGCGACACCCGCGAACGCGCTGGCCACACCGGTGAACCCGAGGAGCCCGAAGGCGAGGGCGAGTACCGCGAAGAGGATGATCAGGTAGAGCATACGTTGTCCTTGAGGGCGTCACAGTCCCTGAGATGTGCGAGCGCTGCACGGGCGCGAGGACTGTGCGATGGGGACACGCTACGGCCCGGGCTTTACCTTGCTCCTTAACGTTCGGGCCTCCGACATCACAGTTTCGTGTCAGCGCTGCTAGAGATAGGCGCCTTTGCGTGACAGGGGAGGCAAGCCAGGCCCTGATCTTGACCCCCGGTTGACCCGGGCGGCGCGCCATGAGCCGTGGTATGAATTGGACCATGCCGGGAGAGACAATGAGCGATGCGGACAGCACAGGCGGAGTCATCGAGGTCGGAAGGCTGCGGAAGGTGTACGGCGAGACCGTGGCCGTGGACGACGTGTCGTTCGATGTGCGACAAGGGGAGATCTTCGGGATCGTGGGACCCAACGGGGCAGGAAAGACGACGGCCATTGAATGTGTCATGGGGTTGCGCCGGCCTGACAGCGGGAGTGTTTCCGTCCTTGGCATGGACCCGTGGTTCGATGCGAACCAGGTCAAACGCCGCATCGGCGTCCAACTGCAACAGGCCGCTTTACCGAACCGGATCAAGGTGGGCGAGGCGCTGGACCTGTTCGCGTCGTTTTATGACGACCCGGCGGACACCTCGGCGCTGCTCCAACAGTGGGGACTCGAGGGGCGGAAGGATGCCGCATTCGCAAACCTCTCTGGAGGGCAGAAGCAACGCCTCTTCATCGCACTGGCACTGGTGAACCATCCGGAGCTCGTCTTCTTCGACGAACTGACCACCGGGCTCGACCCGCAGGCGCGGCGTGCCACGTGGGAACTGGTCCGGGATATCCGGGCGTCGGGGACCACAGTGGTGCTGGTCACGCATTTCATGGAAGAAGCCGAGCACCTGTGCGACCGGGTGGCGATCATCGACCACGGGCGCATCGTTGCGCTCGACAGCCCGGCCGGATTGGTCGAGGCAATGGAGTCGGAGAAGCGCATCCGGTTCACGCTGCCAGAACCGGCCGACCTTGGCTGGCTGGCGAATGTGGAGGGCGTCCACCGGGTGGCGCATGAGAACGGCAGCATCGCTGTCCACGGCAGCGGGCCGCTGCTCGTACGGGTCGCGACAGCACTCGGCGAGCATGGGCTTGAACCAGTCGACCTTTCGATGGAACGGACGACGCTCGAAGACGTATTTCTCGCCACCACGGGGCGGGAGCTGCGGGCCTAGCACCCGGGGAGGATAGATGCGGGCACTATGGCAACTTACATGGACGGAAGCCAAGCTCTATCTGCGCGAGCCGAGCACCGCGTTCATGACGCTGATCTTCCCGGTCTTCCTGGTGCTGATCTTCGGTTCTGTATACGGGAACGACCCGGCCGACGTGGATTTCGAGTACGGGGACTACGGCTTTCTCGACACGTTTGCGCCGGGGCTCATCGCCTTTGTCATCGCAACGTCATCGTTCCTGACGCTTTCGACGAGCCTGGCGACGTACCGGGAACAGGGCACCCTGCGGCGGTTCTTCGTCACGCCCCTGCGGCCACCGGTTATCTTCGTCGCCGAGTTCGCCGTGTATGTGGGGGTGACGGCCACCGGTGCGTCGCTGCTGGTGGTGATAGGCGCGGTGGGGTTCGGGCTGGCGGCGCCCGCGGCGCCAGTCTCCCTGGCGGTCGCGTTCCTGGTGTCGACGTTGAGCATTATGTCGCTGGGAGTCCTGCTTGGGAGCGTGGCACCGACCGCACGGGCTGCCGAGGCTGCCGGGATGGCGATCTTCTTCCCGCTGATCTTTCTTTCGGGCGCGATGGTGCCCCGGGAGCTTATGCCCGATTGGATGGAGCAGGCGACACACGTCTTGCCGCTGACGCATGTGGTCACCCTGCTGCAGGACCTGTGGATCGGCGACGGGTGGAACCTCATTTCCCTCGGGGTCCTTGCGGGATTCACAGTCGTTGCCGTGGCCATCTCGGTGCGGGTGTTCCGGTGGGAGTGACGGGCGAGAACCGTGGGGGCATGGCGGTCCGGTGGGGCCTGGTACTGAGCCACGCCTTCCTGGCCATTGGGGCCGTGGCTGCCGGGCAGGCCCTCATTCGCCGGCCAGATGGAACGTTGCTGGGCTTTTCGCGGCAGTGGCTGGCAGGATCGCCGTTGCGCGATTACCGGGTCCCGGGCTGGTTTCTCATGGGCGTCATCGGGCCGGCCAACCTTGCGGGGGCACTGCTGCTGGCGCGGCGTTCGCCGACGGGCTCACGCGTGAGCGTCGCAACTGGCCTTCTCCTGATCACATGGCTCGGGATCCAGACGGCGATTATCGGCATCCGCCATTGGAGCCAGGGGATCTGGTGGGTCATGTTCCCGGCCATCGCGCTCGGGGCCGCAGTCCTGAGCAAACTCGAACGCGACGGGGCTACCGGGTAGCACGCGCCTGCTCGAACCAGTAGGCGACGTTCGCCGGGTCCCAGTCGAGCACGGCAGCGCCCTCTGCGGTCGTCATTGGCATGACGGTGGGGCTGCCGCCGACGTCTTCCCCCAGGGAGTAGAGCTCGGTGTTGGCGCTCGACTTGCGCGAGAGATAGGCGAGTCCTGCGAGGCGCGGCGTCGAAAGGTCGGA
Source organism: Dehalococcoidia bacterium (assembly GCA_007118095.1). Classification (GTDB taxonomy): domain Bacteria; phylum Chloroflexota; class Dehalococcoidia; order Tepidiformales; family Tepidiformaceae; genus SLAK01. The sequence continues at coordinate 21,782 of SKSF01000021.1, forward strand.
CTCGACGGTCGATGCAGCAGCACGCCAGGCGCCGATGGGATTGAGCAGGACACGCGGCGAAAACGGGTCGGCCAGCAGTGCACGGAGTACGAGTTGCTGGCGTTGTGCGCGGTAGAGGTCGCTATCGCCGCGGTAGCGGCTGAAGGCGACAGCTTCGTACCCGAAGAGGTGATGCTCCCCGGGCGGGAAGGAGACGTTCTGGGGGTTGGTTTCGTCGTCCTCGGTGTAGCGCCATTCGGGAACGGCGAGCGATTCGGGGATGGTGACCGTGACGCCGCCAAGCGCGTCGACGAGCTGCCGCGTCCCCGCCATGTCGAGCCAGATGTAATGGTCGACTTCAACGCCGAAGTTCACCTGGATATCGCGGGCAAGCTGTTCCGCGCCGGCTTCGATGCTGCCACCGGCACGCGCACCGACTGTGTACGAGACGTTAATGCGCTGGGGATAGGTTTCGCCGTCCACGGTGTTGATGGACACCCACAGGTCGCGTGGAATGGAGAGGATGGTCGCATGGTGAGTCGCGGGGTCCAGCCGAAGGAGCGCAATGCTATCAGTCCGCACGTCGAGGGCGGATTCGTCCGGGCGGCGATCCGCGCCCATGACGAGGATGTCGATGGGCTCGTTGAAGGGGTGATCCGGGCCGGGTGACGAGACCGCAAGGTCACCGGGCATGCGCTCAAGCGTCCAGGAAAGACCGGGCGGCGAGAAGCTCGCACCAGGAAGGACAGCCGGGGTCACCAGCATCAGCAAGGCCGAGGCGATGAAGCCGAGCCACAACGCGGCGAACGCCAGGACGACCGCGAACACGGTCCGCAGGACCTGGCTGACGGGGCCGGGGCCTGAGGGCGCGTCGCGGTACCAACCAGTCTCCATGACACGAGTGTAGGGAAGGGCTCGTTGCGGGGCAGGGGCCGCCGTCCGCATGGCATAGTCCAGGTAAAGACGCCCGGTGTCTGCATCGACGAATCCGCTGCCTGGGCGCCGGCTCCGGGCTGCGGCGCCCAGACGCGGCTACCACAAGGCGTTGACAATAGAATAGGCTCACTTGAGCAGAACAGGAGATCCTATGCGGGAAGAGACGGAGCGGGAACTCACCACACATTGGTACCGGCTTCGCTGGCCATCGGCGAGCCGCCGCGCGTGGCTGGAACTCGCGATCGTTGTCGCCGCATGGCTTGCGTACTTTGGCGTGCGCGCGGTCACAGAAGGAGCACACGACACGGCGGTCGCAAACGCCCAGCGGGTGGTCGACCTGCAGGCACAGTGGGGCCTGAACCGCGACATGGATGCGCACCGGGCAATCCTTGATCACCACTGGCTGGTTACGCTCATGAACTGGGTCTACACATGGGGACACTGGCCGGTGATCGTCCCGGCGGGTGTGTGGCTATTCCTGCGGTTCCCGGGCGTCTATTACCGGACGCGAAACGCGTTTCTCATCTCGGGCGCCATCGGGCTGTTCATCTTCGCCACGTTCCCGGTCGCGCCACCGCGACTGGCCGAGATGGACGTGGTCGATACGGTGACCCAGTATTCGGATTCCTACCGACTGCTGCAGCCACCGGAGGTGACGAACCAGTATGCGGCAATGCCCAGTCTGCATTTCGGCTGGAACCTGCTCATTGGCATCGCCCTGGTGCAGGTCCTGCGGCGCTGGCCATTGCGGGTACTTGCCGCAGCATTCCCGATCCTGATGGGCGCGTCCATCATCCTGACGGCAAACCACTTCGTGCTGGACGGCATCGCGGGAGGGGCGCTCGCCCTGCTCGGCCTGGGGATTGCGACATTGCTCGAACGGCGATTCCGGCACACGAAGGTCTACCGGTACATCGTCCCGCGCGATGTCGCGGTCGAACCGGCGGCACTCCCACCTGTCCGCCGCGCCTGACAGACCCGGCATGACGATCTCACCTGGCCAGGCCTGCCCCGGCCCGTTCGCAGCAGCTCACCCTCATGGGCAGCGATAGGTGACCTCGTAAGACAGGAATGGCCCCTCCTGTGTGACGGTGCCGGTACCGATGATCGCGAGCGTATTCGCCGGCTGGTTGATGGCGCGGACCTTTGCTTCGGTCAGGGGGAAACCCGGATCCGGCACCGTGCCCCGTCCCGAGAGGCCGAGCACGATCGTGTGTTCACCGGGGCCGCATCCTTCGATGGTCCCCGTGAAGACCAGGACGCCACGGAAAGTCACGAGATTATCCGGATGGTTCGTGTGAACCGTGCCGGTGGTCTCCTGCCGAAAGGAACCGGTGAGAGAACCTGTCACTATGCCTTCGACGACCCGTACCTCATGCGAGTTGCCGCCCACGTCGCGGACGATGGACTGCTCGAAGCCCGTGATCATGCCCGTCCCCTCGCCGGACTGGCGCGGGTCGCGCGCTTCGGCCGTGACAGCGGCCAGGAGCGTCACGATGAGCAATGCGGCGGCCGCCAGCGCGGCCCATACGTTTCGAGTGGTGGTCATCTGTCCTGTGCTCCTTCCCGCGGTCGCCCGGGCGCTCATGCACCGCGACCGGTATCCAAGACCTTCGCCGCGGGACGGTCGAGAAACGGTGGAGCAAACAGGAGCGGGTCAGTCGAGGATGATGCGCCAGGTATCGCCACGGTCCGGGCTTTCCAGCACCCGGTTGGCAGTGGTCGCTGCAAAGACCCGGTCGTGCGCGGCGGGATCGAAGGCAAACGCGAAGATCAGCTCGTTCTCGAGAAAGATCCCGGGATCACCGCGCGGGGCCCAATTGTCGCCATCCTGTGATGCGATCACCCCCTCCCCGGGAACCATCGCCAGCTTGAATGGTTCGTCGCCGGAGGCCACGCCAACGCCGGCAACCGGGCTCGTGAGGTTTCCGGGCTCCCAGGTCTCGCCGCCGTCGGTCGAGACGTAGAGGCCCTCTTCCGTGCCGGCATAGACTGTGGCGGCATCGTCCGGTTCGGTGGCAAGACATGGCGAGGCCCAGCATGGGCCGCCCGGCGGCAGTCCTTCGGCGTCGAACCAGTCCCAGTTGCCGCCGCCGTCGCGCGTGCGATACATGCGCTCATCGCCGTAGTAGTGGCCATACAACACACCAGGTTCCGCGGGGCTCAGTGCCATCGCGTGGAAATCCACCGGTTCGCCATCGGGTCCATCAAAGACCCTTTCGAAGGTTTCGCCGCCATCGGCCGATTTGAGGACGCCGAGATTCCCGCCTTCGGCGGGGTGGCCGCTCGTGTACATGAGGCGCGGGTTATGCGGGTCGAGGGCGAAGCCCATGAAGTCGTCGGTCCGTTCGCCCAACTGGTACAGGCGCCACCCATCATCACCCTCATCTGCGGGCGTCATGAAGTAGAGGCCATAGTGGGTGGCCAGGTACAGGCGATCGCGCGCGCTGTCGAATCCGATTCCGTGGAGGTGGTTCCCGGCGAACTCGTGTGTGATTGCGTCAACTTCGACCGGCTCGCCGTCGTC
>SKSF01000136.1 GCA_007118095.1 Dehalococcoidia bacterium
CCGGCGTCGCCGCGCGATGCCTCGATTGCTGCCGCTGCCGCGATGATGCTTTCTTCGGAGGTGACGTCCAAAATGACCGCTTCGAGCGGCGCTGTAGCCCGGGCGCGCAGCCGTTCGCCGTCCTCAGCGCGGCGGACGCCGGCGAAGACCTTCCAGCCCTTCCTGTCGAGGTACAGGGCGCAGGCCCGGCCGATGCCGGTGGAGGCGCCGGTGACCAGTGCCGCGGGTGGTTCAGGCATCGCTTCCGGGTGTCGGCATGCCGGTCGAGGCTATCAGCTCCTCGGCGAGCGCCTTGCCCAGGCCGGCGGCGGTTTCGCGCGGGCCGCCGATTTTCGAGCGGACGACGTGCCCTTCGTACGCGACCATGGCATTGAGCTTGATGGTGCTCCCGAAATGCTCGGCGTACGCGGCGGCCGGGAAGGAGCAGCCCGCTTCGAGTGTCGCCAGGAAGACGCGCTCGGCGGTCACGATGTTGCGCAGGTCCGTGTCGTCGATCGAAACGGCTAGCTCTCGCGCCTGTTCATCGCCCGACCGGCATTCGACGGCGAGCGCGCCCTGTGCTGGCGCCGGGAGCATCTCTTCGTAGCCGAGCACCTGTGTCGCCTCGCGTTCGCGGCCGAGCCGCTGCATCCCCGCCAGGGCAAGGATGGTGGCGTCGTACTCGCCGTTCATCACCTTTGATATGCGGGTTTCCACGTTGCCCCGGATGGAGCGGACTTCGATATCGGGGCGGATGCCGTGGACCTGTGCTTCGCGGCGCGGGCTGCTGGTGCCGACGACCGAACCGGCGGGCAGGTCGCGGAGGCGCTTGCCGCTTCGGCTCACCAGCGCATCGCGCGGGTCGGCGCGCAGCGGCACAGCGGCTATCGATAGGCCTTCGGGCCGCTTCGTCGGGAGGTCCTTGTAGCTGTGGACGGCGATGTCGATCTCTTCGCGGAGGAGCGCCTCCTGCAGGGCCGACGTGAACCAGCCGACGTTCGATCCGGAGCTGAGTGGCGTCTCGCGGTCCGCGTCGCCGCGCGTGGTTATCTCAACGATGTCGACCTGTACGCCGGGGTTGCGGTCGCGGAGGAGCCCGGCGACCGCTTCGCTCTGCGCCAGTGCGAGTTTGCTTGCCCGCGTCCCGACGCGCAGCGTGGTCACGACCCGTTGCCCGCGGCGGCCCGCATTGCTTCGTGCGCAGCGTTCACGGCCGCGTCAATCTCGGGCTCGTTATGCGCGGTCGAGACGAAACAGGCTTCGAACTGCGACGGCGCCAGCATGATGCCGCGGTCGAGCATCGCGCGGTGGAAGCGGGCGAAGGCCGCGGTGTCGCTTTCCTGCCCTTCGGCCATGCTGCGCGGCGGCTCCTTGCGGAAGAACACGGTGAGCATGGAGCCTTCGCGCGAGATGCAGGCATCCACGCCGGCGCGCTTGATGGCCGCACGCAGCCCGTTTTCAAGGAAGCTTGAGACCTGTTCCAGCCGGGCATAGACGCCGGTTTCCTGGAGGATATCGAGCATGGCGAGGCCGGCCGCCATAACGAGCGGATTCCCGGCCAGCGTCCCCGCCTGGTACACCCCACCTTCCGGCGCCAGGTGGTTCATCAGCTCGGCGCGGCCACCGAAGGCGCCGATCGGCATCCCGCCGCCGATGACCTTGCCCAGGCAGTAGAGGTCCGCCCCGGGCAGGGCGTCGCTGAGCCCGTATCGGAGCCGGAATCCGGTGATTACTTCGTCGGAGATGAGGAGCGCGCCGTGCTCCTTGCAGAGGCGCTGGAGGGTTTCGACGAACGTGCTGTCGGGGAGGATGACGCCCATATTCCCGGGCACAGCTTCCACGATGACCGCGGCAGTCTCGCTGCCGCGCTCCTTGAACCATTCTTCGAGCGCAGCCGGGTTGTTGTAGGGCAGGACCGCAGTGCGGCCGGCCATGGCTTCGGGCACACCCGCGGAAGCGCTCATGCCGAGCGTGGCAACGCCACTGCCCGCCTTCGCCAGCAGGCCGTCGCTGTGTCCGTGGTAGTTGCCGTCGAATTTCACAACGACCTCGCGGCCGGTAGCCGCCCGGGCAACGCGGATAGCCGACATGGTTGCTTCCGTCCCGGAGTTCACGAAGCGGACGCGCTCCATGCCCGTTGCTTCGCAGATGCGCCGCCCCAGCTCGACCTCTGTCGGCGTGATGGCGCCAAATGCGGTGCCGTCGGCGGCAGCCTTCTGGATGGCTTCGACGATTTTCGGGTGCGCATGGCCGGTAATGAGCGGGCCGAAGGCGCCGACGAAGTCGATGTAGCGGTTACCGTCCGCGTCCCAAACGTATGCGCCTTCGCCTCGCACGAGGGGCACGGGTGTTCCGCCTATGGAGCGGAAGGAGCGGACGGGGCTGTTGACGGCCCCGGGAAAGATATTGTGCGCGGCGGTCACGAGGTCTTCGTTTTTGCTCACCAGCTTGCGGCCTCCTCGACGAGTTCGGTGATGACGTCGGCGACGGATGGGTGTGTGCCGACGGCGCGTGCGTAGAGCAGCGCGCGGCCATCGGGGCGTTCGGCGTTTGCGTCCAGTGCCATATCCTCCGGGATGGTCTCGCCTACATGCCACCCGTCGGCGATGAAGAGCGGGACCATGACGACGCGGCGGGCTTCGACCATGTCGAACACGTTCCGCATGTCGGGTTCCTGGTCGATGAACACCGTGGTCACCTCGCGGAAGATGCCGAGGTCACGGACATAATCGGACTGCCGGTAGATGTTGCGCTCCGACTCCGGGTTGCGCGGCGTGCCGTGGCCGAGCACCGCCAGCGCATCTTCCGGCGTCGCGCCGGCCTCCCGGGCACGTTCGACCACGACCCTGGCGAGCGAGGGATGGTCGCCAATGGCGGGCGTGTACCGCACGGACTTGCCGTCGACACAGCTTACGCGGCCCGAAAGCCGCATCTCGCGCGGGATGACCTCCTGGACGAAGTAGCCGTTCGACATGAATACCGGGACGACGGTGACATTGGCGACGTCGAAGGATTCCAGCGCGCGAGAGAGCGACGGTTCTTCTTTCCAGAAACCGGTGTGGACCTCCTGGAAGCGGTCGAGCGCCCGGAGGTGCCCGGCGTGCTGGAGCGTTGGGGCGCTCGAATCGGGGTTGAGGTGGGAACCGTGACCAACGAGCAGGACTCCGCGTCCGTCGTTCATGCGTCCTCCGGCCAGGTGTGTTTGAGGCGAGCCTGGCGCTCGTCGCGTGCGGCGGCGATGCGGCCGGCCCAGCCTGTGCCCAGGCACTCGGACACTCGGTCTCGCAGTTCGCGGGCGAGTCCCGGGGACGCACCGCCGGTGGAGATGGCCACCGCCAGGTCGCCGTCGCGGTGGACGGCGGGCGAGAAGAACGTGCTCTCGGCTTGCTCATCGGCGACCAGGACAGGCTTGCCGGCCTGGCGCGCTTCTTCGCCAGCGTTATGGTTCACGTCGCGGTCCCCGGTGCAGGCGAACACGAGTGCAAACGCACCGGTGTCGCCCGGGGCGAACGCGCGCGCCTCGTGGACGTAGCCGTCCATCCCGGCGAGCTCCTGCCCGAGCTCCGGCGAGACGACGGTCACCGCGAACCTGCCATCGAGCAGCGACCGGACCTTGCGCGCGGCCACGGGGCCGCCGCCGATAACCAGGGCGGGGCCAAACTCCGGGCGTAACTCCATCATCAGGCTCACGCGAGTACCTCCCGGGTGGCTTCGACCAGGGCGTCGAGGGATGGCGTGCTTGCTTCGCGGTCGACGCGGCCAAATGCCTCGTGCACTGCGTCCGACGTCCGTGGGCCGATACTCACCAGTTTGACACCCGCGAGGTCGTGTTCGGCAGGGAGCGCATTGCGCAGGTTTCGTGCCGTCGAGGCGCTGGTGAAGGTAACCGCGTCGGCGTCGACGACGTCGCGCACGCGCTGGCCGTCGAGCGGCTGCGCACGGTTGTCGTAGGCGACGATCTGCGTGACCCGCGCACCGCGTTCGGTGAGCTGGTTGGCGAACGCGTCGTCGGCCAGCGCCGATACCGGGTAGAGCACAGTGGCGCCGGGTTCGAGCGGCGCCTCCGCCGCGAGCCGCTCGGCGGTGGCTTTTGACGGGATGAAGTCAGGACGAATGCCGAAGCGCTCCACTTCCTGTGCGGTCGCGTCGCCGATCGCGCCGATACGTGTGCTGGCAAGATGGCGCGCGTCGAGCCCCGCATTGGCCAGCGCGCCGAAATAGGCGCGTACGCCGCTTGCGCTGGTGAGCATCAGCCAGTCCCAGTTTTTCCCGGCTGCCTGGACGAGTCCCGGGTCGCGGGAACGCAGTTCCGCCTTGATGACGGGCGCTTCGACCACCATCGCGCCGAGCCCGGCGAAGCGGTCCGCGAGGCCGCTGGCCTGTTCACGGGCCCGCGTGACCACAACGCGCTTGCCGGCAAGCGGGCCGGGGTTGAACCAGGCGATCTCGTCCGCGAGCGCCGCCACGTCGCCGACGATGGTGACCACTGGCGGCGTCAGCCCGGCTGCGTCGACGCGCTCGGGCAGCGTTTCCAGTGTGCCGGTGACAACCTGCTGGTCGGGGCGGGTGCCCCATCGGATGGTTGCTGCCGGGGTGGTCGCGGGTTTGCCTGCATCGATGATGCGCTCGCAGACGGTGCCGAGCCGCTCCCGCCCCATGAGGATGGCGATGCTGTCTGCGGCCGCGGCTGCGTTCCAGTCGGGCTCGCGCCCGTCGCGGCCCGAAGCGGTTATGAGCAGGAACGATTCGGCCATACCGCGATGCGTGACCGGGATGCCGGCGTACGCGGGCGCGGCCAGGGCGGAGGTAATGCCCGGGACGATGGTGAAGGGCACGCCAGCCTCCCGGCAGGCGATGGCTTCCTCGCCGCCGCGGCCGAACACGAACGGGTCGCCGCCTTTCAGGCGGACCACGCGCTTGCCTTCCTTCGCGCGCTCGAGCATGAGCGCCTGGATATCTTCTTGCTGCATCGAATGGTCGCGCGAACGCTTGCCGACGTACTCGAGCTCGGCGTCGTCGGGGGCATGCTGGAGGATGGAGGGGTGCACCAGCGCGTCGTAAAGGACGACGTCGGCCTGTTCCAGCGCACGGAGCGCAGCGGCCGTGACCAGCCCGGGGTCACCGGGGCCGGCGCCAGCGATGGTGACGTGCCCGTCGGTCATGGTCAGGCCTGCGCGCTTTCGTCTCGCATGGATTCTGGGTCGAGGTTGTTCGCGATGCACCACTCCCGGTAGGCGACGGGTGCTATCTCGGAGGGCTTGATCTCGCTGCGCCCGCCCCAGAAGACGTTCGTGTAGCTCACGGGGATGCCGCAGGCTTCCAGGTGGGCGTCGATCGCCGCCTTGTGTTCAAGGACACGGTCCTTCTCGGTGCCGTGAACCACGCCCATGATGTTCACGTTCCGGAACTCGGGCCCGCCTTCGCGCCAGTAGGCGTGCGTCATGATGTGATGGCGGCCTACTTCGCCCCCGGCTTCGAGCTCGCGCCCGGCCGGGACGGCCCAGTGAAACAGCGCGTTGTAGCGGGTGACGCGCTGGCCGTCTCCCGTGGGTTTGACGTGCTCCAGGAATGTGGAGAAGCGGCCGACAACGCCGCGCTCGTTCAGGCTTTCGGCGATGCGGTGGAACGTCTCCAGCGGAACGCCCGCCTCGTCCGCGCGCGGCCGCCAGGCGTCGGGCCGGACTTCGTCAACCTCGAATTCGCGCTTCAGCGCGACAAGGACGCGCCACTCTTCCTCTGTCAGCTCCACGAGGTCGGTGTTCGTCGGTTGCGCTGGCTGGTCGGCCTTGCTGCCCGGCTCCATGTTGCGGCGGCGGGTATGGCCGACACCGAGTACGAACAGGCACTTCGCCGGCATCAACCGGAAGGCCGCGGCGCCGGTCTGGGAGGCCAGGTACTGGCAGTGCTTCTCCATCGAGTAGCCCTGCGGGACCTTCAGCGTTGTCCAGAGCCGGTAGCTCGCGCCCTGGGTTGCGGCGTCAGCGGTGCGGATGACTACGTGCCCGGAGAACGGGTCCTGCTGGAACATGTAGTCGAACGCGTCGTGCAAACGCTCTTCGGGGACCTGCCAGGCGACCAGGCTGCCGCGTGCGAGGTTGGTCGACATAAGCGTCTGCCGGGTGCGGCGAATCGTGCCCGATTCGAGCATCGCCTGGATGCGCGTGATCACGGTCTCCAGTGGCACGCCGGACTGCCGCGCGATCTCCTCGAAGGGCTCGCGGTGGTAGCCCTGGATGCGGTCTTCGGAGATGGTGAGGATGGCGCTGTTGATGGGGTCGTCGATGCCGACCGGGACGGTGGTGCTCGTCATTCGTCGTTCTCCGCGCTGGAAAGGGGACGTCGAGTGCGGCTGCTCCCGTCCTCGGAAAAGAGCTCGGCGAGGCTCCGCGCGAGCTCGGGGTCGTCTATCTGCTTCAGCTTCTGCGATGGGGTGTGAAAGATGCGGTTTATGAGGGCCCGGGTGATGGCGTCGAGCGCTTCCGGCGTGATATCCGGGTGTTTCTCCTGGATGCGCGGCAGCTCCCGCTGACGGACCTGTTCGACCGCGTTGCGCATGTTGCCTACCGGCGAGCCACTATCGTGACTCATCATTGTGAGCCGCCGGTCGAGGATGTTGTGCAGGCGCTCGCGGAGCGCGGCCCGGCGCGCGTCGCTGTGGGGGCGGTCGTTCCCGGGGCCGATCATTTCGGCGATGGTGATGATGCGCAGGCTGCCGTTGTCGCGGAAGTTCCGGGGCGTTCCAAGGTCGACCGCCAGGTGCCGGATGCCCGGCAGGTCTTCGCCGGGGCGAAGCTCATCTGCTTCCGAGCCAAGGCAGCCGACGGCCACATCCACCGGTTCGAGCGTGTGCATGTCCCAGACCGATTTGAACTGGAAGCCACCGTCATGGAACCACGCGGCGTCCGGCTCCCGGCGGCTCGCGATGATGACCTCGTCGAAGCCCATCTCCCGCCCTCGCTGGGCGATGAGCCGCCCGACCGCACCGGCGCCGATGACCAGCAGGCGGCCTTGCGCCGGCAGTTCCGCGCGCGACAGCGCACGGTCGAGCAGGTGCCCGGAGTGGCTGTGGAATTCCGTTTCGCGCCGCAGTTCGCGCGCGGCGGCGAGCGCCACTTCCGCGAGCGGGCGGACCTCGGCGGGTGCTTCCTGGATGGCGGTGCGGACCTGTCCCAGGATTTGCGCTTCGCCCAGTACGACCGAGTGAAGGCCAGCCGCGACCTCGGCCAGGTGGCGCAGCGCGTGCATCCCTTCCTTCTGGAGTGGCGCGCCGCAATCGCAATCGTCGGTGCTATAGACCTCTAGCCGCTGGCAGCTGGTGACCATGATCGGTCCCTCGCCGTGGCTCGACGAGCGTTCCCAGACTTCACGGATCTCGTGGCGCTGCAGGGACGCCGTCTCCCACAGGCAGGCGCTGAAGCGTTCTACCCGGGTGCGTACCTTGTGCGGAAGCCGAAGCTCGGCGCCGAGCGTTTCGAGGTCGCGTTCCACGGTGCCGGTCATTGGCTGAGCCACTAGCCGATCTGCTCCACGATGGTGGTGATGTCCGCTTTTGCGCACGTGAACATGGGCGTATCGCGCTGCGTATAGAGGCTGGCCTCCGTGTAGCGCAGCCGCCCGACAAGGTCGACGAACTCCTGGGGATAGTCTGAATCGAAGGCGACGACGAACTCCTGGTCGTCGATGCCGTAGCTGTAGCTGGTGTTGAGCCGGACACCCTTGAAGGGACTGGAGGCATATATGTGCTCGTCCATCATTCCCTGCCGCGCATGGGGCGTGAGCCCGTACCACGAGCGCGTCTTCACGAACGGGTAGACGAACAGGTACTTGCCCTGCCCGGGCAGCAGTTCGAGCCCTTCGCCCGAGCCTTCGACCCGGTTCACGTATTGCGAACGCTTCTGCAGCGACACCAGGTTGTACGGCTGTGTGAGGTACGCGCCCAGCGTGGTGCGGTTCATCTGCGCCTGCATATCCTGGAAGCAGAGCGGGTCGTTGGAAATCCGCCAGAGCATGAAGTCGACATCGCCGCGCAGGCCGACGAGCGAGTAGGTGCGCAGGATGACTTCCTCGCGCTCATCCCACGCGTTCACCAGATCGGCGAACTCGCGGCGGGCAGATTCCTTCTCCTCCTTCGGGAGGCGGCGGAAGGCCGGGTCCAGCTTGTAGAAGGCGTAGTTCAGGAACTGGCGCTGCTGCCGGTCGGGCTCCTTCTGGTTGACCTGGCCGCTGGGGTCGAGGTCGACCATCGGCCCGCGGCGTGGCGGCGCGGCTGGCGCCCCGCTCTGCTGCTTCTCGTCGCTCATCGCGAATCTCCCGCGCCTGCCCCGGCGGGCTCGGGCAGGTCGAAGTTTCGTGCGTACAGTTCCTGCACGCGGTGGTATTCCTCATTCGACAGGCGGCGGGCCTGGTCGTATGTCGCGAACTCCTCGAGCCCCTTCACGTCGTAGATGTTCGGCAGCACGCTCGCGACCGAGGGCTCGTGGAGGATGAAGTCGATGGCTGCCTGGCCCATCGTGCGGCCCTGTTCGAGGAACTCGAGGCGTTCGAGCTTCACCAGGCCGTCTTCCAGCCATGCCTTGCGGCGCTCGTTGGTGGTCATGCGCCAGTTCCGGTGGTCGCCGGGCTCGAACTCCGTGTCGCTCTTCACTGTGCCGTCGAGCAGGCCCGAGGCGTGTGGCACACGCACGAGCACCGAGACGCCCGTTTCCCGCGCCACCGGGAAGACCTCTTCCCCGAGCTGCTGCTCGAACAGGTTGTAGATGATCTGCGGCGGTGCGCCGCGGCGACGCATCGACTCGTTCGCCTCGTCTATCTGCCGGGGGTCGATGGCCGGGCCGAGCGCCGTCCCGTAGGCGCGGATCAGCCCCTCGTCCTTCGCCTTGTCGAGCTCGGCCCAGAGGTCGTCCTCCTGGATCGCGTCGATCCGCGGGTTGTGGAGCTGGTAGTAATCGATGTAGTCGGTACCGAGCCGCTTGAGCGAGCCTTCGAGGGCCTTGCGGAGGTACTGGGGCGACCAGTCGTGGGGGCGCTCCTGCTGGTTCGGCCGGTCCGGGTTGCTGTAAATGTCGTACCCGAACTTCGTGGCGATGATGATCTGGTCGCGGCGGTCGCCGAGCGCTTCGCGGAGGATGTGCTCCGCGTCACCGCTGGCGTAGGTATCCGCCGTATCGAAAAAAGTGATGCCGAGATCGAACGCCCGCTGGAGGAGGTCGATGCCCACGTTGCGGTCTTTGACGCCCCACCACGTCGTGCCGACGGTCCAGACGCCAAATCCAACGGCCGAAACGTCAAGATCGGTGCCGCCAATGCGCCGGTATTCCATACCCAGTCCGTGCCCCTCTCGGCGTGTGCCGTGCGGCTCGGCACCGCCGTGTCATCAAACTTGTCAAACCTTCCAAAAGGGGTGAGGCATGGTAGCCTCACATGAGGTTTGTACCACTTATCCCGGGTTGGGCGCAATTGCGCAGCCGGTGCGCTTACACGTTCACGAACCCCGGCCGCGGCTCGGACGACAGCGCGGCGGGGGGTATACTGCGGGCCATGCAAACGGACGTGCCCCCCGGCATTCATTACGAGAACGTATCGCGCTTTTTTGCGGAGAACGTCCCTGGCGGCGACCAGGAGCTGCGCTTTGAGCTCCTCAGTGGTGGCCGCTCGAACCTTACCTATAAAGTCATCGCGCCCGACCGTGTCTGGGTGATGCGGCGGCCGCCGCTGGGACACGTGCTCCCGACCGCGCACGACATGGCGCGCGAATACCGCGTGCTCACCGGGCTCAACAATACCGACGTCCCGGCGCCCCGCACCTACGCGCTGTGCGAAGACCCGGAGGTGAACGAGTATCCGTTCTACGTGATGGACCACAAGGAAGGCGTGGTCATCGGCGAGACGCTCCCCGACGGGTACGCGACCACGCCCGAAGAGCGCCGGCGCATGAGCCTGGCGCTCGTGGATGCGCTGGTGAAGCTACACGCTGTCGACTACGAAGCGGTGGGGCTTGGCGACTTCGGCCGCCCGCAGGGTTACCTGGAGCGCCAGGTGCGCCGCTGGTCTGAACAATGGGAACGTTCAAAGACCCGGGAACTGCCGGAGGTCGACGAGCTCATCCGGCGCTTGAACGCGGCGCTGCCCGAATCCCCGGCACCAGCGATCGTGCATGGCGACTACCGCTTCGGGAACATGATGTTGAACCCGGACGACCCCGGGAAGGTCGAAGCAATCCTCGACTGGGAGATGGCGACCCTCGGCGATCCGCTGGCGGACCTCGGGTATACGTTCATCTTCTGGGGCAACCAGGATGACCCGCCGGAGCGCCTGGACGCCCGCTCTATCTCCAAGATCACCGCGCAGGAAGGCTTTCTTTCCCGCGAGGAACTGGCCGCCGCGTACCAGGAGCGCAGTGGCCGCTCCACGGAAAACATCCACTACTACGAGGTGCTGGCCTACTACAAGCTGGCCATCATCACGGAAGGCATCTGGGCGCGGCATCTCCAGGGCAAAACCGTCGGCGAAGGCTACGAGGGGATGGGCCAGAGCACGGTCAACCTGGTCCACCAGGCGCTCGCGGTTGCCGACGAGTCGCCCGATCCGCGGTTGCGCGGCGAGAAGGGGTAACCGCCCGGTCTACCGCGTCCCCCTGCTGCGGCCGGGTTGGCCCGGGCCCTGTTGCATCCCGACGAAGCGGCGCGGCAGGCGGACGGTGAAGATGGCGCCGCCCTCGGGCGGGCTGGTCGCCTCGACCGTGCCGCCGTGGGCGCGCGCCAGGTGTTTCACGATGGCGAGGCCGAGCCCCACACCCTGCGACTGCCGCGAGTGGTCGACTTTGTAAAAGCGTTCGAAGACACGCGGCAGGTCCTGCTCGGCAATCCCCGGCCCCTCGTCTTTCACCGCGAGGGCGACAAGCTCGCCTTCGTCTCGCACCTCGGTCCAGATGTTCGAGCCCCGGGGGCTGTACTTCACGGCGTTATCGAGCAGATTCGTGGTGAGGCGCAGCAGCGACGTCCGATCCGCTTCGACGAGCAGGTCCCGGTTTGCGGGCGGATGGACTGTCATCTGTTCCTGGTCGATGCGCGGCCGGCTGAGCTCGATGGCTTCGTCCACGAGGGCTGGCAGGTCCAGTTCTTCGGGATTCAGTTCGATCGCCCCGGATTCGATCCGCGACAGGTCCAACAGCTCGTTCACCAGGAGTGTCATGCGCTCGGCCTGCTGGCGCAGGCGCCTGAGAAACTCGCGGCGCTCTTCCGGGTCGCTATCGGTATCGTCTTCCATCGTCTCGACGAGTGCGCGGATCGATGTGACGGGCGTCCGGAGCTCGTGGGAGACGTTGGTCACGAAGTCGCGCCGCATCTGGTCGACGCGCTGGACCTCGGTGAGATCGTTCAATACGAGCAGCACGGACCATTCGCCACCACCGGTAATCGGGACCGCTACCGCCTGGAGCGGGATGCGCTTTGCGCCGAAGGTCACAACCGCGGTTTCGGTGGTCCGGGGCGGTGAGATGGCGCGCCGCACGAGGTCGTCCAGCTCGTAGTCGCGTGCGCTTTCGATGAAGGGCCGACCGATCGCATCGTCCCCGGCGACGCCAAGAAGCGAGCCCGCCGCCGGGTTGAGATACCGGACGCGGGTGTCCTCGGCGATCGCAATCATCGCGTCGGCGCTCGCCGCGAGGACGGCTTCGACGCGTGCCCGGGCGGCCGTCGTTTCTTCGAAGAAGAGCTGGAGGCGCGAGGCCATTGCGTTGAAGTTTTCGGCGAGGTCGGTAACGGGGCCGCCCGTTTCGGGCACGCGCCGGCCCATCTCGCCCTCGGCGATGGCCTGGGCCGCTTCGCTCACCCGGTCGATTGCTTCGCCCGGGTCGCGGAATGCCAGGTAGCCGGCCAGGACGCCACCGGCGACTGCGGCGATGGTGCCGGCGAGACGTACCCACGGGTCGTAGTCCTGGAGGCCCAGGACGAAGCCGAAGAAGAGCTCGGCGGCGCCCACCACACCCGCGACGACTGCGCCACGCAGGGCGAGCCGCCGCCTCATGGCGCGTTACCCGTCGAAGATGTACCCGCTCCCGCGGACGGTTCGGATATGTTGTGGCTGTCCGGGGTCGTCTTCGATTTTCTGCCGAAGCCAGCGCACGTGGACATCCACGGTCCGTGCTCCGCCCTCGTAATCGTAGCCCCACACTTCATCCAGAATCTGCTCACGCGTGTATACCCTGCCGGGGTGCTGCGTAAAGAATACCAGCAGTTCGTACTCTTTCGGTTTCAGATGAACCAGGGCGCCGTTCTTGCGCACTTCCCGGCGCCCCGGGTCGATTTCGAGGTCGCCCGTGACGTAGAGGTCGCTCGCAGCGGCAGCCGGCGTCCGCAAACTGGAACGGCGGAGGACCGCGCGCACGCGCGCGAGCAGCTCGCGCATGCCAAACGGCTTCGCGAGGTAGTCGTCCGCCCCGGTATCGAGACCGGCCACTCGGTCGCCTTCACCGCCCAAGGCGGTGAGCATGATGATGGGGATGGTGGTGTCCCGGCGGAGGAGCCGGCACACCTGGATACCGTCCACGCCGGGGAGCATCACGTCCAGCAGGATCAGGTCGGGGTTCTTGCTGCGGGCCAGTTCAAGCGCGTCGTCGCCACGCGACGCGGTAATGACCTTGTAGCCTTCGCGTTTGAGGTTGTGGGCGAGTGTGAAGAGAAGCGTCTCTTCATCTTCGACAATGAGGACGCTGGGCGGGGTTTCCGCGACTGTCGGAGTGGTCATCTGGTTTTATCGTTTGCCGCGTGCGTTAACGGGCGATGAACGGCAACTCTGCTAGGATCCGGTCACTCCCGAATGCTCAGCGTACTACGAAGCTGCTTCAAATGACGGAATCCCCGACACGAAAGGACCCGGTGCGGCTGCTGACGCTTGCCATGATGGGCGTTTCTGTCGTCTTCGCCGGGTTTGTCCTGGGTGTCTATATGCTCGCCACATCCGGCGGCGACGACGCGAGCCCTGGCGAAGCGGCGTCCCCGCCGCAGCCTGCGGACGGGGCCGAGCTGCCCTTTGGAGGCACGCCAGTTTCCGAGCTTGCGGGCGTGCCGACACCGCAGCCGGGCACAGGGCCCCTTGATGACCACCGTCCCGAGGTGGGCGAGCCCGTGCCCGATTTCGTCCTCGCCGATGTCCACGACCCGTCTGCCACCCGGCAGCTTTCGGACTACCTGGGCACGCCGATTGTGTTGAACTGGTACGCGAGCTGGTGCGGTCCCTGCGAGGACGAGCTGCCCGATTTCCAGGCGGCGCAGGATGCGCTGGGCGACGACATCGTTTTCTTCGCCGTGAACTTCCTCGAATCGCAGGATGACGCGGCGCGGATCCTGGACCGGCACGATGTCACCTTCCCCGCCGTGATGGACAGCAGCGGGGAGGTATCAGAGCACTACCGCATCAATCGTGGCCTGCCGACCACGATGCTCATCGATGGCGAGGGCGTGTTGCAGTCGGTCCACTACGGCCCGCTGTTCGGCGATGACCTGGAGCGCGAGCTGACGAACATTGGTGTGGATTACCGGGCGGAGTAGCCAGCGACCACCCCGCCCGCGGACAGATCAGCGCTTTTCGCCCTGTGGGATGGCCTGCTGGAGCGCCTGCGGCATGCGCTGGCCGAGGCTGTCGAGGTCCCACGGCGCGTTTCCCTGCAGCACGACTTCGGGCTTGATCTGGCTGTAGAGCGTGACGCGGTAGCCGTTCACACCGATGCAGCGGCCGTTGATCCAGCCGCCATCGTCGCTGGCAAGGTATGCGACGGGTGGTGCGATGTTTGCCGGGTCGCGCTCGGTGCCCTTTGCCGCGTCCGATGTCGTGGTGTTCATCGCGGAACGCCGGTCGCCGGGCACGGAGTCGGTCATGCGCGTGGCAGCGCCGGGGGCGATGGAATTGCTCGTGACGCCGTAGCGGCTGAGCGCATTGGCGCAGCTCAGCGTGAATCCCCAGATGCCCATCTTCGCGGCCGCGTAGTTGGGCTGCCCCGGGGCGCCGAAGAGCCCGGAGCCGGAGGTGAAGTTGATGAGCCGTCCGCCGTCACGGCGCTGGCGCCAGTGGATTGAAGCGAAGCGGGTGGTGGCATAGGTGCCCCGCATATGCACGCGCACCACGGCGTCCCACTCTTCCGGGGTCATGTTGAAGATCATGCGGTCGCGCAGGATCCCGGCGACGTTCACCAGGATGTCGAGCTGCCCCCATTCGTCGAGCGCGGTGCGGACGAGGTCTTCGGCCTGGTCCGGGTCGGCGACGTCTGCGTAGTTGGCGACGGCGACGCCGCCCCCCGCCTTGATGTCGTCGACGACCTGCTGCGCCGGGGTGTTGTCCTTCCCTTCACCTTCGACTGAGGCACCGATGTCGTTGACCACGACGCGTGCGCCTTGCTGTGCGAAGAGGAGGGCGACCTCGCGGCCAATGCCGCGGCCCGCCCCGGTCACGATGGCTGTCCTGCCTTCAAGCTTGCCCATGTAGCCTGCCTCCTTGTGTTCGATGGGGTGAATCTACGCGAGCTATCGGAATCTGGAAACTGAGGAGGGTAGTGGTGGGCACAAAGAAGGGGCGCGGCATCTGCCGCGCCCCTTCTCCGAGCGTTTCCGTGCGGTGGGCTACCACTCGCCCTGGAACTTGCCGCAAACCGTTTCCAGCATGAGCCGGGTGATGATGTACGGGTCGAAGTTCGCGTTTGGCCGCCGGTCTTCGATGTAGCCCTTGCCGTCGCGTGCCACCTGCCACGGGATCCGGACCGAGGCGCTGCGGTTGGAGACGCCGTAGCTGTACTCCTTGTAGGAGGCGGTTTCGTGCCGGCCGGTCAGGCGTTCGGCGATGCGGTCGCCGTAGTTGGCGATGTGGTACTCGTGGCGCTCGCCCAGGGCTTTCGCCGCTTCGATGCACTTGTCCAGGGAGTCGCGCATCTCCTTGGTGGAGAAGTTTGTGTGGGCGCCGGCGCCGTTCCAGTCGCCCTTGACGGGCTTGGGGTCGAGCGTGGCCGCGACGTCGAAGTCCTCGGCGATGCGATACAGGAGCCACCGGGCCACCCACATCTGGTCGGCGACTTCGAGCGGGCCCAGCGGGCCGATCTGGAACTCCCACTGCGCTGGCATCACCTCGGCGTTAATGCCGGAGATGGCGATCCCCGCGGAGATGCATGCGTCGAGATGGGCTTCGACGATGTCGCGGCCGAACACTTCGTCGGCGCCGACTCCGCAATAGTAACCGCCCTGCGGCGCCGGGAAGCCGTGCTCGGGCCAGCCGAGCGGCTTTGCGCCCTGGAAGAAGGTGTACTCCTGCTCGATGCCGAACCAGGCATCGTGGTCCTTGTACTTTTCGGCCGCCAGGCAGGCTGTTGTCCGCGAGTTGGTCGGGTGCGGCGACCCGTCGGGGAACATGACCTGGCACATTACGAGCTTGTTGTCGCCGCCCCGGAGCGGGTCCGGGTAGACCGCGACCGGCTCGAGAACGAGGTCAGAGTCGTGCCCGTCTGCCTGGTAGGTGCTGGAGCCGTCGTAGCCCCACACCGGTGGTTCGGTCCCCATTGGGACGACCTTCGTTTTGGACCGGAGCGTATGCGTCGGTTCTTTGCCGTCAATCCAGATGTATTCAGCCTTGTAGACGTTCGTCATTTTCATTACCCCTGTGTTGCGGTCCCGTAACCGCGATACGATCCGGGCCTTGCTGTCTGATTTCGAAGGCTAACAAGGCATTGTTTCAGGGACGTTTCCCGGTCCGGCCTGTGTTACGGGGGTGTGAACAGCCTCACGGAGCCTGGCCGGTGGTATGTTCTTCCGGGGACGGCTCATACCGATCGCCCCAATCGCGCATCGCGGACAAGACGGGGCCCAGGGCTTTCCCCTTCTCGGTGAGGCGGTATTCCATACGGGGTGGATGCTCGCTGTACAGTTCGCGGCGGACGATGCCGGCGTCTTCGAGCTGCTTCAGCCGCTGCGAAAGGAGGTTCGGCGAAATGCCTGGCAGCGACTCCAGGAGTTCTGTGAACCGGTGCCGCCGGAACGCCAGGATGTCGCGCACGATCAGCAACGTCCACCGGTCGCCCAGCACGTTCAGTGTCCGAGCGACCGGGCAATGTTCCTGGTCCTGGTAAAGTCTCCTGGCCATCAGTGGACGCCTGCCTCCCGGGCAATCATCCCAACCATAGCAAATGAACGTGCGCCCAATCACGCCGGACGGACGGTCACCACGTTACCAGCCCGGCCCGTTTGCGCCGTATACTCCCGGCCCAATGGCACAGCAGAGGATGGCAAGCATGGGGATCCCCGACACCGCGGTGAATGACCGCATTACGAAGCAAATCGAACAACAGGTCGCGGAAGGGCGCCAGCTGGGGGTGCAGGTGTGCGCCTACCGGCACGGCGAACGCATCGTCGACACCTGGGCCGGGACCGTCGGTCCAGGCGACGACCGGCCTGTCGGCCCGGACACGCTCTTCTCCAGCTTTTCGACCACGAAGGGGGTCGCGGCGACGGCGCTGCATATCCTCGTCGACCGCGGCGTTATCGACCCGTCGGCGCCGGTTGCCGAGTACTGGCCGGAGTTCGCCGCGAAAGGCAAAGGACACGTGACCGTCACGCAGGCGGTGAGCCACCTGGCGGGGCTGCACACGACGCCGGTGCCGAACACCCGCGAGCACGTCGTCGACTGGCAGAAAGGCGTGGACTATGTGGCGAACCTGGAACCGGCCTGGGAACCGGGGAAGGAGACTGGCTATCACGCGATTACGTTCGGCTGGATCATCGGCGGGATCGTGGAGGCGGCGAGCGGGCGCCACATTCGCGAGGTCATCCGCGAAGATGTCGCGAAGCCGCTCGGCATCGAGGATGAGATGTTCGTGGGTATCCCGGACGGGGTGGAAGACCGGCTGACGAAGCTGCAGACGCCGGAGACGCCCAGGGAAATGCCGGTGGAGATCCCGCCGGACCACGACTTTTTCAAGGCGATGCCGGCACGCACGGACGTGAATTACAACGAACTGGACGTGCGGAAGGCCTGCCTGCCCTCGGCGAACGGGCACTTCACCGCTCGCGCGCTGGCGCGCATGTACGCCGCGCTTGCCTTTGGCGGCGCCCTCGACGGCGTCCAGCTGATGAGCCCCGAACGTATCCAGGCGATGTCGGCAGTCGTCACGCGCGACATGGACCGGGTCATCATGCGGCCAATGCCCAAAGGGACCGGCTATTTCCTCGGCGGCGCGGTCGAGGGTGTTGTCGGCTCCATGGGCCCGCGCGAGACCGCCTTCGGTCACCCGGGCGCCGGTGGCTCGATCGCCTTCGCCGACCCCGAGGCAGGCCTGTCCGTGGCGGTGACCCTGAACAAGATGCAGAACTCGCTCCAGGGCGAAGGGCCGACCTTCGAGATCTGCGATGCCATTCGCGATGAGCTTGCTGTGAATACGTAGCGGTTAGCGGAACGCGTCTTCCAGCGCGTTCCGCAACCCCTTTTCGCTCAGCGGCGCCTTCGCAATCACCTCACCGTCCGCTTCGATCACCGGGATCTCCAGGAAGAAGCGGTCGTGCAGGGCCGGGTCGGTTTCGATGTCGACTTCGTCGATATCGAAGCCGAAGCGCCGCTGGTGCTTCTCCAGCATTGCCCGCGCCTCAACGCAGAGGCCGCAGCCCTCGCGGGTGTAGAGGCGGACGACTGGCCGGGCCCGGGTCCGGTCGCTCACGGGCAGCATGCTACTGGCAGCCTAGCAGCGGGGATACCGGGGCGGCGGTGGCATAGCGTGGCGCGATGGGCTTCAATGCCGCAATGGACGAAGAACGCATCTCCTGGTTTCCCATCGCCGACCGTTCCGCACTCTCACCCGAAGCAGCGGCGCTCTTCGACGAGCTGACCGAAAAACTGGGCTTCGTGCCCAACGTGTTCCGCGCGTATGCGTGGAAGGGCTCGCATCGCTTCGACCACTGGCGCGCGCACTTCGAAGACCTCATGCAGGGCTCGCCGGGGCTCTCGAAAGCGGAGCGCGAGATGATCTCTGTCGCAGTCTCGATGGCCAACCAGTGCCTCTACTGCCTGGTGGCACACGGCTTTGCGGTGCGTGCGCTGCTGAAGGACCCGGTGAAAGGGGACCGGGTGACACTCGATTACCGGCGCGCGGGACTCGAACCGCGGCAGGTCGCGATGCTCGATTACGCCGTGAAGATTACGGAGCGCCCGGCCGAGTGCAGCGAGGCAGACATCGAAGAGCTGCGCGGGCATGGCTTCTCCGACGAGGACATCTGGGACATCGCCGAGGTCGCGGCGATGTTCAACTTCACGAACCGGCTCGCCTCCGCCACGGGCATGATGCCGAACCCGGAATATCACGCGATGGCGCGCTGACGGCGGGTGTCATCACGCGCTCGGAGGTGTCGCAGGTGCGCGGCACCATCGAACGCGTGATGACCTGTCCGTGTCCTCCCGAAGAATTGCGCGCCACCTATGAGGGTGGCGCCGAGCCCATCCCGGGACGTTTCGTCTGCGCGCTGTGTGGCGAATACGTCTACGCGACCGAAGCCGGCGGTCGCTATTCCACCACTGCGTACCGTGCCAGCGCTTCATCCAGCGGCGCTTCGACCACCGCTGGCTCCTCCAAGACCCGTGTTAGCCAGTCCGGCCGTGTCTTTGCCACGATAGAGATTGGCTGATCGATTCCCGAAGACCGGCCGGCGAGCCGGGCGAAGTGCGCAGCGTATTCGGAGGGCCGGAGGTCCTCGGCGAGCTCCACCTGGGCGAACGGGTCCGGCGCGTGATCGCGCTCTGTTGTTGCGCGCACGACGACCGGCCCCGGTTCGTCCCCGCCGCCGGTAAGGCCCGAACCGTCGCACAGGACTGCGCCGCGCACGAGCTGCGGCCGTCCCCCGGCGATGAGGAGCGCGACATATGCCCCGAGGCCCTGGCCCACGATGGTCGTCTTTCCGATCATCGCCAGCGCGGCATCGACATCGCCCATGAGGATCTCGGCGGTGTATCCGCCGCCGTGCGGGATGGAGGATTGCCCGTGGCCTGTGAAGTCCAGCGCCATGACCGGGCCGGGCCACGCCGCGACATAATCCGGGGTCTCCGGCGGCGAAGCCTCGCCGAGGGCGTGGAGCAGGAGCAGGGGCCGGCCCCGGCCGTTCCGGAGTGTGTGCAGCGCCAGCTTCACTTTCCCGTGGGTGACAAAGATGCTCATGAAAGGAACTCCAGCGCCAGCCGCGCGACTTCGTGCGGCCGTTCGATGTGGATGAAGTGGCCGGTTTCCTCCATCTCCAGGAGTTTCGAGCCGCGCGGCATATACGGCCGCAGGGAATCCGCTTTCGTACCCCAGCCCATCTCTTCGGCCACGGTCGCCGTCATGCCGAACAGCGGGACATCGAGCTGGCTCAGCCGCTTGAGCGACCACTCCGGGCGCCACGGGCCGAAGCCGCCGAAACGGATGGCCGGGTCGAGCTTCCAGCGCCAGCCATCGGGGTCGCGCCGGGCGCCAATGGTCACCAGGTACTCGAGCCACTGCCGGGGGAGGCGCGGGTTCATCTTCGCGCGACGGTCGGCGAGCTCGTGCAGTGTGCCGGGCTTGCGCTGCGCCGAAGCGGCCTTCCGGCGATGGTCGAGCCATTCGCCGACGGCCTTTTCGTCCATCCGCCGTTGTTCGTGATTTGTGATGTCGGGGGCCGGCTGCGGTGTCGGGAGCCCGTCGATGATCATGAGGCGCGAAATGCGCCGCGGGAGCGCGTCCGCGAGCTGGAGCATCATGCCGCCGCCCTTGGAGTGGGCGATGACGGGCACCGGGTCGGGCCGCGTGGAGTCGAGCACCGAAAGCCCGTCGCGGACGTCGGCGTCCCAGCCATAGAGCGTGGCATGGTCCGAGTCGCCGTGGCCGCGATGGTCCCACGAGACCACCCGCCACCCTTCGTCGGCGAGCAGCGGCCCGAACACATCGAACGTGCCCGCGAAGTCGGAACCGCCGTGGACCAGGAACAGGGGAGGGTCGCTGATCTGGCCCCATTCGCAGACGTGGATATGGACCCCGTACGAGTTGACCCAGCGGTGCCGGTCGGGCCGGCGCGCGCCCGGGTACGAGATGGTGAACGGATCGATGTCTTCGGCGATGGCCTGCGTCATGTATGCCCCCGTGATAGCTGTGCTCCATAACGCTACGAAACCGGCGCGAACGAAACTACTCCCCTGCTGCGTAGAATCGTGAGGATGACCACACCACCACCACTCGCCACGCGGATCACACGCCTGCTCGGGATCGATTACCCGGTCGTGCAGGCGCCCATGGGGTATATCGCCCGCGCGCCCCTCGCTTCCGCTGTTTCGAACGCGGGCGGGCTCGGCATCATCGAGACATCCTCGGGCGAGCTCGACGCGATCCGGGAAGAGATCCGCAACATGCGCGACCTTACGGACCTGCCGTTTGGCGTGAACATCGCTCAGCTCTTCGTGCGCGACCCGGGCATCATCGACTTCGTCGTCGACCAGGGTGTCCGGTTCGTTACGACATCGGCCGGCGACCCGGCGCAGTACACGAAGCAGCTCAAGGATGCCGGGCTGACTGTCTTTCATGTCGTCCCTACGCTCCGCGCCGCGCTGAAGGCGGTCGAAGCCGGGGTCGATGGCCTCGTCGTGGAAGGCGGCGAGGGTGGCGGGTTCAAGAACCCGCGCGATGTCTCGACCATGGTGTTGCTGCCGCTGGTGCGATCGCATGTAGATGTGCCAATCATCGCTGCTGGGGGGATCACGGATGGTCCGTCGATGGCCGCCGCCTTCGCGCTTGGTGCCGAGGGTGTGCAAATGGGCACCCGCATGGTCTCCGCCGCCGAATCGCCGGTGCACGAGAATTACAAGCGTGGTATCACCGGTGCTGCGGAGACGGACACCGTGTTCTTGAACCGCTTTTCGCGACCGGGTCTCCGCGTGTTGCGGACGGAGCGGAGTGAGGCCCTTGAGCGCGAAGAGTCCGTTTCGCTGGGCGAGCTGGGCAGCGTGCGGGATCTCTACTTCGGGGGCGATATGGAGGCTTCTCTCGCGATGAGCGGCCAGGTCGCTGGCCGCATCGACGACGTGCGCCCGGTCGCGGAGATCATGCGCGAAACCATGGCGGGGTTCTACAGAGCAGTTGAGGGACTCTCGGGCTATGGCTCAAATGTGCGTACGATGGCGTAAGATGGCACCGTTTGCGGTGGACACACTGTCTTCCGCAGCTGCGAGCCTCGCGCATTCACCGTGGCCCCGGGCCGCGATTTCTACCACCAACGTTTGAGGTGCCACCATGGCCAACGACTCCCTGACCGTTACCGACAACCGCACCGGGCAAACATATGAGCTGCCGATCACCGACGGCTCCGTCCGTGCGATGGACTTCCGGGGGATGAAAGTCAGCGACGATGACTTCGGGCTCATGGTGTACGACCCGGCGTTCACGAACACGGCGTCGTGCCGTTCGTGCGTGACCTTCATCGATGGGGACCGGGGCATCCTCGAATACCGCGGCTATCCCATCGAGCAGCTCGCCGAACAAAGCACCTTTCTCGAGACGGCGTTCCTCCTGGTACACGGGCACCTGCCCAATGCCGAGGAACTTCGCCAGTGGACCCACAACATCACGCACCACACGTTCGTGCACGAAAACGTCCGCCACTTCATGGAAGGTTTCCGCTACGACGCCCACCCGATGGGCATGCTTATGAGCACCGTGGCGGCGCTCTCTACGTTCTACCCGGAAGCGCGGAACGTGGATGACCCGGCTTCGCGCGAACTGCAGACGTGGCGGCTGATCGCCAAGATGCCAACGCTCGCGTCCTTTGCCTACCGGCGCATGCGCGGCTTCCCCTACGTGTACCCCGACAACGACCTGTCGTTCACGGGGAACTTCATGAGCATGCTGTGGAAGATGGCGGAGCCGAAGTTCGAACCGGACCCCGTCATCGAGCGGGCTGTCGATGTGCTCTTCATCCTCCATGCCGACCACGAGCAGAACTGCAGTGCCAATGCCATGCGCTCGGTCGGCAGTTCCGAGCCGGACCCGTATATGGCTACCAGTGCGGCGATCGGCGCGCTCGCCGGGCCGCTCCACGGGGGCGCCAACGAAGCTGTTATCCGGATGCTCGAAGAAATTGGCGACCCCAAGAACATCCCGGCCTTTGTCGACGGGGTGAAGAAGGGCGAGCGGCGCCTCATGGGCTTTGGCCACCGCGTGTACAAGAACTACGACCCCCGCGCCCGCATCATCAAACGGCACGCCGACGAGGTGCTCAACCTCACGGGTACGAACCGGCTGCTCGACATCGCGCAGGAGCTGGAGCAGGTCGCGTTAAGCGACGACTACTTCATCCAGCGGCGGCTGTACCCGAACGTGGACTTCTACTCTGGCATCATCTACCAGGCGCTGGGCTTCCCGTCGGAGATGTTCCCGGTGCTGTTCGCTATTCCCCGGACGGCCGGGTGGGTGGCCCAGTGGCGCGAACTGATCACCGACCCCGAGCAGAAGATCGCCCGGCCGCGGCAGGTCTATGTTGGCGAGCGCCAGCTGGACTACGTGCCGATGGATCAGCGGGGGTAGGGGGAGCAGCAATAACGCTTATCGGTTAACGCGGGCGAGAAACTCGTCCACTGAAAGCCGCAATACGGCTACCAGGTCCCGCTTGTTCGGGATCACCAGCCGCTGCCTCGTACCTTCTTTTTCGAAGATGAGGTGTGAACCTCGCTGCCTGGCGAACGTCCATCCTTCGCGTTCTGCTACGCGCTGTACCTCGCGAGCAGAAATGCCCGCAAGGCGGCCCATCAGGCAGCGGCTGCCCGTTCGAGCGTCACAACCTTGGTTTCCAGCGTCGTGTCCCACCCGAGTTCTTCGCGGTGGGCAAGGGCGCGAGCGATACTGGTGAGGACGGTGTCGTGCGCTTCCGGCGGCGGCTCCTCGCCACGCTCTGCAGCCACATCCAGCCACAGCTCCATTGCTTCGCGGATGTTCGCCAGCGCCTCTTCGCGCGTACCGCCTTCGCTCAGTGCGCCCGGGAGGGCGGGGCACGAAGCAGTCACCACACCGGTTTCCGGGACGGGTGACAGGATGGGGCCGGAATGCTCTCCCTTAGCCTCGCGCCTCCAGCGGCTTCAGGTCTGCCACTTCGGCCATGAGCTCGATGGCTTCGTCCTGGGTGGTGTTGACGGTGAGGCCGGTTGCACCCGAATCGAGCCACGCGGTGAACTTCTCGCGGATGCGTGCGGGCGGGCCCACAAGTGACCCTTCGTCGCAGTACTCGTCCGGGACTGCTTCGATGGCCTCGGCCTTGCGGCCGTCCAGGTAGAGTTCCTGGATGGTTTTTGCAGCTTCGCCGTAGCCGCGGCGAACCATCATGTCATTGTGGAAGTTCTTGTCGCGGTGGCCCATTCCGCCGACGTAGAGGGCGATGTTGGGCTTCATGCGCCGGAAGGCCTCGCGGACGTCTTCGGTGATGATGACCGTGGTGCCGGCCTGGATTTCGAAGTCTTTGAGTGACTTGCCGTTTCCCGCGCGCTGGAAGCCTTCTTCGAGCCACGGCCGGTAGGTGTCCATCATTCCCGGCACAAAGCCGAGCGGCAGCCATCCGTCGGCCATCTGCGCTGTGAGTTTCACGTTCGATTCGGTGCCGGTGCCGAGCCAGATGGGGAGGTCCGGGTTGGTGTGAAGGATGGACTTGAGCGGCTTGCCGATGCCCATCGCACCCTCGCCCATGTAGGGCAGCGAAATCTCGCGGCCCTCGTGGGTCACCGGCTCTTCGCGTTTGTTGATTTTGCGGATGATGGAGACGTAGTCCTTGATGCGGTAATAGGGGCGGCCCCAGGGCTGGCCGTACCAGCCTTCCACGATCTGGGGGCCGGAGACGCCGATGCCGAGGATGAAGCGGTTACCACCGGCGAGCGCGTCGACCGTCTGTGCGGCCATCGCGGCGCCGGCGGGTGTCCGCGCCGCGAGCTGCACGACCCCTGTGCCGAGGCGGATGCGCTTCGTGTGTGCCGCGATGAACGCGAGCGGGGAGATGGCGTCGGAGCCGTATGCTTCGGCCGTCCAGAGCGAGTCGTAGCCGAGCTGTTCGGCCTTGATGATGCGGTCCATGGGAAGCGCCATCTCCGCGCCCGAATAGCCGATGCTGAGTCCAAGTTTCATCGCGATGCCTCCTCTGCCGCCCGGCGGCAGCGGTATGGAAGCAGAGCCAGGTGAGCCTGTCAAAGCGCGGTCCCGCAGCCCTGCCGTGACCGCTCAGACGTAATGCTCGAGAAACGCTTCAATCATGGCATTGACCTGTACCGGCGCCTCGAGGTGGTTGAAGTGCCCGGCTCCCACCGTCTGTCCGTTGACAACGTGGGGAATCCACTCTTGCATCATGTGGGGCGGGTTGAGTGGCGAGGCGGCCGCGATGTTGAGGGCGGGGACCTTGCACTGTCCCGCGACCGTTGGCCCGTCGAAGTCCACGACGCTCTGCATTGCCGCCGCTGCGATATGGTTTGGGCTCGCGAGCATGGTTTCCTTCACGCGCTGGTGGACCTGCGGGTCCGACGCGGGGAGGAAAAAGCTGTCGATCAGCCCGGCTCGCGGTTCGTTGTTCCCTGCCGCAGTGGCGCCGACCAGTCCCTCCAGCCACTCGGTGGCCTCTGGTGGCGGGGACAGCGGCGCCGGGTCAACCATGACGATCCCGGCAACCAGCTCAGGCCTGTCCGCTGCGAGCTGCAGGACTGTTTGACCGCCCATGCTGTGCCCCACGGCGATGACTTTCCCGGTGTTGAGCTGCTTGATGAGCTCCGCCAGATCGCTCGCATAGTTTGCGACGGAGTACCCATCGCCGGGCCTGTCGCTTTCGCCATGGCCGCGCAAATCCACGGTAATCACCCGGTGCCGTTGTCCAAAGTGTTCGGCCTGTGGTTTGAAGAACGACCGGTCGCAGGTCCAGCCGTGGACGAAGACAAATGCGGGCTCTCCCGAGCCATGGTCGTCGTAGGCGATGTCCAGGCCATTGCTTGTGATTGTCGGCATCGTGTCCCCCGGTGCTTTTTGGTGATGGATGAACGGGCGGATTGTAGGTGCACCGTGGACGGCGTGTAAATTCCGGCGTGGACCAGGCCCGTATGTGCTAGTCCATCTGGCGCAGTTCACTCATGCGCGCCCACGAGTACACGGCGCACACCGCAATCAGCACGCCGGCGAGCGCCATGTACCAATCCGGGCCGATGATCTCGGCGCCGAACCCCGCGATGAGTGAGCCCAG
>SKSF01000122.1 GCA_007118095.1 Dehalococcoidia bacterium
CCGCGTTTGAATTCAAAACTGGCACGGCTGGAGGGATTCGAACCCCCGACCCTCTGTTCCGAAGACAGATGCTCTATCCACTGAGCTACAGCCGCGCCTGGAAATGGGACATTGAACCCGGATTCACCAGATAACCTCGTTCGCTGTCCCGGGACGGGTCACCCGGCCGCTCGTTAGCGTCGCGCGTGGCACCCGACCATTCCCAGTGTATCGGAGTGCGTTTCTCCGTTCACCGTTTGTGGCGGCGCGGATGCCCTGCTGCCCGGTACGCCGGGCCAACGGGGGATCCTCGTCCCAGGACCCGCGAATACGGCATCCTATTTGGGCTCGGAAGATCTCGCTCGGCGATGGCGGGGCTTCACTCGCATGTTAGGCCGTGGGATGCAGTTGCATTAGCACCACCTAAGATTTACGCTTAGCCCAAGTTGTCGGAGCTCTTCTGTGCCGTTGTCTTACACGGGGCCTGAGCTGACCTGGCTACAACAGCTACGCGGGAAGCGGCAGGGCGGCTGCTTCGAATGGGGATGGGATGTACGCGTGCGTTTGTAATGGCATCACTGAGGCTGCCGCGCGTGATACGGTGGCGGACGGTGCGCCAGAGGCAGATCGGATCATCTCGTCACTCAGGCTCGACGCGCCCGGGTGTTGCGGGCGCTGCCGTCGCGCTGTCTGCGAGATTCTCTGCCGCACCAATGGCGGCCAGCCTGCCTGCGGTGGGCGCTGGAAAAAGGTCCTCGCGAGCTCGCTGGGCACAGCGGCTTCGCCGGGAACTCCGACGGCCAGCTTCGACCGGAGTGCCGGGCGACTACCTGAAGGAGCGAATGCATGCAGGCACGAGAAGGCGTCGTCGAGCGGTTGAACAACCACCTCACGGTGGAGTTGACTGCGATCAATCAGTATTTCCTCGCGGCTGAGATGTGCCGGAACTGGGGCTTTGAACGCCTCTACGAAAAGTTCCGGGGCCTGAGTGTCGAGGAGATGAAGGACGCCGAACAGCTCGTCGCACACATTCTCTTCCTCGAAGGGATCCCGAACATGCAGCGGTTGAACGAGGTCCCGGTTGGTGAAGATGTACCGGAGATCCTGCAAGCGGGTCTGTCGCTCGAGCGCGGCGCGGTCGATGCGCTGACCGAGGCCATCTCCCACTGCCAGCAGGTGGGGGACTACAAAACCCGGGGCATGTTCGAAGAGATGATCGCCGAGGAGTCGGAGCACGTCGATTGGTTCGAAACGCAGTTCGAAACGATCGAGCGCGTGGGCCTGGAGCGTTACCTCGCGCAGCAGATTCACTGACAACGCTGGCGGCGTGTACGGCACCCGCGGCCGGGCCGCTGGGCTGATGCCTCGTACCGCGTGCAGCGAACTCCCTGTCAGTGATCGCGAATCTCAGCGCATCGGCAAGCGGCGCTGAGATGCACGCTTACATGGGCTGGTTGACCAGCATACGAGACTGACGGCTCGGACGACTGTCCGCGGGGACCAGGCGCCGGGGTGGCGCCCGGTCAGGCGGGTTGTTCGACGCGATCGCGAAGGCCCTGGACGCCGCCCTTTTCGGCGCAGCCGGCGCAGCAGAAGAAGTGTCCACCGCCTTCGAGCCCATGGCCAATGATCTTGACGCCGCAGTGTTCACAGATGGGCGCCATCTTGTGGATGGCGCATTCGAAGCAGTCGAAGGTGTGATGCTGCCCCGCGGCGATGATCTCCAGGGGCTTGTCGTATTCGTTTCCGCAAACTTCGCAGGCTGCCATTTGGGGACCTCCTTCGTCTTTTCGCGTTATCCCTGGTGGCAGTATGCGGTTTGCTTCATTGGAAGGATGGCATTCACACGGCCGTGGCAGATGGTGATTTCATAAATTCGGCCACGCGTTCGCCGATCATGATCGCGCTGAGGTTGGTGTTAGCACGCGGAAGATCGGGCATGATGGCGGCATCGGCGACGCGCAGGCCTTCGAGGCCATGTACGCGGCCGTACTGGTCGACGACCGCGCCGGGGTCGTCCGCGGGGCCCATGCGGCAGGTACCGACGGGATGGACCAGGTGGGACACGTGGTCATAAAGGAAGGTTCGGAGGGTCTCGTCGTCATCGACCGTGGACTCGTCGGGGCGGAGGACCTTACCGGTGAGCCCGGCAACCTGGTCGCGCTGTAGCAAATACCAGGCGCGCCGCACACCGTCGGCCATGCGGATGGTATCGCGGTCATCGGCGAGCAGGTTGATATCGATGGCGGGCTGGTGGAACGGGTCGGCGCTTTGCAGCCGGACGCTACCGGCCGAATAGGGGCGCTGCAGGGTGATGCACAGCATGAAGAGGTAGTCGATCCCCGGCATGGACATGCGGAGCTGTGGGGTGCGTTCTGCGCTGTAGCTCCACATGTACATCTGCATGTCGTTTTCGATGTCGCTGCCGGTGGCCGTGTAGCGGATGCCAATTTGCTGCAAGGGGTCGGTTTCCCCACAGACGCCATCGGCGGGGGTGGCGATGAGCGTGACCGACGGGTGGTCCTTCAGGTTCTGGCCCACGCCGGGCAGGTCGTGCAGGACCGGGATGTCCATCGCCCCGAGGTGGGCGGCCGGGCCGATACCCGAGCGCAGGAGGATGGGTGGCGAATGCAGCGTACCGGCGGCGAGCACGATTTCGCGGCCAAAGACACGCTGCCGGCCATGATCACCCGCGACTTCAACGCCGGTCGCCCGGTTGCCTTCGAAGAGGATGCGGTCGACATGGCAATGTCCGCGGATGGTGAGGTTGAGCCGATCCCGGGCGGGCGCGAGGTAGCCCGTGGCGGTGGAGACGCGGAGCGAACCTTCACGGTTCATGGCCCACGGGCCAACCCCGGTCGAACCCGGGACGTTATGGTCTTCGGAGTACGGGTAGCCGGCATCGAGGGCGGCATCGAGGAAGGCGCGTGAGAGCGGGGTCAGCTCGCCTGTCTTCCAGCGGACAATGGGGATGGGGCCGCCGTGGCCGTGGAAGTCGCCGCCGAAGTCGCGATCGTCTTCGAGCCGACGAAAGGCGGGCAGGCACCGCTCCCACGACCATTCGTCGTTGCCCATCTCGGCCCACTCGTCATAGTCGCCGGGGACACCCCGGATGGCGACGATGCCGTTGACCGCGGACGAACCGCCGACGACGCGCCCGCGGGGATAGTGGACAGAGCGGCCCGGCACAGCGTCGCCCCACCAGTGCCAGTCGTGCGGGCCCAGGGACGCGCTGAGGCCGTCGGACAGGTCGGAGGGGAGGTGCGCAGGGTCCGGGTAGTCGGGGCCAGCTTCGAGCAGGAGGACCGAACAATCCGGGTCTTCGCTGAGGCGCGCTGCGAGTGCGGCGCCGGCGGAGCCCGCGCCTATCACGATCACGTCGTACTGCGTCGCCATGTGGTCGTTCCCCCTGCTGCGTCCGTTGTGCGGCTGGAGTGTACCGGACGGGAGCTGCGGGTGCGCCTACCGGCGCCGCGCCGCTGACCGCGAGCCGAGCGCGGCCGCCCCGGCCAGCAGCAACGCGAGGACGGAAATGGTGACGGCCGTGCTCGCCCCCGAAGCCGCATCGCCGGAACCGGTTGCCGGCGGGCCCGGGGTCGGGGTGGTGCCGATGCCGGGTGTCGCAGTTGACGCAGGCGCCGGTGAGGGGCCAGGGGGTTCGACCGATACCGGTGTTGCGGTGGCCGGTGCGGGGGTATTGGGAGGGACCGTGGCAGTCGGCGTCGCGGGCGGTGCCTCCGTTGATGGTGGAGGTGTCTCCGTTTCCGTGGGGAGCGCGGGTGTCGCTGTGGGGTCCGGGGTGCCCGTTGGGGTCGCAGGCGGCTGAGACGGCGTTGCCGTGGGCACGGGTTCACTCGTAGGTGTCGCGGGAGGTGCGGGGGTCCCGCTCGGCACCGGGGTGGGTTCCGAGGAGGCCGGGGGTGGCGGAGTCGCGGTGACCTCTGGCGGTGTGGGCGTCATGGTGGCCGACGGTGGAGGCGTTGGCGAGGGTGTTGAGGTGGGCGGCGGCGACCCGGCGGGTGCGGTTGGCGAGGGGTTCGGCTCATCCTGCGCGGCCGCAAAGAACTCGACCACCACTTCGCCGTCACCCTTGAGTTCGACGCCGCGATGGCATGCATCGTCGGACGCCGGGGTGCCGGTGTCGCTTTGCGAGCCGGCCAGGTCGAAACCATCCGGCAAGTCGACGCAAAGATCGTATACGCCCGGTTCGATGGCGCCGAAGCCCGCCATCCCCGCAGTGTCGGTCTCGAGTGTGTCCTCGTTCCCCTCCGCCATGCCTGCCGTGCCAGTCGCAGTGACATCCGCGCCGGGGATTCCATCGCCGCCTGCAGGCTCGCCCTCGGCCGTTTCGAGCACGCGGGCGAACAGGGGCGTGTCTCCGAGGACGGCGCCACAGGGCGCGGTGGAAAAGACCACCGTGGTGGTTGCGCCGGCCTCGACTGTGACCGTGACCGGGACGCTGCCCGTGATAGTGGGTTCATCCTCGCCGGCCCTGGCGGACGTCTCGAAGGTGCCGGGCGGTGAGGCCGGGGTGCAGGCGCTGCCACCGCCCGGCACGCTCACTTCGTACACGCCGGGCGGGATATCCACGAGCCGCACGGTTTCACTGGCCTTCTCGCCGCTTGCACGCGGAGGCAGGGTCACGCTTGGACTGGCGAGGCCCTCCACAGCAAAGGACCATTCCTCGGCATCGTCTGCGGGGACGGTCGACTCCTTGGTCAGCTCAAGCGTGCCGGCATGGTACGTCGTGACCTGTACCTCGCAGTCTCCACCCGCGACCGTCTCCACTTCGAATCGTGGGGTGCCGCTATCGTCTTGAACTGAGCATCCCCCGGCTGCCGCAACGTCATTGACTCGTTCGCCTGCGGGGAGATCGAATGCCAGGTTTGCGGTGACATTGCCCGGTACATCGCACGACGGGTATTCGCCGTCTTCCCCGGCATCGAGTTCGCAGATGGTGGCGTCGGCCGCATCCATGACCGCTGCGGTGGGGAAGGCGCCAGTCGCCGCGGCGGGACGGTCGACCTCAATGCCCAGGGTGGCGGGCCGAAGCACATGTTCGACCGTGGCGGACGGCGGCGATGCCATGCACTCCCCGCCGTCACACGAAACCGTGAATCCCGTGTCCGACAGCGAGCTTGCAAACTGCGAAGCGTCCGTTCCGGGGATCACCCGCTGGTCAAACACATAGTCGCCGGGCGGCAGCGCGTCCCAGGCGGCCATAGCGCCGGGCGCGGTCTCCTCGCATTGTGCCGGGCCGCCGGCTGTACTGGTAACGCAGACTTCGAACGTCACCTCGTCGGGGAGAGAACCGCCGGCCGGGTCGACCTCGACAGCGGCGGCGAAGCCAGCCGACAGGTATCGCACGGCGACGTTCGTGGAGGCAGCCTCGCCGGGCTGGACCGGGACGTCCGCGCCTGTGCCGGCGGCAAGCCAATCGTCGTCAATTGCAGGCAGGTGCACGCGATAGTTGCCCGGCAACAGTCCGCTCCAGGTGGCCCCGGGATTGCCTTCGATGCACGCGGCTTCAGCAAAGTCATCTTTGCTGAGCTCTGCCACAAGGGTATCGAGCGGAAAGGATGGACCTTCGATGCAGAGTGCGAACACGAGCTCGTCCCCGGGCGGCGCGTCGCCCCATTCGACATCGAGATTCGCGGTGAGCGAGCCGGGCTGGAGTGTTGCGGTGACGCCGCGGTTCACAGATTCGTCCGGTCCGAGCTCGATGTCCCCCGGTACCGAGATCTCCCACCAGTCCTCGTCCCCAGGCGTAACGCCGTCGACCGCGAGGTCGTACTCGCCGGGAAAGAGGCCGGGCCAGGTGTGCGCTTCGCCGTCGGCAAGCGGAACGCAGCCGACGTTTGCTTCGGTGGGGCTTGCGAGGTATTCGCCATCGAGGCAGACCGTGAGCTCGCGCGCGGGAAGCGATGGCGGGGTGGTTGCGCCGGCGTCGTCTATGGCAGCAGACACGGCGATTTCACCAAGGCGCGCCGTGTGCGTGAAGGTGCAGGTCACGGTTTCGTCGTGGACCGCGTCGAAGATGGCGGAGTCCGCCGTCTCCTGTCCGCCGGGCAAATCGTCACGACCGACCGTGCTGGTACACGTGAGGGTTGTCGTGTAAGCGGAAAGGTCGGTCGAGAGCGTCCCGGCGGCAGAGACGGAAAAGGCGCCAGGCGCTGACTCGCGCTCAATCGAGAAGCCATCGCCCCCCGTGTCGATGGTGGCTGACGGCGGGGCCGGCGTGTGCTGGTCGATAGCGAGCCGCGCTTCGGCGCCGGCGGGTGCATCGACGAAGTCGTGCGAGAGCATGACGACCGCCGGACGGTAGCTGCTGGTCACGGTGCAGGTGACATCGACTGGCGGCATGACAAACGGTGGAGGCAGCTCCTCGCCGGTGTCGGCCCGGGTACAGGTGACGTCATCGACCGCATAGGCCGGGTCACTTTCCCCGACTGAAACGTCGAACTCGGCGCCAGGATGGACCGGGCCACTGGTGCCGGGCTCGCCTGCGAGCGTCCACTGGTCACCCGACTCCGCCTCGATCACCCAGTCCCCGGGCGATGGCGGCTCGTCGTGATCGCGAGTATCGAGCGCCTTTTCGAGCGTGAGGATTGGCTGCAGACAGGTGACCGTTGCGGCGAGCCGTTCAGCGTCTGGCCCACCGGGGGTGAGCTGCGCGGCATGTTGTGCCGTGACTTCCGCCGTGCCACCGGGTCCGTAGGCGGCGCTGTCGGTTGGGCACGCGAGCGTGAGGGACGTATCGAAAGTGCCCGGTTCGGTGATGCCCGCTGCGAGCATCTCCAGTGTGGTGCCTTCCTCGCCGGCCCGCAGGTCCATTTCGTCATTGCCGCCGTCACCCTCGCCATCTTCGAAAATGACGGTAGCGGTACCCGACGCCCCGCCGATCTCGCTACCCGGTGCGGTCGAGACGACCAAGGTGACCCCGGTATCGGCAAGAGCGCCAGGCCGGCCGGTGTCCTCCCACGTCCACGCGCATACTGCGGATTCGCCGCCGTCCAGTGTGAACGGGGCTTCACCGTGACCGCCGCAGGAGCCGAGTTCGATATTGTCCGGGACAACATCGATGTCCTGCACCTTCGCGACATGTCCCGTTGGGTTCGGGTTGGCGATGGTGAGCGTGCCGGTGGCGGTGGCGTCGTATGTGACGTCGCGGCCGACATCGATGCTGATCTGAAAGGTGTGGGACTCGCCGGGGCGCGCTTCTGCGGTGGCCGGAGCGGTGAACGCCTGGTCTATACTCCAGTCGTATACAGATGTGTAGGCGCCTGAGCCATCCACGTCGACGGTCAGGGGATTCAGCGGCGCAGCATACGCACAGGCCAAGGAAGCTTCGCCAGCTTCGATGTCGACCCCGGTGGGCTCCGCAACCGTCCCGGAGGGCGTACCGGGCGGTGTGCACGCTTCGCCCGTGCCCACCGTGAACGAATCGAGGTACCAGCCGGCCGGCCGTTCGTCGCCATGGAGCGTGTAATCGCCCGGCGGCAGGTCATCGTGGATGCCAGGCGCGAGGTCGAAGTCGTCATCACCGTCGAGCGCGAACAGCCAGCCTTCGCTTACTTCGTCCCAGTCATCGCCGCTCCACTCGTAGAGGCGGAGGTCGAGGGTGCCGGTGGCCGGGCCGGGCTCCCCAACAACAACAGTGTCCTCACATGATTTGGCTGGGTTTGCCGGCGACAACACATCTTCCGGGTCTACGCTGCAATGTGTGGTCGCACCAGGTCTCGGGTTAATCAGTCTGTCGCCGGCATCGAGGTCTGTCGACGGGCTCACCTCGATGGAGAAGGAAACGGTCGCTCCAGGGTCGAAGCGCAGTCCAGCACTATATCGCGTGTAACACTGAACTGAAGGGGTTGCGGGATGTGGACGATCAAGGTGGCATTCGAGCAGACCGACTGACGTAGGTTGATCCCACCGTGGAAGCAGAAGTCGCGCTGTAGTCTCACTGTACTCATCAACGAACCTGTATGAGGCGGCAGCGGGCAGCGAATCATGGAAGAAAAGGTTCCCCGTATCCGTGGCAAAGCTGCGAATGTGTAGCGGCTCGTCACCCATATTTTCGATCTCAAAGGTCCACTGGAAAGGGGCTCCGGGCGAAACGAACCCGTTAACGTTGTTGTCTTTCTTAACCCTTAGCGCAGAACCATCCCCGGCTAGAGCTTCACCGGAGGCATGCACAGTAGTGGCGAACGCCGCTAAAACAACGACCGTCACCAGACCCAGCACAGCGCCCGGTCGTCGGCTCACGCTGACGCTCGATCTTGTCATCAGTCCCTCCTCGCAGCCCCGAGCAGTTACCAACGGTGGAAGCATCTGCTGAAGTAAGGGCTTCGTGAGAACGCCGTGGACAATACGTATCCAGAACGTTAGCGACAAGCGCGCGCCCCGCACGTCATCGGGTGAAACGCAGGGCCCGACCCAAGTCGACAAAAAATTGACGCCGGGGCGCCGGGCAGGGGGTGCGGAGTCGCTTATCGTTCGTATACACTGCCCCAATACCTTCCGGGCGGTAAGCGCCCAC
>SKSF01000034.1 GCA_007118095.1 Dehalococcoidia bacterium
ACAACGAAACGGGCACCAGCCCGGGAGGAAGGAAAATGGCCAAAGTTCTCGGTATCGACCTTGGCACAACAAACAGCGCAATAGCAGTCATGGAAGGCGGCGAACCCACCGTCATCCCCAACGCGGAAGGCGCGCGCACCACGCCTTCGATCGTTGCGCTCACGAAGAATGGCGAACGGCTCGTCGGCCAGGTCGCCAAGCGCCAGGCCGTTACCAACCCCGAAAACACCATCTACAGCATCAAGCGCTTCATGGGCCGCCGCTACGACGACCCCGAAGTCGAACGCTCGCACGAAGCCGTCGCCTACCAGACCGGCAAAGACGACAAGGGCGACGTCCAGGTGCAGTTCGGCGACAAGTGGATGAGTCCGCCCGAAGTCAGCGCGATGATCCTGCAAAAGCTCAAGACCGACGCCGAAGCATACCTCGGCGAGCAGGTCACCGAAGCAGTGATCACCGTGCCCGCATACTTCAACGACTCCCAGCGCCAGGCCACCAAAGACGCCGGCCGCATCGCCGGCCTCGAAGTGCTCCGCATCATCAATGAGCCGACGGCGGCGTCGCTCGCCTACGGCCTCGACAAGAAGAGTGACGAAGTCATCGCCGTCTACGACCTCGGCGGCGGCACCTTCGACATCTCCATCCTCGAGATCGGCGACGGCACCTTCCAGGTGCTCAGCACGAACGGCGATACCCACCTCGGCGGTGACGACTTCGACGAGCGCATCATCAACTGGCTCATCGACGAGTTCAAGAAGAGCGAGGGCATCGACCTCCACCAGGACCGCCAGGCGCTCCAGCGCCTCAAGGCCGAAGCCGAAAAGGCGAAGATCGAGCTCTCCAGCACGCAGGAGACCGAGATCAACCTCCCGTTCATCACTGCCGACGCCTCCGGGCCAAAGCACATGAACCTCACCCTGTCACGCTCAAAGCTCGAGCAGCTCGTCAGCGACCAGCTCGAATCCACCCTCGAGCCCGTGAAGAAGGCGCTCGAAGACGCAGGCAAGAAAGCGGCCGACGTCGATGAGGTCGTCCTCGTCGGCGGGCAGACCCGCATGCCCGCGGTCCAGAAGCTCGTCGCCGACTTCTTCGGCAAGGAAGCCCACAAGGGCGTCAACCCGGACGAAGTGGTCGCGATCGGCGCTGCCATCCAGGCCGGCGTGCTCAAGGGCGACGTCAAAGACGTGCTGCTCCTCGACGTCACGCCGCTGACCCTCGGCATCGAAACGCTCGGTGGCGTTGCCACGCCCATCATCCCGCGCAACACCACCATCCCCACGTCCAAGAGCCAGGTCTTCAGCACCGCGGCGGACAACCAGTCGAGCGTCGAAATCGTCGTCGTCCAGGGCGAACGGCCCATGGCGCAGGACAACAAGGTGCTCGGCCGGTTCATCCTCGACGGCATCCTGCCCGCGCCCCGCGGCGTCCCCCAGATTGAAGTCTCATTCGATATCGACGCCAACGGCATCGTGAACGTCTCCGCGACCGACAAGGGCACCGGCCGCGAGCAGAAGATCACGATCCAGGGCGCCAGCGGTCTCACCAAAGAAGAGATCGACCGGATGCAGCAGGAAGCCGAGGTACACGCGGAAGAGGACCGCAAGAAGCGCGAGCTCATCGAGCTCCGCAACACCGCGGACACCACCGCCTACCAGGCCGAGCGCACCCTCTCCGACCTCGGCGACAAAGTCGACGCGTCGCTCAAGAGCGAAGTCGAAGAAAAGGTCGCCACGGTGCGATCTGCCATCGAAGCGGACGACGCCGACCAGATCCGGCCCGCACTGGACGACCTCAACGCCTCTCTCCAGAAGATCGGCGAGCAGGTCTACAGCCAGCAGGGCGACGGGCCCGGCGAGGGCCCCGGTGACGGCGGTGACGCCGGCGCAGGTGGTCAGCAGGGCGGCGCCGACGAAGGCACCGTGGAAGGCGAATTCCGCGAGGTCTAAGCCCGCGGCAACGGCTAATCGCCACCAGGGGAGGCCCTTCCGGGGCCTCCCCTTTTTGCTGCGGCGACCCCACGTGACTCGTGATCACTGGTGCTGGCAAGTGAGCACAGGAGCGTTTAAAGTAGCGCCATCACCTGCTGGAGGCCCGTCGTGACCACTGAATCCGCATCGCCAGGGATCAACCCGGAACGCGTGGAGGAGATCGCCACCCGCGCGTTCACCTACATCGGCGGCGCCGCCGTCTCGGGGCTCATCTACCTCGGAGACCGGCTGGGGCTCTACCGGGCGCTGGCGCAGCATGGCCCCTGCACCAGCGAGGAATTTGCCGCGGCCACCGGGCTGAACGAACGCTGGCTGCGCGAATGGCTCCGCGGCCAGGCGGCCGCAGGCCTAATCGACAACAGCGGCGAACAGTTCTCGCTGTCACCAGAGGCCTACCTCGTGCTTGTGGACGAAAACACGCCCGCTTCCGCCATCGGCGCCTTCGACTCGTTCCCCGAGCTCAACCGGGTCTTCGATGAACTCCCCGAAGCGTTCCGGACGGGACAGGGCCTCACCTACGACGATGGCGGTCCCGCCACCGCGCGCCAGGTAGAACGCCTGCTCGGGCCGTGGAACCGCTCCGCACTCGTCAGCGAAGCGCTGCCAAAGGTGCCGGGCCTCGTTGAGAAGCTGCAAGCCGGTGCGAGGGTCGGCGACATCGGCTGCGGCGCTGCCGTTGGCAGCACCGCGGTGGCACAGGCATTCCCGAATTCTGAAGTCCACGGCTACGACAACTCCGTCCACGCGCTCGAACGCGCCCGGAATAACATCGCGTCCGCCGGCGTCGCGAACTGCCACGTCCACAACTCTGATGACGAGCCCATCCCGCAGGATGAGAGTTTCGACGTCTTCCTGGTGCTCGATGCGCTCCACGACATGACGCGGCCCGACCTGGCCATGCGTGCGGTCCGCGGGGCGCTTAAGCCAGACGGCATTTGGTTCATCGTGGACGTCGACGCTCCCGAGGACTGGCACGAGAACCTCCAACACCCGCTCGGGGCTATGCTCTACGCCTTTTCCATCCAGGCGTGCATGTCCTCGGCGCTGTCCAGCCCTGACGGCCTCGGCCTGGGGACAGTCGGGCTGCCAGAGTCGAAGCTCTTCGGCATGCTGCGTGAGGCCGGGTTCACCCGGATGGCACGCGTGCCCGGCCTCGAACACCCGTTCAACGCCTACTACTACGCCCAGCCCTGACCCCGCGCACACCGCAGCATCACGCATTCGCGGCCATCTGCGCAGATGGCCGCGAATGCGTGCGAGTCATCTGTAACCGACACCTGCGGCTCGTTATTCGCCCTGTGATCCTCGCTTGCAAGAGTGGAATGGCGCGTACCAATGACGGGTTAACCCACGTCAACGGAAGCCAAAATACTCACTGCAGAGGATACCTGTGCCTGTACGATACCCCGCATTTGTCTTCTCCATTCTCATCAGTTTCGCGTTCAGTCTTGCCGCATGTACCAATAACGACGACAACGACGACGCTAACGCCGTCCAGGAAAACGACGACGTAGAGACGCCAGTCAACGACAACGGCATAGAAAATGACGAAACTCCCTCCGCGCCTGCAGACGGTGACGCAATCGACGAAGATGCCATCGCCATAGCATCGGCCGCAGGCGACGTGGACATGATGTCCGTGTCGCAGGACTCGACCGTGTACTTCCTCAACAATGCGCCGGAAGACGCCACCATCACGGTCTACCGCATTTCCCCGGGCGACGAGATGGACGATGCCATGGACGATGACAACGGCATCTTCGACGACGACACCAATGGAATCACCGACGATGCCAACGACGATGGGATTGGCAATGACGACACCAACGGTGTCGATGACAACGGCGCCACCCCGCCGGCCGACGACGCCAACGGCATGGACGACAACGGTGCTACTCCGCCGGCTGACGACGCCAATGGCATCGACGACAACGGCGCCACTCCGCCGGCTGACGACGCCAATGGCATCGACGACAACGGCGCCGCCGACGACAACGGCCTTGCCGACGACCAGCTCGTCGAAGAGGTCGCATCCGGGGACGTCGCGGACGGTGAAGTGTTCTCGCATACCTTCGAGGACGAAGGCATCTATCTCGTGACCGGCGACGATGGCGAAGAGCTCAGGGTCACCGTAATCGTCAGGTAACCCGCGCCTCGCACCCCACCTGGTAGCGCCCGGTATCGACCGGGCGCTACTTGCGCTCTCGTTGCCCAACCGGCCCGCCCATCAGCTATCCTCACCCGAAAGGAGGCCGGTGTGTCATGACCGACATCGCTGGAGACAGCGGGCCCGGCCCACGGCCGCTATCGCACGAAGACCTGGAAAAGCTCTTCCAGCAGGCCGCACACCTTGCGGCCGGGCACATGAACGGCCTCGCGGACCGCCCCGTCTTCCAGCAAATGTCACCAGACGAACGCGCAGCCATCTTGGACGCGCCGCTGCCCGCCTCCGGGCTTCCCACCGGCGATATCTTCGCGTTCGCCGAGCGCCACATCCTCTCCCGCCCATTTGGCAACGGGCACTCGCGTTTCATGGCGTGGGCGAACTCGCCACCCCAACCAGTCGGCGTCGCCGCCGACATGCTCGCATCGGCAATGAATCCCAGTTGCGCCGGCGGCGACCACGCGGCGATCTACCTGGAGCACACCGCCACCCGCTGGCTCCTCGAACTCACCGGCATGGACGGGTCGGGCACGTTCGGGCTGCTCACCAGTGGCGGCTCAATGGCCACGCTGACCGGGCTGGCAGCGGCACGACACGCCGCCG
Organism: Dehalococcoidia bacterium; assembly: GCA_007118095.1. Classification (GTDB taxonomy): domain Bacteria; phylum Chloroflexota; class Dehalococcoidia; order Tepidiformales; family Tepidiformaceae; genus SLAK01. Next base: position 4,756 of record SKSF01000034.1, read on the forward strand.
CCCGCCGCGATGGTGTCGATATCCGGCGCGACGGCCTCTACGCGACACAGCGGTACACCGCCTACGCCTCCGACCAGGCCCACAGTTCGGTCGAAAAAGCGCTCGAACTTTTGGGGCTCGGGCACCGGAGTCTTCGGAAGCTGCCCGTCGACCGCGACTTCCGCATCGACCCGGCCGCCCTGGAAAGCGCCGTCGCGGCCGACCGCGCGGAAGGTTGCCGGCCCTTCTGCGTCATCGGCAACGCAGGCACAGTAAACACCGGCGCCATCGACGATCTGGACGCGCTCGCTACGTTCTGCGAAGACGAGGACCTGTGGTTCCATGTCGACGGTGCCATTGGGGCCGCCAGCGCCCTCGATCCACGCGTTTCGCCGCAGCTCTCGCACATGGCGCGCGCCGACTCGGTAGCCTTCGACCCGCACAAGTGCCTGGGTGTCCCCGTCGAATGTGGCGCCATCCTGGTCCGGGACGGCGAACAGCTCCGCGACGCCTTCAGCCTCGTCCCGCCCTACCTTCGCACAACGCCCGGCGTCGGCATCGGCGGGCCACCGTGGTTCTCCGAGTATGGCTTCCAGCAGACTCGCGGGTTCCGCGCGTTCAAGCTGTGGGCAACGCTGGCGCACCTTGGCCGCGATGGTGCCGGCGCCCTCGTACAGCACCAGAACAGCCTGGCCCGCGAACTCGCATCGCTCATCGACGAGCACCCGGCGCTGGAGCCCATGGCGCCGGTCGAACTGTCCATCGCCTGCTTCCGTTACCGGCCCGATGGCGTGGCCGCGAGAGACCTGGCGCTCGACGCATGCAACCGCGCCATCGTCGACCGTCTGCAATCCGAGGGCCGCGTGTTCGTCACCGGGACCGAACTCCACGGGCGCTTCGCCATCCGCGCGGCCACCCTCCATCCCGGCACGACCGGCAGCGACCTCCAGGTGCTCGTCGACGAAGTGACGCGCGTGGGCGCCGAACAGATCGGATGAGCGGCCCGGTATAGTCCCCTCCCACCGGTTGGAAATTGGGAGAGGACACCATGCGACTCCAGGGCAAAGCAGCAATCGTCGTCGGCGCGGGGCAATCCCCGGGGGACACCATCGGCAACGGCCGCGCCACCGCCATCCTCTTCGCCCGCGAAGGCGCCAGCCTGCTGCTGGTCGACCGTGACGCCGCCTCCGCCGCGGAGACCCGCGACATGATCGTCTCCGAAGGCGGCAAAGCCGAGGTATTCCAGGCCGACATCACCAGCGAGGACGACGTCCAGCGCATCCCGGCGGCCTGCCTCGACGCGTTCGGCCGGATCGACATCCTCCAGAACAACGTGGGTATCGGCACAGGCGATCAGAGCGCCGCACAGGTCACCCGCGAGAATTGGGACCGCATCTTTGATACCAACCTCACCGGCATGATGCTTACCTGCCAGGCCATCATCCCCGCCATGCGCGAACAGGAGAGCGGCTCCATCATCAACATCTCGTCGGTCGCTTCGATCGCCTCCACCCCCATGGCCGCCTACAAGACCTCGAAGGCCGGCGTAAACGCCCTCACCCAGCATCTCGCCATGGCCAATGCAGCGTATGGCGTCCGCGTCAATGCCATCCTCCCGGGCCTCATGGACACACCCATGGCCATCGGCGGCTTCGCTGCGCGACGGGGTACGGAACAGGAACAGGTCCGCTCCGAGCGGAACGCCCGCGTGCCCCTCCGCAAGCAGATGGGCACGGGATGGGACACCGCATATGCGTCCCTCTTCCTCGCATCCGAAGAAGCGCAATTCATCACCGGGGTGCTCCTCCCGGTCGATGGAGGACAGAGCATCCGCGTCGGATGAACAGAGCGCGGGAGCGTTCTCCGGTATCATCGGTACATGAGCGATGCAGCCGGTTCCCCCGCCCCCATCGACGCGACCCTCGCAAACGAAGCCGCCGGGCGCATCCCCACGCGCCCCGTACTCCTCTACGACGACACCTGCCGCTTTTGCCGCGCCATGGCCGAACTCGCCATGCGCTGGGACCGCAAGGAGCGGCTCGCGTTCCTCCCCTGGTGCCACGCGCAGGCGGCTGCATGGCTTGCTGACCTCGACCCGGCCGTCCGCGACCGGAGTATGCACATGAAGCTCCGCAACGGCCGCCTCCTGAGCGGCCCGCATACCTTCACGGCGCTGCTGCGCTTCCTGCCGGGGCTGCGCTGGCTCGGTCGGCTGGGATACCGCGTCCGGCCCGTTGGCTGGCTCATCGAACGCGCCTACCTGCTCCCGGCACGCAACCGCGAACCCCTGTCGAACGTCGTCCCCTTCCGCCCGCTGGTCTTCCGCGAACCCGATTTCAAATGAGCGAGCGGCTCCGCGCCTACGCGATCTCGCTGATCGTCGCAGGCCTGGTCGCCTCGCCATTGTTCGGCGCGTTCGCCGGCGATAGCTTCCCCATCTCCACGTACCCCATGTTCGCCTCGGAACGGCCGGCGGAGATGTCCTTCCCGCACGCCATCGTGGTAGACGCCGACGGTGACAAGCGCCCCGCCCCGCCCTCCGCCGTCGCCACCGACGAAGTCATCCAGGCGCTCAGCACGCTGCGGCAGGCAATCCGCGACGGCGACGAGGCAACGCAATCGCTCTGCGAGCGCATCGCCGAACGGGTAGCCGACGGCGACGCCGTCGAAATCCGGATCGTCACCAGCACCTTCCACACGATCGACTACTTCGACGGCGCACAGGAACCGCTTGCGCGGACAGTCCATACCTCCTGCGAGGTGCCCCGGTGACCGTGTTGCGCCCGCTCGACCGGTGGTGGATGTGGCGGCTGGGGCCGCAGCCGCTCGCGTTCTTCCGCGTGCTCATGGGGCTGTTCGCGACCGTCTACCTGGTCATCCGCTGGCCCAGCATCACCGCTTCGACCAGCTTCGAGGCGCGCCAGTTCGAACCCATCGGCGTCACGCACCTTGCCGGCGAACCGCTCGCTGCCTGGGCACTCCATGCGCTGTTACTCGCCACGATTGCGAGCGGCGTCGCCTTCACGCTCGGGTGGCGCCATGCCATCAACGGCCCCCTCTTCGCGGTTCTCCTGCTGTTCGTGCTCACCTACCGCAATTCATGGGGCCAGGTCTTCCACACCGAGAACCTCCTCGTCCTCCACACGCTGGTGCTTGGGCTCGTCCCCGCCGCCGACGCGCTGTCGCTGGACGCGCGCCGCCGGGCACTCCCGGCGCGCTCCGCGCTCGCCTATGGCTGGCCGCTCCGGCTCTGCGCGCTCATCACCGTCATCACCTATCTCATTACCGGCGTCGCCAAGCTCGAAACGTCCGGCATCGCCTGGGTCACCGACGACATCCTTCGTATCCACGTGGCCTACGACAACCTGCGCAAGGAAATGCTTGGCGACTATTCCTCGCCGTTCGGAACGTGGCTGGTCGGCCACGGGTGGGTCTTCCCGCCGCTCGCAGCCCTCACGATCCTGGTCGAAGCAGGAGCGCCGGCCGCGCTGCTCGGCAGACGTATCGCGCTCGCCTGGGCCGCCGCAGCGTGGGCGTTCCACGCGGGCGTGCTCGCCACGATGACGATCCTCTTCGCCTACCCCCTCCTGGGGCTCGCGTTCCTTCCCCTGTTCGGATGGGATGGCCGACAGGTGGTCGAACCCGCACGACGGCTG
>SKSF01000213.1 GCA_007118095.1 Dehalococcoidia bacterium
CTCAGCAGCCGCATCGGAGGCGTTCCCGCCGTCCTTGCGCTGCTCATCTTCGGCCTCGCTGCACCCCTCCCCATTACCCTCACCCCATCGCACACCGCCCTCGAATATGGCGTCGAAGCCGCCCGCACCTGCCACACATCTCCCGAACACGCCGTGTCCTGGCTGCTCGCCACCCCCACCGGCTGGCTCAACATCTTCATGTTCATCCCCCTCGGCGCAGCCGCCGCCCTCATGCCCCGCGCACGGCATACCGCCCTCCTCATCGCCATTGGCCTTGCCTACCCCCTTGCCATCGAAACCATCCAGTACGCCACCCACCCGTGGCTCGGACGCTCCTGCGACGTCACCGACGTCCTCCACAACTGGCTCGGCCTCATCGCCGGCCTCCTCATCGCCACCGCATTCCGCCCCCAAAACACCCCGTAACGCAGCCCGCCGCAGCTGCGGCCAGCGCATGCACCCCGGCGGGTCAGCCTCACCCGCTTCAATTCACCGGCTAATCATTCCGGACGGGTTGCCCGCGCAAGCGGAGACCTTTCGCCCGTCAGCTAACAGCTAGAAACCCCCTCCCAAAGCGTTGGGAGAGGGGGCAGGGGGTGAGGGTTTGCCCGCGCTCAACTGGAAGTTTACGAAAACAGCAATGACGATTGCCCCCCCCCTCAATTGTTTCTGTAGCGTGCTGCCACCATGGCAGAGACTTGCGATAAACGCGCGACAGCCAGCGGCCAATGCACGGCTCTCGCACCGGCTGAACGCGAGGTGCTCCGCATGGTAGCCAGCGGGATGAGCGACCCGGAAATCGCTGAGGTGCTCGGCGTGTCGGGGCACGCAATCCGGCAGCGGCTCTTCCGCGCGTATGTGAAGCTCGGATGCTCTGGGCGCAGGTCCGTGATCTGGGCGCACAGCCACCTGTCCTGTTGCTTGACCGATTGAGGCGGATGATATCTGTAGGAAATCACTACTTACCGTCGATTATTCGACGGAATACACTCGCCGCGCTGCGGTCGTGCCAGGCAGACATTCTCGTTCTATTGGAGGCGTCGATGCACCTAAGCCAGACACGAAGACTCATCCAGCTTGCGGTATTCGCCCTCTCGATCGGGTCACTGTTCGCCGCCGGGTATGCAGGAGGCCGGTGGCTTGAGCCATCCCAGCTCTGGGCAGGCGACGATCCGGCGCCCAATGACGACCCTTTCGCCTCCGGCGCAACGCCGGAGCCTGAGACAACGCCGGATACAACTGAGCCTCACTGGTGGGTTCCATATCAGGAGCAGGATGACAGGCGCCCCACCTTCCACGGCGAGATCAATGGCATCGAAGTTGGCGCATCGAGCGGCAGCACGCCTGATTGCCCGGTAGGCGACACATTGATTGGCGAAGACGCGATCGAAGCAGCGTCCGAGACGTACTTCGATCTCACAACAGCGGACCTGCCCGACGGCGTCAGCGTCTCGAACGACTGGGCAGAGCTTCGCCGGTGCGAAGACGGGTCGTTGCTCTCCATCAATGTCACCCTGGCGGTCAAGCCCGGGCTTGAAGGGACGAGCACGGGACCGGAGGTTGAGGATGGCGCGGACGATCGCGAGCCCACCATCTCGATCACTCGGGCACGGGACATCACGTGGTGGCGGACGGAAGCGTCCGAAGAACGGTGGTCAGAGGCGGAAATCGCCGGCCGGCCCGCCGCAGCTCTGGCCCCGATCATCGGCACGATTGGTGAGACTGCGGTATTCGTGACCGATCCGGAAATCGATGGCTCCACGCGGATGAGAGGGGACGGCAACGTCTCTCTGGACCTGGTCAAGTCTATTGCGGAGGCCATTTACCGATGATGTACCGTCGGATCTTGGGAATTTGTGCTCTGGCGGCGGGCTTCCTATTCGCAACGTTCAGTGGGAGTACCGACGTAGACGCACAATCGTACGAATACCGGGTGTGGAACTATCCCGGGCCATCGCATGAACCGACGACATTAAACTGTGGATGGCATGACACTTGTGTCGATCCGCAGACCGACGGAAACGCGCTTGACTGGCGAAATTTTGCGAACACCCCGGTGAACTGGCGTTCAACGAGTAGTAACGACCAGGGGCACCATACGGCTGGAAGCATCCGTGTCATCGATGACTCGGTTGGTACGTGTAACCGCACAATCGTTCGTCTGGAATCACCGTTGGGGACGAATATGGGCGAAATTCGGTACGTTCATACGGAACCGTATGGCGCAGGATCCGTACACAATGTACCCAGCGACTCGTGGGGAGTGGCTCTCACGCAACAGATAGGCACAACCGCAGAGACGGATACCTGCTCTAGCAACTACCTTCCTCACCTCCACCAGGGCCGATGGAACACCACCTTGTGGAGCAAGCAAACTCAAAGCACATGGATCTACCCAACCCGAGCTACGTGCTCGCAAGCTGGATGCACAACGTATCAAAGCCCGTGGAACTACTGGCAGCATGAACGCACTTGGGCAGCTAACTACTAGCTGAGCTCCAGCAGGAGCCGCAGTCCCCGCGGCTGCGGCCTATGCATTACCCGGGCGGACAGGCTCGCCCGCTCCCATCCACCTCAAGCACCCCGGATGAGCGACCCGGAAATCGCCGAAGTGCTTGGCGTCTCCGTGCATGCGGTCCGGCAACGTCTCTTCCGCGCGTATGCGAAGATCGGATGTTCTGGTCGCAGGTCCGTGCTCTGGGCGCGCAGCCACGTGTCCTGTTGCTTACCCGGGTAATGGGAGGGTATCTGTAGCAAATCACTACTTACCGCCATTTATGCGGCGAGGTTAATCTCCCCTCCTGAACCCCAATGGGAATCGAGGCCTCCCATGAAACACTACCGGCTACCTAAGCTTCCGCTCCTGTTAGCGACAGGTGCGGCCCTGTTTGCGGTTGCACTTCTCCACCCGGCCTCTGCTGCCACTGATGATCAGGCAGCCGTCAATGCGCAGCTGGAGGAAGGCGACGACGCACTTGATTATAAGGAACAGGCCGCCGAATGGTACGCCGAAGACCACGATGTCTCCGTCGAAGAGGCGAAGCGCCGCATGCGGGTTCGCGATGACTACATCCCGGTTACCAACGCGCTCGACGACGTGGCGCCAGCGCGACAGGCCGGCACATGGTTCGAGCACGAAGGCGAGTACCGGCTTGTCGCATCGTTCACCGGCGACGAAGAAGGCCTCGAAGAAGCCTTCGAGATAGCTGCCGACGCGCCGCATCCGGTTGAGATCCGCACCGGCGCTGTCCGCACCGAGGACGAACTCTTGGAAGCGATGACCGCCGCCCGCGAATCACTGTCGGACGAAGCCGCCGTTGGCGGTTCCTGGGTCGACGTGCCGGGAGGCGCTGTGAAGGTCACCGTTGAGCCCGGCAGCCCCTTCGCCGCCGACACCGCGTCATTCGAAGAAGACCTCGAAGCCAATCACGGCGTGCCGTTCTACGTGGATGTCCAGGACGAACCGACCGCGGACAATGATGCGTATGCTGGTGGGGAGGTTCACACGACGGATTCCTTCAGTTGCACATCAGCTTTTGCGGTGCGGGACTCGCAGTGGAACTACGGAGTGATGTCGGCGGCGCATTGTGGAAACGGAATTCTTGATACGTTCTTCGACGGTATGACGCCTTACAATATGACGCATATGGGAGCGATCCTCGGCCCATCCCACGATGTCAACTGGGGGACGGTTAACACCACGGTTCATCCAACCATCGGGCCCATGAGCGGTGCCAACGTGGTTGGGCAGCTGACAAAGGCCCAGCAGCAGATCAATGATCAATTTTGCAAGTATGGCCAGACAACAGGGTATACTTGTGGGTACTTGGTTGGTAAGACATATCAGCCGTCGGGCAATGGTGCGGACTGTGGGGGCGGCAGCTGCGATCCCACGTGGATGCTTGTTGAAAGCGCCGCAAGTGATGATGGGGACAGCGGCGGGCCGTGGTTTAGGTGGACGGAAGGCGGAAACATCCGTGCAGCTGGTGTCCATAAAGGTGGTACATATTGTCCCGTCCAGTGCTCGTACTATATGGCAAGCGACTACTGGAGCGACCTCGGATTGACTATTCTGACCTGGCCCTAGCAGTGTGGAGATCCCCCCATGAAAACCACCGGTAGCGTCATCGCCTTCGTAATCGCCCTCGCCCTCGGCTGGACATTCCTCTCCGGCATCGAAGGCGGCCGTCCCGCGGGCGGGACACAGGAGCCGCCGCTCATCCTCTACGAACGTGACAGCCCCGACCGTGAGGATGCGCGCCTCGAAGGTACCCTCGATCTCGACGGCCCCTGCGTCACAGTCGAAGGAGTCCCCGTCGCCCTCCCGGATGACAACACCTGGTGGATCGAGGACGAGCAGACGCTCTGGATCGACGGTGAGTCGTTCAGCCACGGTCAGCGCGTTGCCTTCCACGGCGGCGGTCGCCCCGCGGAACGTGTTGACGACTTCGACTTCGTCGTACCACCGGAACCCGATTGCGAAGCCGCGGCGGACGGCTTCATGCTCGCCTACGGCCCCAGCAACCACCAGCCCTGACCGCCACCAACAACCCCCTCTCCCAATGCGTTGGGAGAGGGGCAGGGGGTGAGGGCCTACCCCAAAAAGCCCTTCACCTCCCCCGCAAACGCCTCCGTATTCTCCAGCGGCACCAAATGCCCCGCACCCGCGATCATCGCCACCTGCGACTTCTCGATCTTCGAATCAAAGAGCTGCGCGTAGGCCGGCGGCACCAGCCCGTCCTTGTCGCCCCACACCAGCAACGTCGGCGCCTTCACCCGGTGGATCCGCTTCTTCAGCCCCTTGTCCGGGATCGGCCACATAAACTTGCCCGCCGCGGCAAAGTTCGCCATCCGCAGATACATCGCCTGTGCCAGCTCGTCCGGGTCTTCCGGCTGCTGCGCCATCTGCTGTGCCAGCGGCCCCTCCGGGTCGCCCAGCACCACCTGCGGAATCTCGTGCGGCTGCAGGATAAACATATCCGTCACCGGCTGCTCGTCCATCCAGAGCCCCACCGGGCAAACCAGCACCAGCTTCTTCACCATGTCCGGCCGCGCCGCCGCAAACTCCGCCGCGAACATCCCGCCAATCGAATGGCCGCCCAGGAAAAACCGCTCCAGACCCATCGCGTCACACAGATCCTGGTAGTACAGCACGATGTCGTGGATGTCGTCGATCAGCTCCAGGCCGCCCGTGTCGTCCCACCCCGGGTGTACCGGCACGATTACGTCATACTGCTGCGAAAGCGCCTCCAGCTCCGGCGTCCAGCCGTTCGTCATACCCCCGGCCGCATGGAACCACAGCAGCGGCTCACCGCTTCCCTTCCGGTAGACTGGCACCTCCCAGGTGCCCTCGCGCACAGAAACAGTCACAGGTTCAACTGACATTGTCCCGTCCTCCCGCCGGGAACCCCCGGCCATGAATTCGTCAATGGCCGCGATTCTACAGCTCGCCTCCACCGGCGGCGATGCCACGACACCCGCTACAACCTCTCCCTTGGCCCGCTAAACTGGAATTAATACCACCACGGAGCCGCCATGCCGATCGCATTCACCCACGTGAACGGCCATCGCATCCGCTATCGCGTCGAAGGCCCCAACGACGCACCCCTTGTCGTCTTCGGCCACGGCCTTCTCGGCTCCATCGAACAGATCGAACAACACGCCCCCGGCCTCGACACCCTCTACGACAGCATCCGCTTCCTTACCTATGACGCCCGCGGCCACGGCCAGTCCGAAGGCCCCGGCGACCCCACCGGCTATAGCTGGGATACCCTCGGCCACGACATGGCCCTCATCGCCCGGTCCGTCGGCGGCGAAAAAGCCATCTTTGGCGGTGGCTCCATGGGTGCCGCGACCTCCCTCTGGGTCGCCCTCGAACACCCCGAGCGCGTCCAGGCACTGGTCCTCGCCATCCCCCCACCGCTCGGCGCCGACGCCATCCGGGGCGAAAATGAGCGCGCCGCCATTCGCATGCTCGAATTCCTGGCCGCAGCCGTCGAAAACTACGGCCTCGAACAAACCGTCCAGATTGCTCGCAATGCCCCCGGTTTCGCACCCACTCCCGAGGACGCCGACCAGCGGGCCCGCTGGCTTCTCCAGCAGAACCCCCGCACCATCCTCCACGCCATCCGCGGCCTCCTGGACGCGCCCCATCACGACCCCGAAGCCTACCGGCAGATCAACGTTCCCACCCTCGTCATCGCCCACGAAGGCGACGGCCTCCATCCCATGCGCTCCGCCAAACTCCTCGCCGACACCATCCCCAACGCCCGCCTCCTCGCCGGCGACCGCCCCGGCTACTGGCGCAGCAACCCCGAAAAACTCCAGTCCGAACTCCGCACCTTCTTCAACACCCTCGCCTGACGGTAACCTTCTCCCGTCCCTCTTCTGCGTGTCCCTACCTCACCATGGTTCCGGTACCACCCCCGGTTCGAGCCGCTCGATCCCATGCTCCGCAAACTCCGAGGTGTCCAATTCCAGCCAGGATTCCCCGCACCGCAAGAACGCTGCCGCGAGCCCGTCGGCATCCTCCCACGTTTCTATTTGGAGGTTTGCCTCACGGTCCCGGTGCTGCTCATTCAACTCACCAACCAGCCGGTTCATGTCCCTCTGCGAGAAGGGCTCGTCCATGTCTTCGCGCACAATGTATTCGGCCTCTTCCAGGCAGGCATTGAATGGACCCCACCGCGGATTGTAGGCCGGGTTCTCTGCCTTTTCCTCTGGCGGCAGGCGGCGGTCGTCGTACACCCGGACCTCAAACACACCCGTCGACCGGTTAATCCACGTGTTGAACGGCGGCGGTGACGGTGCGTCATCGAGCCCGGATGGGCCTCCCGGAGTCGGCACGGGGACGGTTGTGGCCGTGGGATTTTCGAGTGCTGAATCGGGGGCTGGTGTTAGTTCGCTGATGGCCGATCCGTTGCTGTCATCCATCACCGCTGCGGCTGCAAACGCGACCACGCCCGTCGTGGCGGCAACCGTCACCACCGCTGTACCCCATTTCAGTACGGCAATCCCTGCCGTGGTGCCGAACATCCGTTGTAGCTTCCGCGGCCAACCGTTGTAGGCGCGCCAGTACTCGGCTGCCTCGTCCCGCGAATCTACGTTGAGCTTTGCCAGTACCTCACGGACATGCCATTTGGCGCCATCCAGCGAGATGCTGAGCTCAGATGCGATTTCGCCGTTTGTCCTCCCCTCTGCGAGCAGGCTCAGTACTTGCCTCTGGCGAGGCGTCCAATTGAAATCCGCATCCAGCAGTTCACGTAAAGGGGGGCTCCGCTTGCTCACGGTGCCACCTTACGCACGCCTCCCAGTCTTGTCCCTACTCCATGGTAAAGATGACAATGCGCATTCCCGAGGCCGATGGCCTTGCCCCGGCCTCCCTCCCACCTTCAGCCTCCAACCTGTCTTCCCTACCTGTCCTTCAACAACCCCAGCACATTCCCCCGCACCAGCAGATGCCCCAATGGCGCCGCCACGGTCGCCAGCAACGCCGCCATCACCGCCGTTCGCAGCGCGATCCCCGGCTCCGCCCACCCCGGCGTGTGCCCCAGTCCCACCTCGATCGCCACCGCATACGCCACACCCAGCAGCAGCCCTGCGCCAATCAGCAGCCACGCCTCCACCGCCGACAGGAACAGCAGCGACATCCGGCGCGTCCCCAGCGCCAGGTACAGCCCGATTTCCGGCCGCCGAAACCACGTCATCAGCCAGCCCACCGCCCCGATGAGCAGTGCGCCCAGTACCCACCCCGTCCCCTGCGGGCGTCCCCGGAAGTCCGCCGCCGCGTCCCGCCGGAACTCGTCCTCCCCGCGATACGGCCGCGCTGCCGGCGGGTCGGCCCGCGTCGCAAACACCGCCCCGGCGCTTGCCAGCCCCGCATCATAGGCCCCCGGCGTGAACTCCACCCAGCACTGCTCCATCGCCCCCGCTGGCGCCACCACCTCCAGCGCCCACCGCGCCACCTGCGGGTGCCGCCGCTCAGGGTCGACCGTCGTCACCAGCTCCCGCGCCTCCCCGCCCTCGAACGCCACCGCCATCCCTGGCGCCAGGCCCAGCTCCTCCGCCAGCGCATCCCCCGTCGCAAGCCCGCCCGCAAACTCCCCGGAAGGCACGTGCGCCCCTGGATCCCACGTTTCCAGCGCGCCACGCGTCACCGGCGCCCGCTGCAACAGCAAGCCCGGCGCCCGTTCGAACGACGCCAGCTCCGCCTCGCCGATTGCCCCCGCCGAAACCACGGCGGGCCGCCGTTCCAGCCCGTCACACCGCGCCGCGTCGATCCCCTGCCCGTCCGTCGCTTCCACCACCACGACCGTCCCGCCCGCCTCGATGAAGTCCCGGTGGAAGTCCAGCGCGCTCCGCGCATCCCGCA
>SKSF01000133.1 GCA_007118095.1 Dehalococcoidia bacterium
GCAGGACACCGGCGTCCGCGCCCGCCGTGTCGCGCTCCGATTTGGGCAGCGTCAGTTCCACGGTGAACGTGGTCCCTTTGTCTGGCTCACTGTCGAGGTCAATCTTGCCGCCCATCAGTTCCACAAGCTGCCGCGAAATGCTCAGCCCGAGGCCCGTCCCGCCGTGCCGCCGGGTCGAGCTGCCGTCCACCTGCGTAAAGCTCTCGAAGATGCTGTGCTGGCTCTCGTACGGGATACCAATTCCGGTGTCTCGCACCTGGAGCACCACCGTCGCCGCCTCCTCCGTCTCCTCGCGCACAATAGCGGTGATGGAGACTTCGCCCTGGTCGGTGAACTTCAGCGCGTTCCCGGCGAGATTCATCAAAACCTGCCGTAGACGCCCCGGGTCGCCGCGCAACATCGTGTGGAACTCTGGTGGGTCGGCCACCGCTGTCAGCTCGAGCCCGCGCTGGTGCGCCTCCGGCGCGAGCAGCTCCGCCACATCTTCGATCTCCGATCGCAGGTCGAAGTCCGCCTGCTCAATGGTGAGCGTGCCGGACTCAATCTTAGAGAAGTCCAGGATGTCGTTAATGATGGTGAGCAGCGACTCCCCGCTCGAACGGATTGTTTCCACGTAGTCTCGCTGTTCGCGGTCGAGCGGCGTGTCCAGCAGCAACCCGGTCATGCCGATGACGCCGTTCATCGGCGTGCGGATTTCGTGGCTCATGTTTGCCAGGAAGTCCGACTTCGCCTTCGCCGAAGCTTCTGCCTTCGCTGCCAGTTCGATGGCTTCCTGTGTCTTTTGTTCTAGCCCTTCATTGAGGGTCCGCAGGCGCAGCTCCAGGTGCTTCTGCCGCGTAATGTCCCGGCCCACCGAATGCGTCCACTCGCCGTCTTCCGACGGCGACAGGTTCCACGAAATCCAGCGCACTGACCCGTCGGCACACAACACGCGTGCTTCCACATCTTGCAGTGCCTGCCCGTCGGCGGTGTCCAGTCGAGCCGCTGTCTCCTCCCGATCCTCCGGGTGCACAAGCTCGACCAGTGTCTGCCCCAGCAATGCCGGCTCGCCGTAGCCCAGCGTCCGCTCGTACGCCGGGTTAACGCGAACCAATTTGCCATCGCTATCCGTCAGCGCCAGCAAATCGATCGACTCGTGGAACAGGCGGTCGCGCTCTTCCTCCGCCTTCCGGAGCATCGTGATGTCACGGATGATGAGCAGCAGGTCGCCGCCCTCCGCGCGCGTCAGCCGCAGCTCCGAATGCCCTTCCGTCCCGAAGAGCGTCGACCGGAACTCCCATCGTGTGGCGCCGCCCTCCGTATGGATCCGGGCCATTTCCTCGCGCAGCCGCCCGAGCTGTTCCTGGGGCAGGTATGACCACATGTCAGCGCCGATCATCTCGTCGGCGTGCGCCGCTGCCGGGTGGCCCCCTGGCGCCCGGACGTCCACAATCCGCGCGTCTGCATCGATTCGCAGCAACAGGTCCGGCAGGGCAGCCAGGATGTCCTCGGAACGTTGCCGCTCAGCTTCCAGTGCCTCCGCTGCCAGGTGCCGGTCCGTGATGTCCCGTGCGAACGACACGACTGCCGATACATCCCCCTGGTCGTCAAGCAACGGGAACAGGTAGCGGTCCACCCATTTCCGCCCGGTATCCTGCGACCACTGATTGAGCGGGTCGTCGAGATCCAGGAGAGACTCGGGAACCTCAACGGTCTCACCCGCATATGCCCGGGCAAACAGGTCGGCGAGTCCGCTCGAAAGCGCATACGGGTCGCGGAGTACATTGAACTCACCCGGCCCCCGCGGTGCCTCCTTCGGGATCCCCATGAGCTCCCGCTGCGCGTCGTTCGTCCTCAGTGAGTTCCCGTTCTCGTCGAAGACCTGCAGTGCAATCGGCGAGTAATCGAAAATCGCGTTCACAAGCCGGCGTTCGGATTCCAGCGCTTCCTCCGCGTGCCTCCGCTGCGTAATGTCGCGGACTACCACGACGTATTCCGGCTCGCGACCTTCGCTGTCACGCACCGGACTAAGTTGCGCCACAAACCAGCGCCGCTCGCCCGAAACCTCCAGGCTGTACTCGGTCGAGTGCGAATCCTTGCCGGTCCGCAGCGCGTCCAGCGCCTCATCAAAAGCCTCGGCCATTTGTTGCGCCAGCAGCTCCCGGTATGGCTTCCCGACCACCCGCTCCGGCACCAGGTACGGCCCGTAGCGGTTGTTCTGGATGATTTCGGTGATCCGCCGCTCCGCGTTCACCACGAACACCAGGTCCAGCATCGAATCGAACAGGATGCGCAGCCGCCGCTCGCTGTGCGCGAGCTGCTCCTGCACCTCCATCCGTTCCGTCACGTCCCGCGCGATGCATTGGAACCCCTCCAGCTCATGGTTCTCGCGGTTCCGCACAGGCCGCAGGCTCACCTCCACCGTCGCGCGAGCCCCATGGCGCGTCATCAACCGCACGGTCTCCTGGATGCCGTCATCGTCAGCCGCAAGCATTTCCTCCGCACGGCTCCAGAGCCGCACATAGTCCGCGCTGTCAATAATCTTCGAAGCCGGCACCCGCTCCAGCTCGCGGCGCGCGTACCCGGTTGCCTCCAGCAGCGCAGTGTTAACCGAGGTCATCCGCCCGTCCGGTGCGAGGATGAAAATCATGTCGTATGCGTTTTCGAAGAGATCGCCCAGGCGGGCCTGGCTCCGGGAAAGCGCCCGTGCATTCTGCTCCGCCATTGCTTTCGCGTCCGCCAGCCGGATTTGCAGCGCCAGCGTCCCGCTGGCAAACCCGAAACTCCCCACCAGGATGAGCATCATCGCCAGCAACGAGACGGGACTCTCCGGGTGTGGAAAGCCCGGCGCATAGCCCCAGTGCAAGGTCCATTCGCTACCCGGGACCGGCAGCGTCGTGGCGCCCGCCTCCGCCCCTGCGGGCAGGTCTCGCTCCAGGCCGTTATAGATGATCGGGTGTTCGCTGTGGGTATCGCTGTCACCGGCTGCCAGTAGCAGGTCCACCTCTTCCGTCGCCGAGTTGAAGAGTATCTCGGGGTCCAGCGGCGCGTAGAGCCAGCCCAGGTGCGCCAGCCGCCGCGCGTTGGTCGAGTCCCGCGCTGCGCCCGGTTCATAGTACGGGACGAGCAGCGCCAGGCCCGTCCGCGCGTCGTCCTCGTCGAGAAGCGTGCTCACTGGTGTCAGGACGGCCTCCCCCGTGTCACGCGCCTCCATCGCCGCGGTCACCCGTGCATCGCTGGCCGGGAGCTCGATGTCCGCCGCCCCTTCGTCACGAGGAGCGAGGTCAGTCAATATAATTTCCTCGCGCCCGGCGCCCCGGGTATCGTCGAAGTCGCCAGCATCGCCCGGCGGAGCCGGCGTCATCCGCCCCATACCCAGCATCGAGGGGTATCGCTCCTCGACTTCCAGCTCTGCGACATAACGATTCCAGCGGTCGACCGTCATTTCCGGCGTCGCGCGGACAACGGCCGCGGCCGCCATTAGCGCGTCCTCGTGGAGCTGGATGCGCTCGTGGATCTTCCGTTCCACCCGCTCGATCTCGCGGTCTGCGTGATCCGCCGCTTGCTGTTCAGCCCGTTGCTCGCCCTGCACCCACAGCACGAACATCAGCCCGATGCCGATCGCAAAAATCGCATACGGCACGCCGCGGTTGAGTAGCACGTGTCGCGCAAACGCTTCGCGCAGGCGCTCGAGCATCCGGCACCTCCGGGGCTTCGCTCCCCTCCTTTGGAATATCGGCATATCGGGCCCGTTCCCGAACCGCCCGCCTCGCGGCTCTGTTGGCGCATCTGCTACCCTATCGCGCGGTACGGGGACCCAAACGGCCCCAAAACCTGGAACGGTCACGCATGCTGCTATCCTTCGATATTGGGAATACGTCAATACACCTTGGCCTTTTCGAAGGCGACAAGGTCGTCGCAACTTGGCGCCTGGGTGTCGAGGCCGAAAAGTTCCCCGACGAATACGGCGTCCTCTTCACCAATCTGTTGCTACTGAAGGGATACCGCGTCGAAGACGTCGACGCCGTCATCATCGCCTGCGACGTCCCGCCCCTCACTCCAACCGTCACCGAAGTCGCGCGCGACTACTTCGGCGTCGAACCGCTGCTCGTCGGCCACGGCCTGCGCACCGGCGTTCGTATCCTCTACGAAAACCCTCGTGGACTGGGCTCCGACCGCATCGTCGACGCCGTCGCTGCAATTCACCTCTACGGACCGCCCGTCATCGTCGTCGACTTCGGTACGGGCACCGTCTTCGATGCGATCAACGAAGACGGCGACTACCTCGGCGGCGCCATAGCACCCGGCATCGGCATCGCAAGCGAAGCACTGTTCCGCCGCGGCGCCATGCTGTCGCGCGTTGCGCTTGAAACACCCGGGAATGCCATCGGCCGCAACACGGCAAATGCCATGCAGTCCGGCATCCTCTACGGCTATGCCGGCCTTGTCGATGGCATCGTCTACCGTTTCCGCGAAGAGCTCGGCAGCCACGATATCCGCGTCGTCGCTACCGGCGGGTGGGCCGAACAGATCGCGCCTCTCAGTAAGGGCATCGACATTGTGAACCCGGACCTCACCCTTACAGGCCTGCGCCTCATCTACGAGATGAACTGTGACCGGTGATAGCGACTTCGAGATGCTCATCGAGACGGGCCAAACGGATCGGCCCCGCCTGCCCCTCTCCGGCCGTCGCATAGCCCTGGGCGTTACCGGGAGCATCGCCGCCTACAAGGCCGCCGACCTCTGCAGCAAGCTCCGCCAGGCAGGCGCCGAAGTCGAAGCAATCATGACCCCCGCGGCGACGCAGTTCATTACCCCCCTCACTTTCCAGTCGCTCACTGGCCACGATGTCGTCGTCGACATGTTCACCGCGCACGAAGCGGAAGCGCACGTTGAGGTCGCCCGCCGCGCCGACGCTCTCGTCATCGCGCCCGCGACTGCTGACTGCATCGCCAACCTGGCCAACGGGCAGACCCCGGACATGGTCACGCTCACCGCGCTCGCGACCGAAGCTCCCGTTGTCGTCGCCCCGGCCATGGATAACCAGATGTGGGAGCACATCGCCACACGCACCAACGTGGCCACCCTCCAGGGACGCGGCGTCGTCTTCGCCGGCCCCGGCGAAGGTCGGCTCGCCTCCGGCCGCTACGGCGCGGGCCGCCTCGCCGAACCAGCGGACATCGTCGCGGCGCTGCGCCAGGCGCTCGGGAAACGCGGCGGCGACTTCACCGGCCGCCGCGTCGTTGTCAGCGCCGGGCCGACCCAGGAACCGGTCGACCCTGTCCGCTTCGTCGGCAACCGCTCGACCGGCAAGATGGGCCTTGCCATCGCCGAGGCCGCCCGCGACCGCGGCGCCGAGGTCACATTGGTTGCCGGCCCCGTCTCGCTCCCCGAGCAGCCCGGCATCACCCGCATCGATGTCACCACCGTCGCCGAGATGCTCTCGGCGCTCGAAACAGCTACCAGCACCTCGGACGCCATTGTCATGGCCGCCGCCCCCGCCGACTTCCGGCCCGCCTCCGCGGCCGGGCAGAAGATCAAGAAAGAAGGCGGCAACCAGGCGCTCGAGATCCAGCTCGTGAAGAACCCGGACATAATCGGCACTCTCCCCGGGGGCGGCGTTCGTGTTGGCTTCGCCGCCGAAACGCACGACCTCGAGCGCTACGCGGTTGAAAAGCTTGCCGCGAAACGTCTCGACATGATCGTTGCCAACGACGTCACCGCAGCCGGCAGCGGCTTCGGTACCGAGACCAACCAGGTCACGATCTTCCACGCTGATGGCGACGTTGAAGCCTTCCCGCTCATGTCCAAATACGAGGTGGGCCACGCCATCCTTGACCGCGTCCTGTCCCGCATCCAAACGCATCAATGACCGAGGACGCAGCCGCCTGCAAGGCAATCCTTCGTGCCTGGCGCGCTGACCCCGCATACAGCTTTCCACCGCCCTACGACCGTTACGACGACTTGCTGCGCGTGCTCGACCGCGATCCCGCCGCCGCACGCCTTGTCGACGGCATCGTGGTCCGTATCGGCCGGGGCGACTCTCCCGGGGATATCGATGCCTGGATGCGCCAGTTTGCTGCCCGCCGCGGTATCAACCTCGACGAATATTCACCGCCGCGTCGACCTGCCCAGGATTGAGCAGCTCGCGCTCCATCCATGCGGCGACAGCTTCCGGCCGCCGCAACGGCACCTGGTGATTGGCGTCTTCTACGGCTTCGAACCGCCACCCGTGGCGCTCCGCGAGCTGCCTGGCGTGCTCGAATGGGGCTGATTTGTCTTCCGTCCCATGCAACGCCGACACGGGCGGTCCCTGTTCTGCAGCCAGCCCCGGCACCTTGTTCGCGAAGATCAGCTCGCGCATCGCGCCATCATGCGAAGCGGCGCAATGCTGCAGGAACGGCACCATCCGCGCCTCGTAGTCGACCGGCGACCACCACTTCGCAATAGGCCGCCAGGTGGCGTGGGTGTGCTTTGCCAGCGTGCACCCCACATGCGCAACTGTGTGGTTCCGGAGGAGCGCGCTCACAACCGGGCCGCGCCCCCGCAAAAACGCCCGCGCCTCGTCTTCGTCGCCAAACACCGGGAGCCCGACGACCCCGACACCGGCTAACGCATCCCCGTACCGCGCGCGTAGCGCCAGCGCCACAATTCCGCCCATCGAGTAGCCGAGCACATGAGTCGGCTGGAACCGCTCCATCACAGGCACAAGGTGTTCGACCACATCATCCAGCCGGTAATGATCCGTTGGCCGGACCGCGCTACCGTATCCCAGCAAGTCGGGGGCAAGGAGCCGTGCCCGCCCGTCAAGCTGCTCGCGGACGCCGCGCCAGGCAATGCGGTTGCCGAAAAGCCCGTGCAACAGCAGCACGCGCGGCAATTCTCCCGTGGTCGCTATCGCCTGGTCGGCGAGCCCGGTCGCAAACTGGTCCATATCGTCACTATCCGAAACATGCCGTGGAACCATCACCACCATGATCGCACATGAGCTGCCTCGCCCGGGTCCGGCTGCTCGTTCCACCGTCTCATCACGCAGAACTGACAGTTGTGTGTCGCCTCGTATACTGTGGCCGGTACATGGCGAGCGAACACCTCCTTCGAAAGACCCAGGCCGACAATCTCCTCGAACGCACGGCATTGCAGCTCCAGCAGATGCTGCAGGAGGCCTGTGCGAAGCTCGACCCCTTTCCATCGTTTCCGAACGCCCTCTTCACGCATGCCATCGAGTGCGAGGCCGATTCCGCCGCAGCTTCGGACCGTGGCTGCATCGTCGTCGCAGAAGACGGGAACTTGTATGAGCTCGAGATGGGCATCGACCACGACTCCATCGAACTCACCGGCTCGTGGGACCCGGTCACCGCGCGCAAGGAAACGTTGAAACCCGTCGACCTTCACCCGCGTGACTACATCACTTACGCCTACAACGGCCTCATCGTGGTGACCGAACACCTCCTCGAACAAGAAGCCGAAAAGGGAGAAGGACACGGATGAAGTGGCTGCGGCGGGCACTGGTGATTTTCGGCTCTATCGCTGCCCTCGTTGCGGCGGTCGGGGCCCTTCTTTATGCCATGAGCCGACGCGACCGTGCATTCACACCCGTCGGATGGCAGTCTGGTGCACGCAGCGGCCCGGTCGAACCGCCTCCACCTGCTGCGGCAGCACCAGGAGCCGCTCCAGCGGCGGGCGTCACCTCCCCAACCGGGACTGCCGGTAATGCTGCCCCGCCAGAGGAAGGTGCATCTACGCCCTCGTCCGTCCCCCCGGAGGACGACGCCAGCACCGATCCCCCCGCGGCAGACACCGCGCTCTCGACAGATCCGGCGACCCGCCCGCACGAACCGGCCGAAGTGACTCCGGAGACCACCGCCACATCCGTTGAGAGCTCCTCCCACACCACGCCGCCACCTCCGGCCGGGCCTGCCCCACCGCCCGAATCGGAGCCCGAGCCCGAATTCGACCAGGTCGAGCCGCCGCATCCGCAACCGGGACCTGGGCCAGCCTACGTTGCCGACGATGAGCCCTCGCCTTCGGCCGCCGCCGATGAAGGGCCCGCCACCCCTGGCACGGGAGCAGGCAGTTCCGGCGCTGCTCCGCAGGAGGAGACACCGCCCCCGCAAGCAGACTCCCCCCCGCAAGAAACGGAAGCTGACGCATCCTCATCACCTGTCAGCCAACAGGCGGCGGCCAGCCCTGCCGATCATCGGAAGGCTGACGAACTCCTCGAAGAGGGGAACGCCTTCTTCAACGTTGGGCAATACCCGCTGGCGATCGAGAAGTATTCGGAAGCCATCGA
>SKSF01000189.1 GCA_007118095.1 Dehalococcoidia bacterium
CTCTGGCCGAGGCCGAGCTGGGTGAGCTGGGCGACGACTTCGTAGACCAGGGTCCCTGAGCGGCTCACGACGCCGACACGGCCGGGGGTGAAGACGTCGCCGGGCATGATGCCGACACGCGTCTTCGTTGCCGGGGTAATGACGCCGGGGCAGTTCGGGCCGATAAGGATGGAGTTTGTGCCCTGGAGGCCAGCGCGCACACGCACCATATCGGTCGTGGGAATGCCTTCGGTGATGCAGACAATGAGGGGGACGCCTGCGCCGGCGGATTCGAGGATTGCGTCAGCGGCGCCAGGAGCCGGGACGAAGATGATGGAGACGTTGGCGCCGGTTTCCCGGACCGCGTGGTCGACGGTGGAGAAAATGGGGACGCCGTCCTGATCTTCGCCAGCGCGTCGGGGGTGGATTGCAGCGACCACATTGGTGCCGTAGGTGATTGAGCGGCGCATGTGGTTGGCGCCTTCGGTGCCGATGCCCTGCACCAGCAGGCGCGTATTTTCATCAAGGAGGACGGCCATCGCTTCTCCCGTTCGCAGAGTAGTGTCGCGGGGACAGACACGCCTGTTCGGCGGGCCCAAGAAGGGAGCATACACGCCACGGGACTTACTGTCCGAGGGTTGCGGGGTCCTTTTTGACGTCTTCGAGCTTGAGGGAGAGTACCTTCGATACCCCATCGCGGCCCATGGAAATGCCATAGATAGCGTCGGCGGCTTCGACGGTCCTGCGGTTATGGGTCACGGCGATGAACTGGGTCTTCTCCGAGAGGTTGCGGAGTGAGCCGGTGAACCGGCTCACGTTGGCCTCATCGAGCGCGGCGTCGACTTCGTCGAGCACGCAGAAGGGAGCGGGGTTTACCGAGAGGAGGGCGAACAGAAGTGCTACAGCTGTGAGCGACCGTTCGCCGCCCGACAGGAGGCTGAGGGTGTTGACTCGCTTGCCGGGAGGCTGCGCCTGGATCTCGATGCCAGCTTCGGCGGGGCGTTCGGTGTCGGTGAGCACGAGGGTTGCTTTTCCGCCGCCGAAGAATGCGGAGAAGTATTCGCCGAATGCCTGGTTGACCTGTTCGAAGGTGGCGGAGAAGCGAGCATTGATTTCCTCGCTGAGCTCGCTGATTGCCTCGTTGAGCTGCTGTTCGGCCTCGGCGAGGTCGCTCATCTGGCCGGTGAGGAATTCGTGGCGCTCTTTGCTTTCGCGGTAGTCTTCCGGGGCTTCGGCGTTGATGGGGCCAAGGCGGCGGATCTGCTTGCGGACGGATTCGATTTCCTTGCGCAGCGCGTCGACATCGACGTCGCCGGACCCGCGTACGGGGGTTGACTGCACTTCGGTTTCAACCGTCTCGCTTGCGGCTTCCGCATCGTCGAGCGAGATGACGTTTCCCTCGGGGTCGGGGCCGAGGCCTTCGCGTCCCATTTCGGTCCGGAGCGCTTCGACGAGTTCGCGGGCGCGGGCGAGCTCGGCATCGCTATCGAGCCGGGCACGTTCGATGCGGAAAAACTCTTCGCGGGCGTCGTCGAGCTCTTGCTGGACCTGGCGTTCGCGGTTTTCGAAGCGCTGGAGCTCGTCGTAGTCGGGGGCGACCTCTTCGTCCTGACGCGCCTGTTCCTGGTGGAGGGCGGCGAGCTCGTGTTCGTGCTTTTGGATACGCTCTTCGATGG
Organism: Dehalococcoidia bacterium; assembly: GCA_007118095.1. Lineage (GTDB taxonomy): Bacteria > Chloroflexota > Dehalococcoidia > Tepidiformales > Tepidiformaceae > SLAK01. Next base: position 1,656 of record SKSF01000189.1, read on the forward strand.
CGCTTGCTTCGAGGTCGAGGTTCTTGGCCTGGAGGCGACGGGCTTCGAGCTGCGAGGTGATGCGCTCGAGGGCGCGTTCATGCTGTTCGTGGAGCGCTTCCAGGGCCTTGTGCTCGCCTTCGACGGACGCCAGGCGGCTGCTGGCTTCGGAGACTCCGGAGAGCGCGGCATCGCGGCCACGGGTGGCTTCGGCGAGCTCAGCTTCGAGTGTTTCCTGCTCTTCGGTGCGTTCAGCAAGGATTTCGGTGGCTTCACGAAGGGCCTCGCGCGCTTCGGCGATCGTTGCGCGGCACTGCTCGCGTTCGCGGTGGATCTCGGATGCGCGGGAGTCGACCGCGGTCATGTCGCGGTGCAACCGGTGGAGGCGGTCACGTTCGCGTTCGAGCGCGAGGCGACCGTCGTCGCCGGACTTGCGGATCTTGTCGTAGTGGTTGTCGGCGTCGCGGACGGCGGCGGTGAGCTTCTCAATGGCGTTCCGGCCGTTTTCGAGCTGGCGCTCGTTGACAGCGACGCGTTCTTCGAGTTCTTCGATCTTCACCGGGAGTTCTTCGAGTTCGCGTTGCCGGATGAAGACGCCCTCTTCGTGGCCGAGTGCGCCGCCGCTCATGACACCGGTTGGGTCGATGTAGGTGCCGTCGGTCGTGACGACGGCGCCCAGTGACCGGCGGATCATGCGGAGGCCGACCTGGATGTCCTCGACGACGATGACGCGACCGAGCAGGGCGTCGACCAGGCCGCGAAAGCGCGCGTCGCACTTGACGAGCTTGGAAGCGACACCGACAACGCCACGCTCCTTCTGGAGGTTGAGCGGATGGACGCTTCGCAGGCTGTCGACGGGAAGGAACTGGGCGCGGCCCTGGTTGCGCTCCTGGAGCAGGCGGATGGCTTTTAGCGCTTCTTCTTCGGTTTCGACGATGACGGCGTGCAGGCGATGTTCGAGCGCGGCGTTGATGGCTGACTCGAGGCCGGCAGGGACTTTGAGCTGGCGCGAGAGGATGCCGAGCACGCCTTCTACCTCAGGCGATTCGCCGAGGGAGCCGGGTTCGATTCCTTCGATGAGCGCCTGGCCCATGATGAGCACGTTGCGGGTGCCGTGGGCGACGCCTTCGTGCTCTTCCTGGACGTGTTGCAGGGCTTCGAGGCGACCGTGGAGCTTGTCGAGCTCGCGGTATTCGACCTGGCTGGCCTGCTCGTATTCGCGAACTTCGTCCTGGACGCGTTCGAGGCGGCGGCGGGCGTCTTCGGCCTCTGCGCGGGCTGATTCGAGCCGTGCCTGGGCTGCTTCGACGTTATCGAGGAGTTCCGTGTAGCGCGCGGCGTAGTCTTTGAGCTCGAGGACGAGCTTGCGCCGGCGGCCGGCGGTGTCCTTTTCTTCCTGTTCGAGCTGGGCGAGGCGCTGTTCGGCTTTTTCGATGTTCGCGCGGGCGGTGTCGCGCCGCTTCTCTTCGGCGTCGACGACTTCGCGGACTTCCTGGGCGCGTGCGCGGAGGGAGGAGTAGTGGCGCTCTGCCTGGTCGAGAATGGTCTTGGCGTCCTGGACGGCGACGCGCGCCTCGTCGAGCTGCTCTTTCATTTCTATGCCGCGCCGGCCTTCGTCGACGTCGGTGTTGCCCAGGCTGATGCGCTCGTTCTCGAGGGATTCGAGTTCGATGCGGAGTTCCTCGCGGCGGGCGGCGGCCATGGAGTGGCGTTCGCGTTCGAGTGCGATGGCCTGGTTGGCTTCGGAGATCTTTTGATTGATCTCGGCGACCTTGTTGTCGCGCCGGGAGATGGCTTCGCGGCGGCGGCGGATCTCTTCGTTCAGGCGCTGGACCTGTTCGCGCAGCTGTTCGACCTTCTTCTCGGCTTCGCTGTGCTCGGCGATCCGCTGATCGAGGGCCGCGCGGGCACGGACAACGTCGTTCTGGGCCTGTGCCCACCGCGCGGTGTAGTAGCGCTGCAGCAGTTCGATCAGCCGCTGTGACAGGGTGACGTGTTCGTTCGCGCGGTCGGCCTGGCGCTGGAGCTGTTCAAGGCGGGGCTCGATCTCGCGGATGACGAGGTCGACCTGAGACATGTTTTCACGAGTTGCCTTGAGGCGGTCCTGCGCTTCCTTGATCTTGACGCGGAAGCGCTTCACGTCGGCGGCTTCGTCAACGAAGGCGCGGCGCTCGTCCTGGGACATGCTGAGGACTTCGTCGACGAGCCCCTGTCCCATGATGGTGTAGCTGTTCTGGCCAACGTCGCCGCGCATGAGGATGTCGACGATGTCCTTCAGGCGGATGCGGGAGCCGTTGAGCAGGTATTCGGATTCGCCGCTGCGATAGACGCGGCGGCCGATTTCAACTTCGGCGAAGTCGACGGGAAGCCAGCGGTCCTCGTTGTCGAGGGTAAGGAGGACTTCGGCCATGCCGACCTGGGAGCGCTCGCTGGTGCCCGAGAAGATGACGTCTTCGGCTTTGCGTGCGCGGAGGAGGCGGGTGCTCTGTTCGCCAAGGACCCAGCGGATGGCGTCGGCGACGTTGCTCTTGCCGGAGCCGTTTGGCCCAACAACAGCGGTGACGCCTCGTCCGAATTCAAACGTGGTGCGGTTCGGGAAGCTCTTGAAGCCCTGGAGCGAGAGCTTTTTGAGGTACATGGCTATGCCCCCTCCCCGCCCTCTTCGAGCAGACGGGCAACCGCTTCGCGGGCGGCTGCCTGCTGGGCTTCGCGTTTGCTGGTGCCGGAACCGCGCCCGAGGGTGCGTTCCTGAACCACCACCTCGACAACAAAGCGACGCCCGGACTCGCCTGTCGCTTCTTCCACGGTCACATACTCCGGGGGTTCATGCCAGCGAGCCTGGACGAGGTGCTGGAGGCTGGACTTGGGGTCGATCATGGCGCCGGCGGCTTTGACGCGGGTGATCTCTTCGGCGAGGACGCGGAGGACAAAGGAACGGGCGGCGCGGTAGCCGTGGTCGAGGAAGATTGCGCCGACGATGGCTTCGAAGGCGCCGGCGAGATTGCGTTCCCGGTCGCGACCCCCTGCAGCTTCTTCCCCCCGGCCGAGGACGAGGTATTCACCGATGCCGAGGCGCCGGGCGGCGGCCGCGAGGGTGGTGCCGCGCACGACCTCTGCACGCATGCGGGTGAGCTGGCCTTCGCCGACTTCGGGAGCGGTGCGATAAAGGTTGTCGGCAACGACCATACCGAGGAAGGCATCGCCCAGGAACTCGAGGCGGTCGTTGGAGAGGGCCGTCGCGTCGGATTCGTTCACATAGGAAGCGTGGGTCAGGGCTTCGGCAAGGAGCTCCGGCGATAACGGCTTGAGGCCAAGCCGCTCGGAGAGTTCGCCGCCTGAATCCGGAGGTGCCAGCGGCACACAGCCTCCGCTCGACCGGGAAGGCCCGGGAATTGCTAAAGTTGCCTCATCATATGGAACGTGATTTCGGGCTGTCAATCTCCCCGGTAGAATGTGGCGCATGAATACCGAGACTGCTGGCGCGCTGTGCATTGTGTGTGCCGAGGCAACCGAAGAGCACACCGAGGCGTTTTGTAACGCGTGCGGGGGTGTTTATCACCTGAATCAACGCGCGGACCTCCCGGGAAAGGACTGCGGTGAGGTCTGGATCAACGAGGACCACCAGGCGCTGGAGTTTGCATGCAATACGTGCCTCTACCCGGAAGAGGCGGCGGCACCGGGCCTGGACGACATCCTCGATCTGGGGGAGGCTTCGAGTGCTGTCGGGATCAGCGAAGAGACGCTGCTTGTTGCGGTCGAGCAGGGTACGCTCGCGGGGCGACGGATGGCAGGTGGCACGGTGATCGTGACTCGCCGGGATGTTGTCGAGTTCGCTAACCGGCAAGCATGAGCCGGATCTGCTGTGAATGCAAAGAACCCCTTGAGCATGGTGGGGATATGGTGATGTGCGCGGATTGCCGGGGCTGGTTTCACTACCCGGATGCGCGGCTGGGAAACGATGGACCGCGGTGCGGTGTCCATATTCATGGGCTGCGGGAGTTTTTCGGGCGGGATGTCGTCCCGCTGTGCCTGCGGTGTGACATGGCGTTCCGGCTCGCGCACGAGGTGCCATCATGAGTCAGAGGAAAGGGCGGCGGCGGCGCAGCCGTGGGGGCGCGGCGACCGCGGAACCGCAGGAGCAGCAGGGGGGCGGCCAGCCGCAGGGCCAACAGCAACGCGAACCGGGCGCGAACTGGAACTGGCGGACGTTCCCGGTGTACTTCGCGTTTGCGCTGGGGATGTTCGTCGGGCTCTACCTGGGGCTGCTGGCATATGCGGCCGATGAGGGCGGCGACGGCTGGTTCACGACGGGGATCTTCATCGCTGTCGCGATCATGCTGGGGCTCGGGTTGTCGCGGATAACGACGAACTGGCTGGTGCGCCGGCGGTTTATCAAGGCACGCGGACAACAGAAGAAGCGCTAAGCGACAGGGGCGCCGGGGCACGGTAGGATGCGGCGGCATCCGGACCCGGAGGTTCGTCCATGCCATACAGCGGCGTCGTGATGCTCGGTGCTTCGATCCATGACCACCTGGAAATCGCCCGGCTGGGTGATGAGCTCGGGTTTGACGATGCGTGGGTGACAGAGGTGACGGGAACGGACGCCGTCTCTGTGATTGCGGCAGCGGCGACCGCGACCGAGCGTATCCGGCTGGCGACGGGGATTGTCGCCACTTACGTGCGGTCTCCCTATTTGATGGCAATGACAGCGAACACGCTCCAGGACCTTTCGGGCGGGCGGTTCGTTGCAGGGTTCGGGACAAGCACGCCGGCTATCGTGACGAACTGGCACGGACTTCCCTGGGGCAAGGCGCTCACGCACACGCGCGAGTACGTGGACCTGTTCCGGCGCATCAGCGCGGGAGAACGGGTGAAACACGAGGGCGAGTTCGCCATCCGGGGGGCTCAGACGCGGCCTTCGGAGTACCGGACACCCGTCTACCTGGCCGCCCTGAACAAGGGGATGCTGGAGCTGGCCGGGGAAGTGGCCGACGGCGTCCTCCTGAATTTCCCGACCGTGAGCTATGCCCGGCGGGCCGTCGAACACATCGAGGCAGGGATCCGCAAGGCGGGGCGGCAGCGTTCGGACGTGGACATCACGGCGTTCCTTCGCACGGCGGTGACGGATGATTTCGACGCGGCGGCCCAGGTCGTGCGGCGCGAGCTGATCACGTACTTTCTTGCGCCGGTGTACCAGCGGGTGTTCACCGAGGACGGCTATGGGGACGAGGTCGAAACGGTGAAGGACGCCTGGGCCAGCGGCGACCGCGGCGGGGCAGTAGAGAAGATCAGCGACCGGATGGTGGATGACCACGCTGTGATTGGCTCGGCGGATGAATGCCGGGCAAAGGCGCAGGCGCTTTTGGACGCGGGGATCGACCGGGCAATCCTGTTCCCGGTAGTCCCGGACGGTGAGGATCGGCACGGGCGGGTGTTGGAAACGGTCCGGACGCTGGCGCCGCAGCGGCTGTAGCGGTCGTTGAGAATCGACTTCGTGTCAGGTTGACACCTTCGGATGCCTCTGGCAAAGTTAACGGCACGGGCTTAGTGTACATCTGACACTAAGTGTCTCGTTGCCAGGAGGGAGGTATCCACAATGGCACAGCTGATGAACCCGGAAGTAGCGACGCGGGAGGAACTCGCGGCGAAGTACAGTGACCCCGATACGTGTCCGACGGACCGGCTGGAGCCGGTTGCGCTTGACCAGGAGCCGGCGTTCGCCGCGTGGCAGCAGGATATCCCGCGTGAGTACCTGTCGATGGATGGCGCGGAGCTCGACCGCCGCATCAAGGCTGCGCGAGAGCATTTTGGCGAGCGGCTGACTGTGCTGGGACACCACTACCAGCGCGACGAAGTCATCGTTTATGCCGATTACACGGGCGACAGTTTCAAGCTGGCGCGGCAGGCGGCGGATCATTCGAACGCCGAGTATGTGCTGTTCTGCGGCGTGCACTTCATGGCGGAGTCGGCGGACATTCTCACCGACCCCTCTGTGAAGGTGATCCTGCCGAACATGAGTGCCGGCTGTTCGATGGCGGACATGGCGGACCCGGACGACGTGTACGAGTGCTGGGACAGCCTGACTGAATGGCTGGAGGATTCGGCCACGGTCATCCCGATCACGTACATGAACAGCGCGGCGAGCCTGAAGGCGTTTGTCGGTGAGCACGACGGGATTGTGTGCACATCGAGCAATGCGCCGAAGACGTTCGACTATGCGTTCGAGCGGGGGGACAAGATCCTGTTCTTCCCGGACCAGCATCTCGGCCGGAACACCGGGTATGAGATGGGTATCCCGCTCGACAAGATGGTGACGTGGAACTACCGGCTGCCGAACGGGGGGCTCACCCGCGAGGAGGTCGAGCGCGCGCAGGTGATCCTGTGGCAGGGGCACTGCAGCACGCACCAGCGGTTCACGGTCCCGCAAATCGAGCAGGCGCGTGAGGAGTACCCGGGCATCAATATCATTGTCCACCCGGAATGCCCGTGGGAGGTGGTACAGGCGGCGGACGCGAGTGGTTCGACGGAGAAGATCATC
>SKSF01000153.1 GCA_007118095.1 Dehalococcoidia bacterium
GTGGGCGTCGGAGGGTCCTGGATGCCCGGTTCCAGGAGCAGGCTGGCGTCGTATGCTTCCGTGCCGTAGGCGAGCATCATGTCGTCGGCGTCGCCGGACTCGCTATGTTCAGTGAGGGTGACCTTGAGTTCGAGCGCGTCGCCGGTGGTCACGACGGCGGGGTGCTGACAACCGAAGGAGATGGTGACGCGGGACCAGTTGCCGTTGCCGCCGGGGGAGGTGACATCGGTGGCGCCATGGCACAGTTCGGTATACCCACCATTGGCCGTGGCGGTACGGAGCCAGGCTTCAAAGCGCGCATCGTTGCCGCCATCCCAGTCTTCTTCAGCGAACCAGAGCATGACGGTGGCCTGGTAACCCTCGCTGAAGTCGACGTCGTAGGGTGGTTCGCCCTGCCAGCTCGCATATTTGCCGGCGTCGTCCTGCGCGAGGCCTTCGTCGTCTTCATCGATGGTTCGCCCGGGGTGGTCGTCCTCCCCGGTGCTGTAGTTCGGCAGGTCCACGGCGGGGCCGGGCTGCGGGGACATGGGCATGAGGCCCTGGATGCCGCTGTCGCCGGGCTCGTCCGGGTTGTTGTGGAGATACAGCGTAAAGGGCTCGCCCGCCACAGCGACCGGGGTGAGTTCGGGCGTCGCGGTGTCAGCGGGTTCTTGGGTCGCCCCGGGGAGGCCGGCGAGCGGGTTCTCGTGGCTGTCTCCATTGCCATTGCCGTTCCCGGAGGCCGCCAGGAAGAGTGCGCCCGCGCCCAGCGCCAGGATCCCGGCGCCAATTGTCCCCAGCGCGAGGGCGCGCCACGACTGCCGGCCACCACCGGCGCCGGCAGCGGATGCCGCCGCCAGGGGGACCGTGTGGTGGGCGCCCCGGGCGGCGCTGTCGAGTGCGGTGCGGAGCGTGGTCGCGGAGGTGTAGCGGTTGGCCGGGTCGGGCTCGAGCGCGCGGGCGAGGACACTCTCGAGCGCTTCCGAGGCGTTTGGCGCGCTTTCACGGAGCGGCGGGATCACGGCCGGCTGGCCACCGGCAGGGGCGGGTGTGCGGTTGGGCAGGCTGCGGGCGACGCACTCGTAGATGGTCATGGCGGCCGCGTAGAGGTCGGCGGCGGTGCCCTGCGGGGAGCCGGCGAGCACTTCGGGTGCGGTGTAGGCGACGGTCGCGAAGCGTGGCGCGGAGGAGTCGAGGTCGACCGTGGTGGCGTTAACCGACGCGACGCCAAAATCGGTGAGGCGCGCGGCGCCATCTTCGCCGATGAGGATGTTTTCGGGCTTCACGTCGTTGTGCCAGACGCCGCGGCCATGGGCGTAGGCGAGCGCGGCGAGGATGCCGTCGCCGATGGCCAGCGCCTCACGCTCGGGGAGAGCGCCGTGTTCGCGCAGCTCCTCGCGGAGCGAGGGGCCGGGCACGTATTCCATGACGATGAAGGGTTCGCCGTCGTGGGTCCCGGCGTCGTGGACGGCGACGATATTGGGGTGGTCAAGCATGGCGGCAGCGCGACCTTCGGCGAGGAGGGAGGGGCCGCCGGGATCCGGGATGCCCGTTTTGATTGCGACCAGGCGTTCGAGGCGGAGGTCGAAGGCGCGCCAGACTTCGCCCATGCCGCCGCGCGCGACGCGTTCGCGGAGCTCGTAGCGTTCGGAGATGAGGTCGCCGGGGTTCATAACCTGCGATCCAGTGTTCCTGTTCGGGCGTCGAACGGCAACGCTATGTTATGGGAGGTGTACCGTGGCGGGGTGGGTACGAGGCTCGTGTGAACTGGCGCGTGGAGCTGAATTGAGAGGTGACGCGTGAAGAACATCACCTTTCGGGCCGACGAACGTGACATCGAGGCTGCGGAGGAGCGGGCACGTTCAGAGCGGACGACGCTCAGCGAGGAGTCTTGCCGCTGGCTGGCGGAGCATGGGCAGCGCGAGCGGCGATGTGAGGAAGTCGAATCTGCGATGGACCGGGTATCGGGGAAGCTGCGGGTTGGGCGGAAGCTCACGAGCGATGAGATGAATGACCGATAGACGCTTTCTCTACATCGATGTGTTCCGCTTACCTGTTCGACGAGACCGATGTGAGGCGGCGCTGGAGGCCGGGTGTACCCGGCTCTGCACCGAGGATTTGCACAACGGGTATGAGATCGGGGGTTTGACGATCATCGACCCGTTTGCGGGGTGAAGGCCGCCCGGCACATGGCCGGGCGGCGCGGGTGCTCAGGGGAGCTGGAGGACGGTGACGGTGCCGGCGTCGCCGTTGACTTCGACGGTGGCGCCGTGGGGGATGCGGCGGGTGGCGTCCGTGACGGATGGGACGCAGGGGATCCCGAGTTCGCGGCTGACGATCATCGCGTGGCTCTGGGCGGCGCCGACATCGACGATGACCCCGCCGGCTGAAACGAAGAGCGGCGTCCACGACGGGTCGGTCATGGGGGCGACGAGGATCTCCCCGGGGCCGAGGGCCGTGGGGTCGGCGGGATCGAGGACAACACGTGCGATGCCGGTGACGACGCCGGGGCAGCCTGGGAAGCCCTGGAGCACCTCGCCGGGTTGTGCGCGTTCGATGCCGGCATCGCTGCGGAGCGGCCAGGTGGAGGGGTCGGGCTGGGTCCCGTAGAAGACGAACGGCTCCTTGCGGATGGCGTACTCGTGCATGAGGTCGCGGCGGCGGCGGATTTCGTCGCGGTATGGCGTGGGGTCTTCGAGCCAGCCCTCGATTTCGTCGGCCTTGAGGAGGCCGAAGTCGGCGATGTCGTCGGCTTTTCCTTCGGCGACCATGCGGCGGCCGACGGTGTGCATGGCCATGCGGCCTTCATGAATGAGCTTGATGCAGTTGGTCTTCGTGCGTTCGCGACCAGCCTGGAAAACGGTAGCTGCGCGTGCCGATGCGAGGAAGGTGTTGCGGGTGTCGTCGTCCCCTTCGAGCATGCCGGCGATTTCGGATGCAACGCGCTCGCGGTTCGCTGCCATGTGCGCGTGGCGTGTCTCGGGCGCAGCATCGTTGCCAGCCAGGCGCATGCGGTCGATGGCGGCGAGTGCGAGTTCCGGCCGGGTTTCCCACGTGTGGCTGCGGATCTCCCACTCTTTGGGGCCGCGTGCGCCATAGTGCTGAAGGAACGTGTTGAAGTCTTTCAGGAAGGCCTGGCTGGCGGGGCCGCCAGACTGAATGCGGTCGAGCAGATCGTCGACCCCGGCATCGAACGCGGCCGTGAGCTCGGGGTCGAGGGTCACCTGGCGGCCGAGCTTCCACATTTCCATGGATGGCGCGGCCGATTCGACGTCGCCGACGCCGGAGATGACGCGCATGGCGTCGGCGGGGCGGCCGACGGCGGCGCAGATTTGCGACAGGGCGCCAACGGGGACAGTGCTCAAAAATGTGACATAAATATGCTCGCTGAAGAGCCGGCGAAAGTGCGAGCTGATGAGGTTCCGGGTGTAGGACCAGAGCTCGCTGTTCGACATGGAGTCGAGATTGGGCGGGCGGTTGAGCCGGAGACCGTCAACGAGCTCGGCGCTGTTTGTGGGTTCGTCGAGGTGGTCGGTAGTCATGGCCCACTGGAAGGTGGCGCCGATTTCGGCGGTGCGCTCTTCGTTCACATCGCCGGGCGCGGGCTCATAGGGAGGGATGCCTGGTTGACTGCCGAAGAAGAGGTCGTCCATGGCCTGTGCGGAGAGGCCGGGGGCGCGTTCGCCGAGGATGCGGGTAACCGAGGCGTTGAGGTAGCAATAGGAGCCGAAGACGCCGAGGGTCTCCATGTGGTCCGGCGCGAATTCGTCATGGGTGAAGCCGCCGATTTTGACGAGGGCATCGCGCCATGCGCCTTCGACGAGCTCGCGCATGGCGAGGGTGAAGGAGAGGGGGGCGACGGGGTCCGGGAACACTTCGCCGACGTTGGCACGTGTCCACAGGGGGTATCGGGTGCTCGGCTCACTGCCAACGACCCACGGTTCCATGGTTATCCTCCTTGATCATGGGCGCCATCGTGCTCTGCTGTACACGATGAGCGGGGAGGATACATGGAGCGGGGGAAGTTTGCACGGAAGCGCGTCAAACGCGGCCAAGCGCGCCGGGGAGGCGCGCATTGGGGGGTCTGCGCGAGGGAAGTCGCTTTAGTGGGAGGTGGAAAGGCCGGTGCGGCCGGGCCGCTCGGCGGGCACGGATGCGGATTCGGCGATGCGGAACTTGAACGAACCGCCCTGGGTGATGCCAGTGAGGGCATGGAGGGTGCGCCAGTTGACCGTGTAGATGCCTTCGTCGAGCTGCGGGAGCGCCAGGCGCATCACTTCGCGGTTCTCTTCGTCGATGGCCGCTTCGCCCGTCTCGACCGGCTTGCCAGAGGCATCAACCAGTGACACGTTGCTGAACGAGGGGTCGATGGGGGCACCAAACCAGAGGGTGAGCTCGCTGGCTTCCTGGACGGCGGTGTTGGGCGCGGGGCTCGACTTCACGAGGCCAGCCTGCTTCTTTTCGGGCGTCCGGCCGATCCACCGTTCGGGGATGGGGCACTGGCCGCGGCTCCAGCGCCAGCTTGCGAAACCGACGACCGTGAAGATGAAGACGGTGAGCGCCAGTGCAAGTGAGGTCGCGATCAGCCAGTGGAGGCCCAGGAGCGCGCCGATGGCGCCGAAGAAGCTGAACAGGATGCCGGAATAGAGAAGGATGCACTTGATCCCCGCGGCGATGAGGACGCTGGGGAGAAGCCAAGGGTACTTGTCTATCACGGGAGCCGCCTTTCCTTCTACAACCTCGCCCATGATATGGGAGCGGTTGTCGAGATGCCACCGGGCGGTTGTCGCGGTAGTATGCTCGGGCTCACGCGACTGGCCGTGCGCGGCCGTCAGTTTCCAGGGGGGCGCCTATGGGCAGGGTGTTTGTCGCGGGCGGGACGGGGTTTGTCGGCCGGCAGTTTGTTGCGACGGCACTCGAAGCCGGGCTCGACCTGTGCGTGCTGACGCGGCAGCCGGAGGCGCGGACCCGCCTGGAAGCGCTGGGGGTCACGGTGGTGGAAGGCGACCTGCAGCAGCCGGGTCGGTGGCAGGAGGAAGCACGGCAGGCGGATATGGCGGTGTACATCGCCGGGCCGCCCGCGTGGGGCCGGAGGCTGAGCACGAAGGTCGCGCGGGAGTACGAGCGTGGCATGACGGAAATGACGCGCGGGTTCTTCGAAAGCCTGGACCCGGGAAAGCTGCGCAAGGTGGTGTACGTGGCCGGGGCCAGTCTCTATGGCGACACGGGCGAAACGCCAGCGACCGAGGACCAGACCGCGGTCCCGAAGGGGACGGGGCCGTACATCGAACCGGCGGTGTTGCTGGCGGAGTCGTACGGAGAGCGGGGCTACCCGGTGGTGATGACGTTGCCGGGGGCGGTTTATGGTCCAGGGTCGTGGCTGGAGCAGCTCATCCTGTGGCCGCTGCACCGGAAGAAGCCGGTGTATTCGGTGCGGGGGTACGACCCGGCGATCTCGCTCATCCACCGGGAGGACGCCGCGCGTGCGCTGGTGCACCTGTTGGAGCATGGCGAGCCGAACCAGCGCTATTTCATCGCCGACGACGAACCGGCCACGCTGGGACGCATCCTGGAGGCGGCGTCGCGCGTCACCGGCATCCCGTACAAGGAGCGGCCGCTGCCGGAATGGATCTGCAAGCTTGCGATTGGCCCGATACTGGTGGATGCGGCAAAGGGAAACGCGGTGGTGTCGAACGCGAAGCTCAAGGCGACGGGCTTCGAGCTGACGTATCCCTCGCTCGACGAAGGCCTGCGGCCGGTCATCAAGGAGTGGCGTGCGCTGAAACGGGCGGAGCGGGACAGGAGGAAAGGACGATGAAGCTCTCCGGGCTGGCGCCGATGGCGCTGCGGTTCCAGGCGATCCGGTCGCCGCTCATCCGCGCGATGATCCTGCGGGAGTGGTGGCACCAGGGGGTCGCGATCAACACGTTCGACCGGTCATTCCGGCGGGACCCCTACCCGGTGCTCCGCGAAATTCGCGAAAAGGACCCGGTGCACTGGATGGAGACGGCGCGTGGGTGGCTCATCACGCGCTATGACGATGTGAGCGAACTGCTGCGCGACCCGCGCATCTCGGCAGACCGGACGCCGACGACAGTGGACGCACCCTGGCGCCGCGGCAGCGAGATCCAGGGCTGGATTGAGCATTCGTTGCTGGGGCTCGATCCGCCGGACCACACGCGGCTGCGAAACCTTGTGAACCGGGCGTTCACACCGCGGGTGGTGGAGCAGATGCGCGACCGCATTGAAACGATGGCCGACGGGCTGCTGGACCAGGTGGAGGCACGCGGCGAGATGGACATCATCCGCGACTACGCGGAGCCGTTGCCAATTCAGGTGATCGCGGAGCTGCTGGGGGCGCCGCAGGAGGACCACCACCGGTTCGCGCAGTGGTCGGCGGCGATGAGCGGTGCGCTCGACATCGCGTTCTACAAGAAGACGATCGACGATGCGGACCGGGCGGTGGTGGAGATGCGGGAGTACTTCCGGCCGCTGCTGGAAGCGCGGCGCCGGGAGCCACGCGAAGACCTGCTGACGGCGCTGGTGCAGGCGGAAGAAGCGGGGGACCGGCTGAGCGAGGATGAGCTGTACTCGTTCTGCATCATCCTGCTGGCGGCGGGGCACGAGACGACGACGAACATGATTGGCAACATGTTCCTGGCGCTGTTGCGGAACCCGGGGGAGCTGGAACGGGTGCGGAGGGACCCGGGGCTGGCGCCGGGCGCGGTGGAAGAGACGCTTCGTTACGACCCGCCGCCGCAGGCCACGACGCGCCGCGCGCTTGAGGACATGCAGGTCGGCCGCCGGGGCATCCGGGCCGGGGACATGCTGGTGCTCAGTTTCGCGGCGGCGAACCGCGACCCGGAACGGTTCGAGGACCCGGACCGCTTCGATACCGGGCGGGAGGACAACCGGCACCTGGCGTTCGGCATGGGCCCGCACTACTGCATGGGCGCACCGCTTGCGCGCATGGAGGGGCAGATCGCATTGACGCGGATGCTGGAGCGCTTCACACGATTCGGCTCGATCCCGGGCGCGCGGCCGATGCGCCGGAACACCGGGACGGTCCGGGCGCTCACGTCGCTGCCGGTGCGGCTGGACGCGGGTTAGCCGGCAGGTTCGGCGGGTTCCTCGCGGACCGGGGCGGGGGTGTCGCGCCTTGCCCGGCTCTCCATCGCGCTGTAGAGGGCGAGGAGCAGCACAAGGCCCACGCCGACGGAGATGAGATAGCCCCAGCGCACGGCCTGGGACGGGTCGAGGCTGCCCCAGTCTCGGATGATGGCGATGAACATGAGCACCGTCCCCACCATGAACGTCTCGACCATGACCTTCGAAGCAGTCCAGCGTGCGTCGACGGCCATGTTGACCAGCAGCCCGCCGGTGAGGGCGATGTAGGCGGCGATGACGCGGGCGGTGAGTTCGGAGAGGGGCCAGAGCCAGTCGTCGATGACGGTGGATGGCGAGATCAACATGACCAGCGCCAGGGTAATGAGCAGCGCCCCGGCGGCGCCCGTGAAACCGCGGACGGCTGCCGGCAGTTCGAGCTCGCCGGGGAGGTGGCCCGGGTCGCGGTTGCGATTGAGGTACCAGAGGAAGGGGACGAAGAAGGGCGTCACGGCGTATAGCCCGATCCAGAGCCAGAAGGAGATGTGCCCGTGGTTGAAGTTGCCCCAGTGGAGGATGGTGGCGATGAGCAGGAAGGACGTGAAGGCGGTAATCGGGAGGAAACCAAGGCAGACGGAGCGCCAGGAATTGCCGATGAGGACGCGCACGAAGAAGTAGGCGCCGGACGCGTAGCCCGCAGCCATGAACATCGCGGTGAGTTCGGGATTAATGGTCCACGACCAATGGCGGTCGGTCTGCCCGGGCAGACCGTAGAGGATGATGACGGCGATCACGAGCGCGATGGCGATGACAGCGCCAGTGATGCGGACGATGGGCAGTACGGCGTCGTCGCGGTCCATGGGCTCATCTCCGTGAGGGTACCCCCGGCTCATGCCGGGCAGGCGGCCGATGGGGCGGTACTATAGCACGGTGTGTGCGGGAGTGAATGTGGACGGGCATTGCTACCGGCGGGCGGCCGTGGCCGGTAGCGGATGGACTGCTCTTAGCGGATCTGCCCGCGGACTTCGCCCGCGGGGAA
>SKSF01000082.1 GCA_007118095.1 Dehalococcoidia bacterium
ATTGGCGGGCTCGTCTTTTGTTGTGTGGCGCCAGTGCCGTGGCGTCAGGCTGCGCTCACCACCTGGTCGGCGGCTTCGCCGAGGTCGCGGCAGCGGATGACTTCGATGCCGGACTCGTCGAGCAGCTTCTCGCCTTCGGCGAGGTTCGTGCCGACGAGACGCATGACCATGGGTACGCGGATGTCCATCTGGCGGTGCGCTTCGATGACGCCTTCGGCGATGATGTCGACGCGCGCCATGCCGCCGAAGATGTTGATGAGGATTGCCTCGACGTTGGGGTCTTCGAGGATGACCTTGAGGGCGTTGACGACGCGCTGCGGGTCGTTCACGGTGCCAATGTCGAGGAAGTTGGCGGGTTCGCCACCGGCGAGCTTGATGGTGTCCATTGTGGCCATCGCGAGGCCGGCGCCGTTCACGATGCAACCGATGTTGCCGTCGAGCTTGATGAAGTTCGGGACGCCGAGGTCCTGCGCCATGATTTCGAGCGGCGCTTCCTCGTCCTTGTCGCGGAGCTCGGCCAGGTCCTTGTGGCGGTAGAGCGCGTTGTCGTCGATGGAGAGCTTCGCATCGACGGCAGCAACGCGGCCATCGCCGAGGAGGGCGAGCGGGTTGATCTCGACGAGGCTGGCGTCGGTGTTCACCGCAGTGCGATAGAGGCCCTCGGCGAGCTTCGCGCACTGGTCGGCCTGGTCGCCGGAGAGGCCGAGGCGCTGGGCGACAGTTCGGCCAACGTAGGGCATCCAGCCGGCGGAGGGGTTCACCTGGATGCGGGCAATGGCGTCGGGATTTGTCGCGGCCACCTCTTCAATCTCGGTGCCACCTTCGGAGGAAGCGATGAAGAGGTGGCTGGCGATGCCGCCTTCGACGGTGACGGAGAGGTAGTACTCTTTTTCGATCTCGGCCTGTTCGGCAACGAGGACCGTCTTGACGAGCTTGCCTTCCGGGCCGGTCTGGATGGAGACGAGGTGCTTGCCGAGGATGGCCTGGGCGGCTGCCTCGGCTTCGTCGGCGGTATCGGCGAGGCGGACACCGCCGACGCGCTCACCCTTGACCTGGCCGGCGTTGTTTGCCGGGTCGGTGGTGAGCTTTTCGTACATGGCGGCGGTTTCAGATTCTTCGACCAGGCGGCCCTTGCCGCGTCCGCCGGCGTGGATCTGTGCCTTGACGACAACCTTGCCGCCGAGCTCTTCGGCGATCTTGCGCGCTTCGGCGGGTGTTGTGGCGACGCGTCCCTTTGTCACAGCGACCCCGTTCTGGTCGAGGAGGTCGCGAGCCTGATATTCGTGCAGCTTCATAAGGCGCTCCGGTAGATGATGCGCACCGAGACTAGCAGCAGCGGCACCAAGGGAACAGCTTTTGTGGCGGCGCGCTGCCCCGTGGATGGTCAGTCGAGCTCGGCGGCGCGTTTGAAGGCGCGGTGGACGCCGAGGAGGCGCAGCATGAAATGGCGCAGGCGCGGGGAACTTTCGCCCAGGACGAGCATGGGCCGGATGGGCGGCGTGTTGACGTAGATCTCCGGCAGGCCGGTGTCGATGACCTTCATAACCGCGCGGACGACCTTCGACGGGGTGGTCTTGCCGGCGAGCCTGGAGGTCGTGACTCCGCGGGAGGCGGCTGCGTCGTGCCACATGCCCGTATCGGTCACCCAGCCAGGGCAGACCGCGGAGACGGTGACCCCGGTGCCGCGGTATTCGGCGTTGAGGGCGTTGCTGGCGGCGATCTCGCCCGCCTTGGTGGTCGCGTAGACCGTGCTGTAGGCAGGTGCGACACGGCCTGCGAGGGACGACATGTTCACGACGCGACCGTGGCCGCGTTCGGCCATCCCGGGGAGGACGGCGTGCATGAGGTGCAGGACCGCGTGCATGTTCACGGCCAGGATGTCGTCAATGGTGGCGGGGTCGACACTGGTGAAGGGGGCGGTTTCGAACAGGCCGGCGTTGTTCACGAGGATATCGATGCGGCCGAAGGCCGTCTCCGCATTGTCCACGAGCTTTGCGCGCACAGCGGCGTCCGATATGTCGCCGGGGACGGTGATGACCTGGACCCCGTGACGGCGTGCACGCGCGGCGACTTCTTCGAGGGGGCCTTCTGAGCGGGCGGTGAGCGCCAGGTTTGCACCGGCACGCGCGAGGCGTTCGGCGACGAGTGCGCCGAGCCCGCGTGAGGCGCCGGTAACGATGGCGGACTGTCCCTCGAGGCGGCGCCCGGAGGCGCTGTCATTTTGGACCTGGTTTCGCCGTCGGAGCATGGGTGTCCCTCCCTGATGGAAAACGGGATAGTGGCACGCCGCGGCGGCGGCTTCAAGTACGGAAGTTGTACGCGGACGAGGGTAAAGGTGATGGCGGAGAGGGTGGGATTCGAACCCACGGTGGGATCACCACACTCGTTTTCAAGACGAGCTCCTTAAGCCACTCGGACACCTCTCCGGGGATATCGTTGGTCAGCAGGGGTGGTGTGGTCAACAGGGTTGAAGGTTGGAGGTGGGAAGTGGGAGGAGCCTCTGTTCCCGGCGGCTGCTTTCGTCGTGGGACACGAGATTTCGACGGGAAGTCTCCTGGTCTGATCATTTTCTTTTTCTCTACTTCGTATCAACAGTGCCCGTATTTGGTGGTGTACGGTGAGATCGGTGGGGCTGTTTCAGCGATGCGGCAGCCACTGCGGTTTCAGTGGTGGCGGCAGTCGCGGTGGACCAAGCACGTAGAGAAGCCGACCGGGAATCACCTGCCATCCCGGGGAGGTTGGAATGACGCTGGAGTCCGCCGGTCGAGGCGACCCACGGCGGAACGCGATTCTGCGACAGCTTGCGGATGCGGACCGGCAAGCGCTCCTCGGGGCGTCGAGCCTCGTCCCCATTATCCCGGGCCGGGCGATCGTTTCCACGGCGACGGCGCACCGTGCTGTGTATTTCCCGCTCAAGGGGATCGCCTCGTTTTCAATCGAACTGGAGGATGGCGCGGCCATCGACGCGGCCATTATCGGCGCGGAAGGCGTGCTCCAGGTCCCGCCATATGTGGAGCACTTCGACCTGAACATCACGCTGCGCGGGCAGCTTCCTGGTGAAGCGCTCGCTGTCAGCCAGGACGTGTTCGAAGCGCAGACCCGGCGGTCGGCTCAGCTCGGGGATCTCGTTATGCGGCACAGGGGCCTGATGATTGGCGCGCTGAGCATGAGCATCGCGTGCGCCCGGTTCCACGAAGTGCGGCGCCAGTATGCGCGGTGGATCCTGGCGTTCCATGACCATGCGGGGCATGAGTGTTTCCCGGTGACCCAGGACCTGCTGGGGTCGATTATCGGCGTCAGGCGCGCCACGATCACGTCAATTGCGCAGCGGATGAAACAGGAAGGGATGATCGACTACCGGCGCGGGGAGGTGTGCATCCGTGACCGTAAGGGGCTGGAAGCGGTGGCGTGCGAGTGCTATCACACGCTCCAGGCGAGCTACCGGCAGATCTTCCAGGCATTGTGAGGCTGGCCGGGCGGTTTGCAACGGCATGTATATGCCAGCAGGGTCTGCTGCCGATCCGACGTGACCCCTGGCCGCGGGTACGGTTCATACGAGCAGCGGCGGAGGCGTGTCCCCGGCTGCCAGTAATCAACCGGGCGGTAGAGGTATGAGCCGGATTTCCCTGCATGTGCGGCTGCCAGACGGCGGCGAGAAGCTGCCAGTGCCCATCGAGGAAGGTGGCATGGGCGAGTTTACGGTCCTGCGCGACCCGGACGGCCAACAGATTGCGATGGCACAACTCGAGCTCGTGGAAGACGGGACCGTCCTCGTGCGGCCGGCCGAACGGTCTGGCCCGGGGCTCACGCGTTATTACTTCGCGGAGGGCGGGCGCGACGTCGCGTTCCTGGTGGGCGACCTGGTGATGCGCGGCAGGCTGGCGACCCGCGTGGAGGAGGCGGCACGGGTCTGGTGGCTTGTCCTCCGACGGGCGGGTGTTGGGGCAGGCAGCCTCGAAACCGCACAGAGCGCCTAGGCGCCGTCGTGCCTATGTGAGTTAGCACTCTTGACTATAGAGTGCTAACCGGTGATGATTGCGCTATCTATCTGGCGTGTGTTTTGAGCGCGAGGTGCAAGGTGCCGACCTACGAATACCACTGTGAAAGCTGCGAGACGAGCTACGACCTGATGCAGAGCTTCTCCGCCCCCTCGGAGCACGCTTGCGAGGAATGCGGCAAGGGCACTGCAAAGCGCGTGCTCCATGCGCCGCGGGTGGTGTTCAAGGGTTCCGGATGGTATGCGACGGATAGCCGGAATTCGTCCAGCGCGTATTCGGAAGCGACCGAATCGACCAGCGATTCGAGCGATGCGTCCACGAGCAGCGACGCCGGCACGGGCAGTTCCGACGACAAAGTCGAGAGCTCGGCCGCCAGCTAAGACGCACGTCTTGCGAGCCCTGGTCCAGCGCGTTTCGAAGGCTTCGGTGACGGTCGAGGGCGAGGTCCGCGGCCAGGTTGACCGAGGGTTTCTTGTCCTGCTTGGCGTGACCCATGAGGATACGGCCGGGACGTGTGACGCAGTCGCGCGGAAAGTTGTGAACCTGCGCGTTTTCGAAGATGACGACGGGAAGATGAACCGTTCGCTGGCGGACGTTGACGGTGCGGTCCTCTGTATCAGCCAGTTCACCCTGTACGGTGATGTGCGCCGGGGGAACCGGCCATCGTTCACGGGTGCTGCCCTACCAGCGGAAGCAGACGAGCTGTACCAGCGGTTTTGTAATGTTATCCGGGATGCGGGCATCGCGTGCGAAAAGGGCGTGTTTGGAGCGCATATGGAGGTGGCACTGGTGAACGATGGGCCGGTGACGATCCTGGTGGACAGTGACGAGCTGAAGAAGCCGCGCGATGCTTGACCGGGGACCGGGGCGGCTGCAAGGTTCAGCACAATCGACGGGCTACGAGGCGGATGACCCATGCACATGAGCAAGCTGATGGTGAAGACCCTGCGGGAGGCTCCCGCTGAAGCGGAGCTGCCGAGCCACCGTCTGCTCCTGCGTGCGGGGCTGATGGTGCCGCTGGCGGCGGGCCTATACTGCTTCACACCGCTTGGCTGGAAGGTGCACCAGCGGCTCGAGAACATCATTCGCGAGGAGATGGACCGCTACGGCGCACAGGAGATCCACCTGCCTGCGCTGCACCCGCTTGAGACGTGGGAGCAGAGCGGGCGGGCGGCGACGATGGGGCCGATCCTGTTCCATCTGCGCGACCGGCGAGAGCGGGAGTTTGTGCTCGGGCCAACGCATGAGGAGGTCGTGAGCATCCTCGCGGGGCGGAGCATCCAGAGTTATCGCGACCTGCCGTTCACGCTGTACCAGATCCAGACGAAGTTCCGGGACGAGCCGCGGCCGCGCGGGGGGCTCATCCGGCTGCGCGAGTTCTATATGAAAGACGCGTACAGCTTCGACCCCGACTGGGAGACACTGGACCACTCGTACCGGGACGCGTTCGACGCGTACCTGCGCATCTTCGAGCGGGCAGGGCTGCCGGTCATCGCGGTGGAGGCGGACTCGGGGGCCATCGGCGGGAAGGATAGCCAGGAGTTCGTGTACCTGACAGAAAGCGGGGAGGACGAAATCCTGCTCTGCGACTCCTGTGGTTACGCTGCGAACGCGGAAAAGGCGAACATCCAGAAACCGGCGCCGGTCCCGGGCGAGGCGCTGCCACTGGAAGAGGTTGCGACGCCGGGCGTCACGACGATTGCCGGGCTCGCGGAGTTCCTGGGCTTGGAAGAGCGGCAGACGGCGAAGGCGGTGTTCTACCTGGCCGACGGCGAGCCGGTGTTCGCCTGCATCCGTGGCGACCTGGACGTGAACGAAACGAAGCTGCAGAACGCCCTGAAGGCGACAACGCTCGAGGTGATGGACGAGGCGGCGGTGAAGAAGCACGGGCTGATCGCGGGCTCTGCTTCGGCGGTGGGCCTGACCGGGATGCGCGTGGTGGCGGACGAGACTGCCGTCGAAGCGCCAAACCTGGTCGCTGGCGCCAACAAGGACGACGCCCACCTGAGGAATGTGAACCACGGCCGGGACTGGCGCGCGGACATCACCGCGGACATTGCGCTCGCACGTGACGGAGACGCATGCGCGAAGTGCGGCGGGCGGCTGACGGTGCGGCGCGGCATCGAGATGGCGCACGTCTTCAAGCTGGGCACGATGTATTCCGAGTCGATGGGCGTCCATTTCCTCGACGAGCAGGGTGAGCGGCAGCCGGCGGTGATGGGCTGCTATGGCATCGGCCTGGAGCGGATGCTGGCGGCGGTGATCGAAGAGAACCACGACGAGAACGGGATCACGTGGCCGGCGGCGGTGGCGCCGTTCGACGTACACATCGTGGTCATCAACGGGGACCAGGCAGAAGTCGCGGAGGCGCTGGCCCAGCTCGAGTCGGACTGCGAGGCAGCGGGCCTCCGCGTGCTGGTGGACGACCGCGACGACTCGCCCGGCACGAAGTTCAAGGACGCGGACCTGATGGGGATGCCGGTGCGGCTGACGGTGAGCCCGCGCGCGTTGAAGGGGGGCGGTGTGGAGTTCAAGCCACGGCGTGAGGCGGAGGCACGGGTGATCCCGGCGGGCGAGGCACCGGGCGAGATTCGCACGGCACTGGCGGAAGCCCGATAGCGTTACCGGAGACCGCGACTACCAGGTTAGAAGCGTAAAGGTCGAAATGCATCGACCTTTCGGCCGGGCATGCTATACTGTGGGCAGTCATTTCTTCGGAAGTGGGCCTGGCGCCCACTTTTTTGTTGGGGGATATGAAGAGCGATTTCCTGCTTGCACTAGGGCAACTTGCTGCCGAGAAGAACCTCCCGCGTGACGTGGTCATCGAGGCTGTCGAAGCCGCACTGAGCTCGGCGTACCGTCGTGATACGGACGACGCCCCCAACGTGTACGTGAAGATCGACACCGAGTCGGGGGACATCAGGGCGTACATGCAGAAGACGGTCACCGACGAAATCGTCGATGACAAGGCGGAGATGACCGTCGACGAAGCGCGGCGCTACAAGCGTGATGCGCGCGCCGGCGATGTCCTCGATTTCGAAATGCCGCTGCCTGACAACGCGGGGCGCATCGCCGCGCAGACGGCAAAGCAGGTCGTCCTGCAGCGCCTGCGCGAAGCGGAGCGCGATGCTGTGTACGAAGAGTACGCGGGCAAGGAGGGCGAACTGGTCGTGGGCACGATCCAGCGGATCGAGTCGCGCCAGATGATTATTGAGCTCAGCCGCGGGACGGAGGCGGCGTTGCCCGTAACCGAGCAGGTACGGAACGAGCACCTGCGGCCCGGTCAGCGGGTGAAGGTGGTGATCATGGAGGTGCTTCGCGCGGCGAAGGGGCCTCCGATCATTGTCTCGCGTTCGCACCGGTCGCTGCTTCGGCGGCTCTTCGAGATGGAAGTCCCCGAAATCCGCTCAGGGACCGTGGAGGTCCGTTCGATTGCGCGCGAAGGCGGTCACCGCAGCAAGGTGGCGGTGCATTCGCGGGTGCCGGGACTCGACCCCATTGGCGCGTGTGTTGGCATGCGCGGGGCACGGGTCCAGAACATCGTGAACGAGCTGAACGGCGAGCGGATCGACATCATCAAGTGGGATCCGGACCCGGCGGAATTCATTACGAATGCGCTGAGCCCGGCGCAGGTGCTGGAATGCCAGACGTTCCCGGAGGAACACCGGGTCGTCGTGACTGTGCCGGACAGCATGATGTCGCTCGCGATTGGCAAGGAAGGGCAGAATGCCCGCCTGGCGGCGAAGCTGACCGGGTGGAGCATCCAGATCCAGAGCCAGTCGGCAGTGGAAGCTCGCGAGGCTGGCGAAGAGGCAGCGGCTCCGTCGTCGTTCACGCCAGCGCCTCCCGGAGAAGAGCCGGACATCGACCTGGTGGCCGAGTACGAGGAAGTGGAGCCACTCGAAGAGGAGCCCACACCTGTGGCACCTGCGGTCACTCCTTCGCCGATGCCAGAACGGCCCGCGGCGACGACCGGCCAGGGCGGCGAAGAGGAAGAAGACATCACCTTCGCGGCTGCTGTCGCATCGATGCCTGTCCCGGACCGCGAGGAGCGCGAGGCCGAGGACTACGGCGAGGAAGACGACGAGTACGACGAGGAAGAGGAAGACTACGAAATCCCGGCTGCGGTGGCGCCAGAGGATCGGCCTTCGGCAATCCGGTTTGCGGAAGACGTCCTGCCACGGCGTGGCGACGAGGAGCAACCGGGGAAGAAGGGCACCAAGAAGCAGCGTCGCACTCCCCGGTACGAGGAGGAAGACGACGAGATGGACGATATCGATTACTCGGGTCGTATCCACTAGGAGGCACGGCGCGATGGCACGGGGAAGTGGCGGACGCACACGCCACGTGCCACAGCGCACGTGTATCGCCTGTCGATCACAAGAAGGCAAGCGTGAACTAGTCCGCATCGTGCGGACGCCAGACGGACGTGTGGAAGTTGACACAACTGGCAAGGCCAACGGGCGGGGGGCATATCTTCACTCCGACCGGGCCTGCTGGGAGAAAGCGCTGAAACGCGGTACGATAGCTGTTGCACTGAAAATCACCCCGGCCAAGGACGATGTCGAGGCGCTACGAGCGTTTGGCACTACGCTGCCGGTAGAGGGAGGTGAGTCCGTATGACTACCCAATCTTCCGCGCCCAGAACGCGCTCGGAAGGGAAATCTGCGCCTCGAAGGCCGCGCACCGTCGCGATTCCACAGGCGCTGACAGTCCGAGAACTCGCAGACTTGATTGGCACGACGCCGATCGAGGTTATCAAGCGTCTCATGACGAACGGCGTGATGGCTGCGCAGAACCAGTCCATCGATTACGACACCGCTGCGATCGTGGCGTCCGATATGGGCGTGGAGCCGACCGAGGCGGAGGCCGCCAAGGCTACCGAGCCGGAGGCCGAAGAAGAAGAAGTCTTCGATGACCCGCCCGAGAGCCTGGTGAGCAGGCCAGCCGTCGTGACCGTCCTGGGACACGTTGACCACGGGAAGACGAGCTTGCTCGACGCTATCCGTACGTCGCGCGTTGCCGCGGGCGAGGCAGGCGGGATCACGCAGCATATCGGGGCGTACCAGGTGAGCCGTGACGAGAAGCTGATCACGTTCATCGATACACCGGGCCACGCGGCGTTCACCGCGATGCGAGCCCGAGGTGCGCAGGTCACGGACGTGGCGATTGTTGTGGTCGCCGCCGACGATGGCGTTATGCCGCAGACCATCGAGGCGATCAACCACGTTCGCGCCGCGGACGTGCCGATGATCATCGCGATCAACAAAGTGGATCTACCGCAGGCGAACCCGGACCGGGTGAAGACGCAGCTCACGGAGCACAACGTCATCGTCGAGGAGTATGGCGGTGATGTGGTGTGCGTCCCGGTTTCGGCGCAGACGCATGAAGGACTCGAGGATTTGCTCGAATCCGTGAACCTGGTCGCCGAGATCCAGGAGCTGAAGGCGAACCCGAACCGGGAGGCTAACGGCGTCGTTATCGAGGCCGAGCTGAGCCCGACGCGCGGTTCGACGGCAACGTTCCTGATCCAGGGCGGCACGTTGCGGCATGGCGACGCGATTGTCGTCGGCGAGATCAGCGGCAAGATCAAGGCGATGTTTGACTACCAGGGGAACCGCATCAAAGAGGCGGGCCCTTCGACGCCAGTCGAGCTTATCGGCCTGGAGTCGGTCCCCGTGGCGGGCGACCGATTCCGCGTGGTGAAGGACGAGAAGACGGCCCGCCAGATTGTGGAAAGGCGGAAGCGTGCGCGGGAGGACCAGGAGCAGAAGGACCACGCACACGTCAACCTCGACACGCTGTTCAACGAAATCAGCCGCGGAAACCTGAAAGAGCTGATCGTCATCATCAAGGCGGACGTGCAGGGCAGCGCCGAAGCGCTCCGCAGCTCGCTGGAACAGCTCAGCACTTCGGAAGTGCGGGTGAAGGTCATCCACACGGCGACTGGCCCCGTGAGCGATTCGGACGTGATGCTTGCGGAGGCTTCGAACGGGATCATCATCGCGTTCAACACGCGCATTGACCCGTCGGCGAAGAAGCAGGCTGAGACGGTGGGCGTCGAGATCCGGACGTACAACATCATCTACCAGGCGCTCGAAGCTGTTGAGCAGGCCATGCAGGGGATGTACGAGCCGGTCTACGAGCCTCGTGTCGACGGTCACGCCGAGGTCCGGCAGCTCTTCAAGTCGAGCCGGCTCGGGAACATCGCCGGGTGCCAGGTGCTCGACGGTTCGGTGCGCCGCGGGTCGCTGGTCCGTGTGCTGCGGGGGAACGAAGAGATCGCGAAGACGAAGTGCGACGGATTGAAGCGCTTCCAGGATGACGTCCGCGAAGTGCAAACCGGGTATGAGTGCGGTATCACGCTTTCGGACTTCGACAAGTTCGAGCTCGGCGACGTAATCGAGTTCTACCACCAGGAGCGGGTGAACTAAGAGGGTTCACCCGCTCGATCTCCCCCGGAGGACCGGTGATGAGCAGGCGCACGGAACGTGTGAGCGAATTACTGCGCGCGGAGATCAGCGAGCTGATCCAGCGGTCAGTGAAGGACCCGCGGATTGAAGATGGCCTGGTATCGGTGACGGAAGTCGTGGTGTCGCCGGACCTGCGGCACGCGACGGTGTATGTCTCGCACTTCGGTGACGAGGAGCGACACGAGGACGTGCTGGAAGGGCTGCATCACGCCGCACCGTTCTTGCACACGGAGCTGATGCGCCGGCTGAAGATGCGGAACGTGCCGCAGCTCGTGTTCAAGCTCGATGTTTCGCTGGAACGCGGGGCGCGGCTGACGTCGCTCATCGCCGAGACCGTGCATGGCCAGGAGCCGGATGAGTAAGCGGGATGGCCAGGCGGCGCTCGATGGCATCCTGCTGATCGACAAGGCGACGGGCTGGACCAGCCATGACGTCGTGGCGAAGGCGCGCGGGATCACGCGGCAGCGGCGGATTGGTCATACGGGGACGCTGGACCCGGCGGCCACCGGGCTCCTCGTCTTATGTCTTGGCAAGGCGACCCGGCTCGTGGAATACATGAGCGAGCAGGACAAGACGTACGAGGGCGAAATTGCGCTCGGCGCGCGCACGGACACAGATGACGCGGACGGCCAGGTCATCGGCGAGTGCCAGCCTGTGCCGGCCATCGAGGAGCAGCAGCTTCGAGAGATAGAAGCCCAGTTCACGGGGACCGTGGAGCAGGTGCCGCCGGCATACAGCGCCGTGAAAGTGAACGGTCAGCGCGCCTATTCGATAGCGCGCAAGGGCGGGGAACTCGAGCTGGAACCGCGCCCGGTGACCATTCACGAGCTCTCGCTGGAACAGACGGGCGACGGCCGGCTAGGAATCCGGGTCGCCTGCGGGTCGGGGACGTATGTTCGAAGCCTGGCACGGGATATCGGGGAGGCGCTGGGGTGCGGGGCGCATCTTTCATGGCTGCGACGCGTCCAGACGGGCGGCTTCCTGCTCGATGAGGCGGTTTCGATAGAGGAGCTGGACGAGCTCGGGAAAGCGGGCACGCTCGGCGATGCCCTGCGGGCGCCGGATGAAGGTGTGATGGACCTGGATGCTGTCGTCGTCGCGAACGAGCGTGGTTCCTTCCTGTCGCAGGGGCGGGCCATCCAGGTTCGGACAGAGCCGTGGTTCCCTGCCGAGCATGCGCGGGTCTACCGCATCGACGGCAAGTTCACGGGCATCGGCGAAGTGACAGATGATGGGCGGGTTCGGCCAGTAAAGGTGCTGGCGCCGGAGGGCTGACGCGGCTCAAGCGGAGTCGCGCCTGAGGAAGTCGAGCGTGGCATCGTGGAGCGCGCCGTTCGTGGCGACAACGGAGTCGCCGGGGCCCGGTTCGCCGGTGATGGTCGTGATGTGCCCGCCGGCTTCGGTGATGACCGGATAGAGTGCCGCGACGTCCCAGTAGTTCATAACCGGGTCGAGCATGACGTCGGCGCGGCCAGCAGCAACGGACAGGTATCCGAAGCAGTCGCCCCAGGTTCGGACCAAGTTTGCGTCCTGGTTGAGCGCGTCGAAGGCGCGCGGGTGGTACCGGGCCATGCCCTGCACGCTCGTGATGCAGACCGTGGCATCACCATATTCCGTTGTGCTGGAAACGGTGACCGGGGAATCGTTGATGGTGGCGCCGAGGCCCCGGGCGGCGGCAGCGGTTTCGCCCGCCGCGTGGCAGGCGATGACGCCGACGACGGGCTCGCCATCGTATTCGAGCGCAACAAGGGTGCCGAAGAGGGGGACATGGTGAGTGAAGGCTTTCGTGCCATCGATGGGATCGAGCACCCAGCGAAAGCGGCCATCGCCAGGGGTTTCGCCGAATTCCTCGCCGAGGATGCTGTGGCCGGGGCATTCGCGGGCGAGGAAATGGCGCATCGCTTCTTCGGCGTTGCGGTCCGCCTCGGTGACGGGCGTCCCATCGGCCTTGAGGTCGATGGACGTGCCGGACCAATAGAGCGGCATGATGACATCGCCCGCGATACCGGCGGCGCGCACTGCGATATCCCGGAGCTCCTGGAGCTCGGTCGGCGAGGGGCCGGTCACCGGGGCGAATCGCCCTTGCGGTAGTCGGCGGTCATCTCGTCGAGCCGCTGCTTAAGGTCTTCCGGGAGGGGTGACTCGACCGCGGCGAGGGAGTCGTCGAGCTGTTCCGGGCGGCTGGCGCCAATAATGGGGGAGGTGATGGTGGGGTTGGCGAGCACCCATGCGACGGACATCTGGGCAAGCGACATCCCGGCTTCGCGGGCAACCGGCAAGAGTTCTGCGACGGTGTCGAATTCGCGGTCGTGCCAGTAGCGGTCCTGGTAGCGGGGGCCGGCGTTGCCGAGGGTGAAGCGTGAGCCTTCTTCGGGCGTTTCGCGCTGGTGCTTGCCTGTGAGGAGACCGCCTGCGAGGGGGTTGTAGGGGATGACGCCGATGCCTTCTTCGGCACAGAGGGGCAGGAGTTCGCGTTCGATTTCGCGGAAGAGCAGGTTGTAGCGCGGCTGGACGGAGTCGAAACGGACAATGCCCATGGCTTCGCTGCGGCCGACGGCGCGCGCCACCTGGTAGGCGAGGTAGTTCGAGCAGCCGACATAGCGAGCGCGGCCGCTGCGGACGATGTCCTCGAGCGCACGGAGCGTCTCGTCAATGGGGGTATCGGGGTCGGGGCCGTGAAGCTGGTAGAGGTCGACGTAGTCGGTGCCAAGGCGTTTAAGGGAAGCGTCGATGGCATCGAGTATGTGTTTGCGGGAGTTGCCCTGGTCCCAACGGTTGGGTCCCATGCGGCCCCAGCACTTGGTGGCGAGGATGAAGCGTTCGCGGCGGCCCTGGAGCCAGCGGCCGACGATTTCCTCAGTGCGGCCGACGGTCTCAGCGCCGCCGCCAAGGGGATAGACGTCGGCTGTATCGAGGAAGGTGATGCCGCCGTCCATGGCGCGGTTGAGGATGGCGTGGGAGGTATCCTCGTCGCACTGGTAGCCGAAGGTCATGGTACCGAGGCAGAGGCGGGATACTTTGAGGCCCGTGCGGCCGAGCCGGGTGTGTTCCATGAAGGTGCTCCTTGGGATGCGCGTGTGGGCGATTGTACGGGAGGGGAGCTCGTGCGGACACGACGCCGGGTGGATGGAGGGCCTGGCTACCGTGCCCATAGGAGCCCCTGGTGCAGGCGCAAGCGGGTCCATCGCAGCACGTATCGCAGGGCAGCGAGCTGCGGAAGCAAATAGACGCCAACCCAGACAAAGATGTCGAGCTGACGGCTGGCGAATGGACCTGGGAACAGGCGAATCATGTCCCAGGGCCGGTCCTGAATGAGATGCAGGAAAAATTCGCGGGCGAGCTGCGGGACAGCGATGGCGAGCAGGACGAGCAGCGCATCGAATCGCCGTGTGAAGGCCAGCTCGACTCCGCTGATGGCACGGTAAAGGTAGAAAAGGACGAAGAAGTTATCGAAGAGGTTTGGGAAGAGGAGCAGCAGTTCTTGCGAACTGGCAACGGCGAAAATGGCGACGCCCACCAGCCGATAGCCGAACAGGGCGAGACCGAGATTCCGGACGAACCGGTCGTCCCAACGCAGCACCACGTAGGCAGCGAGCGCCTGGTAGTAGAGGTCGATCAGCTTGTCCCAGACCTGGTAGAAGTCGTGGTCATCGGGACGCCGGTCGAGGTCGAGGATGCGCCAGTCCAGCCAGTCGACAAAGACCGCGAGCAAGATGCCCGGGAGCGGCCGCCGCAGGATGAGCAGCGGCACAAGGAGGCGAATTACCGCAACTTCCGTAAAGTCCAGTTCTATCAAGGCGTCCCCGAGGTGCGTGTGCTCTTACGCTTCGATGTGGTGGTGCTTCGCCCGGCAAGCCTACACGGTGACCCCGGAGCAGCCACGTCTCACGACCGCGACGCAACTGCGCATCTTGCGACCCGCATGGGACTATTACCACCTGCATTAGCGATCGTTGCATCCTCGATAACAGGGGCCAAAATGTATTGAAGGCAGCAGGCCCAGGCAATCATGCGCAATACGTTACGCAGGGACGGAGGTCATGCGGAATCGTTCGTAGAAGGCGGCAGCCATAAGCGCGAGCAGACTGAACGGGCCGGCGGCGACGACGGCAACGGCGGCAAGGTAGGAGCCTAACCCGGACGCCTGGGCCGCCGCGGTATGCCAGGCCCAGGCGTCGGTCATCGCGGCAAGCAGGGAGACGATCGCTGCGACGGGGACGAGGGCGGCGCCGAGCACGCCAGCGGTCCGCCGGCCCGCAGACATGAGCACGACGACTGCGGTGATCCAGGCGGCCGGGGCGGTCACAAGGTGCGTAAGGGCGAGCCCGATGACCAGGCCATCGGGGGCGCGAGCCCACGAGAAGCCGAAGCCCACCGCCGAGTCTTCGAGCACCAGCAGGACCCAAAACGCGAGCATTGCCAGGGTTGCGCCGCCAAGGAGCGCGAGCACCCCAACACGGCGCACTGCGGCCATTCGTCGCGCCGACCTTCCACGTCCGCCGGCGGTTCGCTGTGCCGTACCTGTGCCCTCGTTATCTGCCACGGGTGATGCTCCCTTCCCGGTCCCAGTAAACGACGGGGAAAGGCCGAGCCGGCAGTGGACCGGTTGTGCCGGGCCACGGGACCACGGCTACAGGTGGCCCTCGTTGCGCAGATCGCGGAGGGTGGCGCGCCACGCTTCGAGCGTGCGGTCGACGTCGCGGGTTTCGTGGACGGCGCTGACGATGAGGCCGTTGCCGAAGACCTGGACGCCGTGGTTGATCATGCCCAGGTTGAGGAGTCGCTGGGTTTCGGGGTTGGAACCTGCGTGGACGAGGTCGGACGGGACGTCGAGCGGGCCGTAGGGGCGCGGTTCCGGGAGGGCGTCGCCGCCGAGGACTACTTTGATGATGCTGGCGGCGCCGTAGGCGAAACCGGGGAGGCCCTGCTCGCGGAGTTCGGCGTTCAGCCCTTCTTTGAGCGTGGTGGCGGTCTGTTCGGCGCGAGCCTGGTGTGCGCCATCGCCAAACTGTTCGAGGCAGGCGACGCCGGCAGCCGCGGAGACGGGATTGGCATTGAAGGTGCCGGGATGGCCCACCTTCTTTGATTTCTTGTCGGCGCCGGGGAAGCTGAGCTGTTCCATGATGTCACGGCGACCGGCGACGGCGCCGCCGGGGAAACCGCCGGCCAGGATCTTGGCAAGCGCGGTGAGGTCGGGGGTGATGCCTTCGCGCTCCTGGACACCACCGGGCGCCCAGCGGAAGCCGGTGACGACTTCGTCCATCATGAATAGCAGGCCCCGCTCGCGACAATACGATGCAAGTTCGGTGAGGAAGTCCGCGGGGAGCGGGAGCGTGCCCATGGAGGCGCCGGAGGCCTCGACGATAATCGCGCCAACGTCGTCCCGGGCGGCGACGGTCTCGCGGACGACGTGCATCTCCGGGGCGATGACGAGGACGCTATCGAGCGTGCCGTCCGGGACGCCGGAAGGCGCCGTGGCACCGTAGCTCGAGCTGGAGATGACGTAGTCGTGCCAGCCGTGGAAGTGCCGGTCGAATTTGATGACGGCGGGTTTCCCGGACGCTGCGCGCGCGAGCCGGAGGGCCATCAGCGTGGCTTCGGTGCCGGAACTGGTGAACCGGACGACTTCGGCGGAGGGAACGAGCCGGATAACTTCTTCGGCCCAGCGGACTTCGGCTTCGTGGCTGGCGCCGTAATGGGTGCCCCGTGCGGTCTGCCTGGCGGCCGCCTCGGTGACGGCAGGGTCGGCATGGCCGAGCAGGAGCGCGCCGTGACCCATGACGTAGTCGACGAGCTCATGGCCATCGACATCCCATTTGCGGGCGCCTTCGGCGCGATCGACGTAGATGGGGAAGGGACGCTGATAGCGCGCGTCGTGTGTGACGCCGCTTGGAAGCGCCTGCTGCGCGCGCTCGTAGAGTGACGCGGAACGCGGGTGGTTCTCGACGTACGTGGATTCGATGGTCATTGGCATCCCTCCGCTGGATGGATGATACCGCGAGATGGGAGATGAGTGGCGCAGCTTTGTCGCGCGCCACCAGCAGGTAGAATCGTGGTGCCCGGGGAGGACGCAATTGCCAGTGAGACCAACCGCTACACTCGACCGGGGGACGCTGCTGACGTTCCAGGAGCGCGAACGTGCCCTCGTAGAGGTGCTGCGCCGAAGCGGGTACCGGTCACTGGAAGGTGTGCGCATCTTCGAAGCCGGCGCCGGGAACGGCTACAACCTGCTGCAGTTCGTCCAGTGGGGCGCGTACCCGGGAGACCTTGGGGGCATCGAGCTCGACGCTGAGCGGGCGGAGTATGCGCGGTCGCACCTGACGGGGCTGCGGATGCACACCGGGTCGGCCGAGCAGATACCGGAAGAAGACCAGTCGTTCGATATCTGCGTGGCGTTCCGGCTCTTCAGCAGCCTGCACAACGAAGAGCGGTCGGAGCACATCGCCGCGGAGATGTTCCGGGTGACGCGGGCGGGAGGCCTGCTGCTCGTGTACGACATCCGGCGGAAGCGTGCACGGAACCGGGATGTGCAGTCGGTTCACCCGGACGATATCCACCGCTGGTTTCCGAAGTGCCGGGCGCACACGGAACACCTTTCGCTCGGGTCGAAGACCGGCGCAGTCGCCGCGCGCATTGGGACACCTGTGTTTGGAGCGCTTTCGCTGCTGCCACCGTTGCGGACACATTCGTTGCATATCATGCAGCGGCCGGCGACATCGGCGTTCGGCGACGAGGAGGCATGGGAGGCGCCGGCGCAGACCACTTCCAGGGCCAACGACGCACAATCGGCAGGATAGCCCGGGCCGGGTAGCTTCAGGAAAGGGCGGCGCGGTGGCCGGGCGCGGGTTCGGCGGGGGCGACGTCGTAGGGCAAGGGACGCCCCATGACGAAAAAGGGCGCGCCGTTCGGGCTGAAGCGCATCATGTGGATGACCTGGAAGCCCAGGCGCCGGTAGAGCTGGTGGGCGCGGCTGTCGGTACGCGTGCTGAGCACACAGGTCGCCTCGGGCCGGTCCTGGAGCAAGGCGGCGATGAGGCGCTGCCCAACGCCATGTCCCTGGTACGCGGGGTCCACGGCGACTTCGACGAGTTCGTAGGAGTCGGAGAGCCAGCGGTCTTCGCGGTCGCGGTCGACCGCGCGGGCGACGGCATCGTGCCACCACTGGCCGGGTTTGCCGTGATAGCCGTAGATCATCCCGACGACAGCGCCGCCGGGTTCATCGCAGGCGATGAACCCGCGGAACCCGTCACGGCTGCTGTGCACGTCGAGGATGCGCTGTCGGACTTCGCGGCCGCGATCCGGGTCGCTATAGGGTGGGAGGGCGAAGGCCGCGCCGTAAACGGCAATTGCGTCTTCGAAGCGCGGCCCCTCCAGCGGCAGCGACCAGATCTCGACGCTCATCCGCGATACTGCACTCGTTGCCCAACGCGGTCCTTGTTGAGCCGCTTGTTGAGGTGGAGACCTTCGAGGAGGAATTCGATCGCAGCTGCGTTTTCACCGGGTGTGCGGCTGCCACTTTGCGGGGCGATGGACTCCTCGAGGCCCTCGACGTCCTTGATGAGCCGGGCGTAGTCGTTGCTCGGGACCATGTCGCCGACTTCGACGGAGACGCCGGCCTTGAACCGCTGGACGACAGGCTCGAGCTCGGCGATGTTGAAGTGACGGCCGAAGACTGCTGCCACGGCTCCCTGGATGAGCTTCTCGACGATCTGGTCTTCGCGACCTTCTTCGACGGTTTCGAACTCGACCTTGCCCTGGAGGGTCGGGATGACATAGGGGAGGTCGCTGACGCGGGGGACGACGACTTCTTCTTTCGCCATGATGGCGCGGCGCAGGGCGTTGGCGAGCATGCTTTCGTAGTTGGCAATGCTGGCGCGAACGCTGACCCCGGAGCGCTGGTTCACATCGGGGCTGCGGCGTGCGAGCCGGCTGATCTCGGCGATGATCTCCTTCATGTAATCGGGAACGATGACATTGAAGTCGGCCGGTACCGGGGTGTGCTCCGCGTCCATGATCTCCATTTCATGTTCGACCTGGAGCGGATAGTGCGTGCGGACCTGGGCGCCGTAGCGGTCTTTCAGCGGCGTAATGATGCGGCCGCGGTTGGTGTAGTCCTCGGGGTTGGCGCTGGCGACGACGTAGACATCAAGCGGCAGACGTACGCGGTAGCCGCGGATCTGGACGTCGCGCTCTTCCATGATGTTGAGGAGGCCGACCTGGATGCGCTCTGCAAGGTCGGGCATTTCGTTGATGCAGAAGATCCCGCGGTTGGTGCGGGGGACGAGGCCATAGTGGATGGTGAGCTCGTCGGAGAGGTACTTTCCTTCGGCGACCTTGATGGGGTCCACCTCGCCGATTAGGTCGGCGATGGTGATATCGGGCGTTGCAAGCTTTTCGCCATAGCGCTGGTCGCGGGGGAGCCACTCGAGCGGCGCATCGTCGCCCTGTTCGGCGATGATGTCGCGACCGTGGCGCGTGATGGGGTTGAAGGGATCCTCGGGGATTTCGCACTCGGCGAGGACGGGCATCTCGTCGTCGAGCAATGAGACGAGGGAGCGAATGATGCGCGACTTGGCCTGGCCGCGTTCGCCCAGGAAGATAATGTCCTGTCCAGCCAGGATGGCGTTGACGATATGGGGGATGACGGTTTCGTCGTATCCGTATACCCCGGGGAAGAATTCTTCGCCTCGGCGCATTTTCTCAATGAGGTTCTTGCGCATCTCCTCCCGTACCGGGAGCGTCTTGTAGCCGGAAGCGCGGAGTTCTCCCACCGTCCGGGGACGTTCGATCGTTGTCATCACCTAGCACTCTCCTGGCCGGACCACACCAGCTTTGGCCGGCGCGGCGGGGGTTCGCCTGGTACCACGGAGTGGTTTTTTGGGGGCGGCGGATTGGCCACCTCGATGTGGTACCACTGGGTTCCATCATAGAGTGGGGCATAAGCGTGTCAACAAAGGTTTTGCGGCCGGATGGGCATGGCTGAGCGCTACAATTTTGTATCGAGGCGCCGTTGTCCGGGACGGGAAGGAGGTCAGCGATGAAGTGGCCATTCAAGAGAAAGCCGCGTATCACGGAAGAGCAATACGGGCGCCTGATGACCTCCTTCGGGCGGACCGCGGACAAGGATCCGTTTATCTGGACCCCGTCGAAGGCGCTGGCGGACCGGGTCATCGAAGAGCATGCGGAGCTGGCAAACGCGGTGGACGCGGCAATGTATTCGGGGGCCGCCCGGTATCACCTGGAGCTACTGGCTGCCTCGTGGCTGATGGCCCAGGAGGAGAGCGTCCCTTTCGAGACGGCGGAGGTGTTTGAAGAGGCGGTCATCTGGAAATTCAAGCCACTTGCGAAGGGATCGGGCGAGCTTTCGCGGCGGCTGTCCGAGCTCGCGCGGGGCGAAGCCGAGCGGGACACGCGGATGGACGACAGCCTGCGCAGCACCTGACTGCGGGAAACGCACCCGAAACGTGGACATGCCAAGCTGAACAGCAGGAGGCCAGCCATGCCCGCATACCGCTCCATCCGCATCCAGATGCCAGACCGGCCCGGCGCCCTCGCGGCGGTGAGCACCGCCCTCTCGGTCCAGCAGGTGAACATCGTCCGGCTCGACGTCGTGGGGTACCACGAGGGGATGGTGGTCGATGACCTGCTGGTTTCGGGGCCGGACCAAGAGCACATCGGCCGTGCTATCGGGGGCTTCCAGCATGACGTCGTCGTCCGGACGTTCGACGAGACGAGCGGGGACCCCGCGTTGCAGATCGCGGACGGGCTGGTCGCGATTGCCCGGGCACGCGGCCGTGACGAGGCGCTGCAGAGATTGCTGGATTCGGCGCTCCGGATCGCGCGCGCCGACAGCGTCGCCATTGGGCGCGCGTGTGACGACGGCAGCATGATGATCGAGCCAGACATGGAGGAAGAGCCGCTGCACATTACGTCGAGTGAAGCGTGTATTGGACGGCATGTGCTCCACCGCCAGACGGCAGTTGCATTCCCGGTATCAGCTGACGAGACGTTAGACGGGGTGTGCCGGGTGAGCCCCTGCGCGTGGGTCGCGCTGGCGCCGCTGGGCGCGTTTGCGGTCGTCATCTTCACGCGGACGCTCAACATCCCGTTCTTGCGCGACGAGCTGGAGCGCGTCGCCGTGTTCACCGAAGCTGCCGGGGCAACGCTGAGGCTGCGCGGAGACATCGAAGCGAGTGGCTCGATGCGTGCGGGGCAGGAAGCGTCCCTGCCGCCGGGCGCAATCACGCTCGGGGACGTCCACCGGGCGCAGTACGCCTGAGGGCTGCGCGCTGCGCCCGTCGGGTCAGGTGCGCAGGACGGCTGCCTCGACGACACGGGCACAGTCGACCATTTCGGGGACGACGAGATACTCGTCCTTCGTGTGCTGGTTGTAGCCGCCGCGGCCGATGACGATGCCGGCAATGCCCTGGCCGCGGAAGACATTGCCGTCGGTGCCGCCGCCCACGGGCTGCGGGTCGGGCTCCATGCCGAGTTCGCGCAGGACGGGATAGAGGAGCCGCGCCGCCGGGTCGTCTTCGGTGAGCCGATAGCCGGGGTAGGCCGTGCGGAAGTCGGCCTCGATTGATGCTTCGGGATGGTTGCGCTTGACCTGTTCCACGTGCGAGCGGGCGCGTGATACCAGGTCTTCGACCTTGAGCTGGTCCATGGAGCGCATCTCGCCCTGGATGACGCATTTGTCCGGGACTGCGTTGCGGACGAGACCGCCCTCGATGCGGCCGACGTTGCCGGTGGTTTCGTAGTCGAAGCGGCCCTGGGGGAGGCCGGCTGCGATCTCAGCGCCGATGGTGACCGCGGGGACGCCCTTTTCGGGTTCGAGGCCAGCGTGGGCGGAGCGGCCAGTAATGTCGATGTCGTAGACGTAGTGGAACGGCGCCTGGCCCTGGATGCTCGATGGCGGGCCGCCGCTATCAATGACGACGGCGACCTTGGAGCTGAGCGATGAGTAGTCCATCTTGCTGGCGCCGACGAGGCCGACTTCTTCGCCACGGCTGATGGCTACTTCGACCGGGCGGTGGCTGGCGCCGTCTTCGAGCACGGACTGGATGACTTCGAGGATGACGGCACACCCGCCCTTGTTGTCGGCGCCGAGGATGGTTGAGCCGTCGCTGCGGATGATGTCATCGCCGTCCCAGACGGGTTTGATGCCACGGCCCGGTTCGACGGTGTCCATGTGGGCGGACAGGAGAAGCGGCTCGCCTTCGCCGGGGAGGCGGGCGAGGACGTTGCCCGCGCTGTCCTGCCATGCTTCGAGGCCGAGTTCTGACAGACGGCGTTCGAGGTCAGCGGCAATTGCGTCCTCTTCGCCGGAGGGTGAGTCAATGGCGACGAGGTCGAGGAAGGCCTGGAGGATGCGTTCACGCTGGATCACGGTATTCTCCCCTTCGTGCGTCGGAGTGAGGATAGGGCATCCGCGGAGCAGGCGCCGCGTGATGCGCGTTAATGACACCCTAATGGAGCCTAGCGCATGCTGGAGCTGTGAAGACAGAAATGGAAACACGAGCACTGTCAATCGAGGTGGCCTACAACGTGAGGCACCTCGCCGATTACGAGACGGAGAGTGGTCAACGGACGACGGCACGGGACATTATCCGTTCGGCAAGCCTCCACCGTGTAACCGAGGGCGGCGCGGAAGCGTTCGTCGCGGCTGGCGTACACACGGTCATCGACTTCCGCTCCGATGAGGAGCGACGGCGTGATGTGACGCCGGACCTCGGCCGGTACGGCATCCATTCGATTCATGCGCCTGTTTTCCAGTCCGATGGCTCGCCGACAGGGCTGGCGGACAAGGAGTTCCCGGGATACGGGTACGTCTACCAGCGCTTCCTGGACATCGGGGCGCCCGCCTACCGGACGCTGTTCGAGACGATCGCGGAGACGGAAGGCGGCGTGCTCTTCCACTGCGCGGCGGGGAAGGATCGCACCGGCGTCGCGGCCGCGCTACTCCTGGAGCTTTCGGGGACACGGCACGAGGCTATCGTGTCGGATTACACGCTGACCGAAGAGCTACTGCGGCCACAGGTCGAAGAATGGCTCCCCGAGATGAAGGAGCGTGGCATTGCAGAGTCGCGCGCCCGGGAGCTCGTCGGCGCTCCACAGGACGCCATCGAAACCGCCCTGACCACCCTTCGCGAACAGCACGGGGGCGCAGAGGATTACCTGCGCAGCATCGGGCTGAGCGAGACGGTGATCAGCGCTGTGCGGGCGCGGATGCT
Source organism: Dehalococcoidia bacterium (assembly GCA_007118095.1). Lineage (GTDB taxonomy): Bacteria > Chloroflexota > Dehalococcoidia > Tepidiformales > Tepidiformaceae > SLAK01. Next base: position 22,705 of record SKSF01000082.1, read on the forward strand.
GGACGTGTAGCCTGGCGGGAGAGCGGTGACCACTCCATGAAGTAGTGGGTGCTGCTTTCGCCGGTGACCTGAAACCCGAGCCGGCGATAGAGCCGCTGCGCGGGGTTGGTCCGCAGCACCTGGAGCCGGACCTGATTACCGTCTTTCCGTGCCTGCCGCTGGATCTCCTTGAGCAGCGCTGAGCCGATCCCCCGCCGTCGATACGGCCGGGCGATCTCAATGTTTGCGACGCCCACGCAGTTGTCTTTCCGTGTCAGCTCCAGGATGCCCGCGGTTTCGCCGTCGACTTCGAGCACGCGCATGCGGCCTGTTTCGAAGCGCTGACGGAAGAGGCCATACTGGACTTCGTCGTCCCAGCTTCCCCATGCGAGCTCGATATAGCGGCCCATTGCTTCGCGATGGAGCGCGAACAGGCGTGGCTGCTCGTCTTCGCGCGCGGGACGGAGGCCCAGGTTCACGTGCCATCTCCCCCGGTGGCCGGTGCGAACGTGCCGGTTTCGATGCCGACACCGGACAGCGTGGCGTGGATAGCGCGCGCGTTGTCAACGATGCGGCGGGCTTCGTGGCTGACGGCCTGGCGGCCATCAACGAGGGCTTCTTCGGGGTTTGCGTGGATGTCGAGTTCGAGTCCCTGTGCTCCGGCGGCGACAAACCCGTAGGCAACGCGTTCGACGAGTGCACGGTCTCCGCTGCTGTGACTGGGGTCGGCAAGCAGCGGGAGGTGTGAGCGCGAGCGCACAGTCGGGATCATGCCGATATCGGCGCTGAAGCGGGTCTCGGTTTCGAAAGACTTGATGCCGCGATAGCAGAGGATGACCTTGCGGTTTCCAATGCCCACCGAGCGGCCTTCGCGGTCGAGGCCGGACATGATGTAGGCGGCGGCGGACAGCCACTCGTCCATGTCGTTTCCGAACCCGTGCTTGAGGATGACGGGGACATCGAGGCGAGCGAGCTCTTCGAGCAGGGGTGAGTACTGCGCACTGCGGGCGCCGACCTGGATGATATCGATACCGGAACGGAGAAAGGCATCGAGGTGGCGGATATCGATGAGCTCGGAGACAGTGGGGAGGCCGGTCTCCGCCTTCATTGCGGCGGCGAGTTCGAGGCCCTGCTCGATGGGGAGGCCGCGATAGTCGTAGGGGCTGGTGCGTGACTTATCGACGAAGGTTCGAAGCACATCGACGCCGGCAGCGCGCGCCATACGGGCCGAGGCCAGTGCCTGTTCTTCGCTTTCGATAGCGCACGGGCCGCCGACGACGGTCAACGTGTCGCCGCCGAAGCGGACGCCGTGGACATCGACGACCGTGTCTTCGTGGTGGAAGTTGCGGCTGGCGTCCTTGTATTTCTCGGTGATGCGTATGACGCGTTCGACGCCGGGGAGTTCAAGGATGCGGCCTTCGTCGACGTACGATGTGATGCCTTTGACGCCGATAACGGTGGTCGCGGAAACGATTGTTTCGCAGGGGAGGCCGTACTCCTCTGTGATACGGTCAATTACGCGTTGCGTTTGGTCGGGCGTGGCGCCGTCGACCATATGGATAATCATGTGAGCACCCCGGGGTTGCAGGCGGATTGGGACTGTGTTGGTGATGTGGCGGGTAGAGATGGGGGATGTATTTTGCAGAGATCCGGGTGTTCGCTTACGCACCGATTACTTATGTCGGATACCATCACCAGCATGGGCAAAACTTTCTCACCATTGAAGTGGGCCGTCATCCCGTTGGCCGCGATCTGTGCGCTCCTGATTGCGCTCCCGGCGAACGCTGATGACCGCCATACCGTCTCCCCGGGCGAGACCCTGTTGGGTATCGCTGCGCGTTATGGCATTGATGTGTCGGCAATTGCCGAGCGGAACGGGATCAACAATGTCAACCTTGTGGTCGCAGGGCAAACGCTGCTGATCCCCGGGGCGGGTGGCGGCCAGGGTGGTGCATCGGCTCCCCCGGAAGGACACCGGATTGGCGCTGGCGAAACGCTGACGAGCATCGCTGCGCGCTACGGGCTGAGCATCGCGGTGCTGACGGAGCTGAATAACCTGGTTAACCCGAACCATATTGTCGCCGGCCAGTTGTTGCAGCTCCCGGGCCAGGGCGGGTCGACACCAGAGCCTCCCGCGACAGGCCAGGGGGCAGCAGGTTCGCATACCGTCGCGGCCGGTGACACGTTGACGAGCATCGCTGCCCGGTACGGCGTGAGCGTCTCTGCACTCGCGGCCGAGAACAACATATCGAACCCGAACCGGATCATCACCGGGCAGCAGCTCAGCATCCCGGGGGGCGGTACTGGCGGCCATAGCCAGGCGTCGATCGAGCAATGGCTCATCCAAGCGGAACAGGAGTTCGGGCTGCCAGCGGGGCTGATGCGAGCGGTCGCGATGCAGGAGTCTGGCTGGCAGCAGCACGTGGTCAGCAGCGCGGGGGCCATCGGTGTGATGCAACTCATGCCGGGCACGGCGAACTGGCTTGTCTCGGACGTGCTGCCGGGAGCTTCGGACTGGCGGAACAACCCGCGCGACAACATCCGACTGGGCGCGGCGCTGCTGAACCGCAACCTGGTCGCCTATGGCGGTGACCTGGATTACGCGCTGGCCGCTTATTACCAGGGCGATGGGAACATCACGCGTTTCGGCATCTTCGACGAAACGTGGCACTACATCGCCAATGTGCGCGCGCTGATGGAGCGTTACCGCTAAAAGGCTCCTCCCCAGGGAGGCACAAGAAAGGCCCCCGGCTTTGTTGGCCGGGGGCCTTCTTACGTTGCTTTGCGAACAGGAGCCTAGAAGAGGAGCTGCGACAGGCGGCGCTGGTAGTCGCGCGCAAGCTCGGTCTGGGGCCCGAGGATGTCGAAGATTGCGAGGACCGCCTTGCGTGCGGCTTCGTCGGCAAAGCGGCGGTCGAGGCGGATTGATTCGAGGAGTTCGTCCAGGGCTTCCTCGTACTTCTCCTGCGACGCGAGGAGGACGCCGTGCCGGTACCGTGCGCGGGGGTCCTTGGGGTCGGCGGCGGCTTCGCCGGGGAGATCTTCACCAGCATGCTTCTCCGCGAAGTTCGCAAGGAAGATGCGGTGCTTGAGCGCGCGGGCGCGGCGGTCGGCCGGGGCGCGGTCGAGCAGGTCATCTGCCTCTTCGGTTTCGCCGCGGTCGATGAGGAGCGAAGCGAGTCCAACGATGGCGTCCGGGTTACCAGGGACACGGCGCAGGAGGTCGCGGTAGGCGGCTTCGGCGTCTTCGGATGAAAGACCCTTCCGGGCGATGTCGGCGGCTTCGTGTGCGGCGCGTTCGGCTTCGGTGGGGAGGAGGGACTGGAAGAAGGTCCGGACTTCGGTTTCTTGTTTGGCGCCGAGGAACTCGTTGGCAACCTTGCCGTTCTTGAAGCCCTTCACGGCGGGGATGCTCTGGATGCCGTATTGCGTCGCTGTGCGGGGATTCTCATCGGTGTTGAGCTTCACGACTTCGACCTGCCCGGCGAACGACCCGGCGACCTTTTCGAGCGTGGGACCGAGGACGCGGCAGGGGCCGCACCAGGGCGCCCAGAAGTCAACGACGACCGGAATTTCCTGTGAGCGTTCGATGACGTCCTTTTGGAACGAGGCGTCGGTGACCTCTTTGACGGCGGAACCAGTGGTCATGGCTTCATGACTCCCATTGTTGCTTTGTGTGACCTTATCGTAGCGAGGGGGACATACGTAGCGGAAGATACGCCACGCCGGCGATGAGGCGGTTCTGCGAGGTGTGCCACATGGGCAGTCCAGCGGGCCGGTAAGCCGGATTCTGTCCCTCGCAAGCGAGGGGGCGGCCATCTCTCTGGGCGCGGCATCGCTGCCGCGCTCTAGCGGCCAACCCGGGAGTACGAACGAGCCGGGCACTCTCCTCCCCTATTCGGCCTTGCTCCGGGTGGGGTTTGCCCGGCCGCCGTGTTGCCACGACGCCGGTGCGCTCTTACCGCACCATTTCACCCTTACCCGCGCAAAGCGGGCGGTATGTTTCTGTGGCACTTTCCGTCGGCTTACGCCGCCCAGGTGTTACCTGGCACCCTGCCCGGTGGAGTCCGGACTTTCCTCTCCCTTGCGGGAGCGGCCGCCTGGCCCGCTGGACACCTCTATTGTACCGAAGGGACGGCAAGGGGGGCGGCGGGTTGTTTCTAACTGCGAAGGAAGACGCGGACGCCTTCGGTCCCTGCTTCGATGCGGTCGACGAGGTCACGGAGGGCAACCTGGAGCTCGGCGAACTCCAGGCGGTCCCACTCGCGGGTAACGCGGGTGCGCAGCTCTTCGAGGTGCTGCCGGTATTCGGCGGCGGACCGCTGGGCAGCGAGGCGTTCGCGAGCCTGCCGCAGCTCCTCCTGGAGCTCACGCTGTTCGCGGGCGGGTTCGGCACCGAGTGTGCGCATGCGCTCGAGGCTGATATGGCCATGGGCGGCGTCGGCGACGATTTCTTCGACCTGGCGGCGGAGGCGGCGGAGCTGACCTTCGATGCGTTCGACCTGTGCGGAGGCGTCGTTCACGAAGGTATCGACATTGCCGGTGTGCTGGACGCGGCGCGGGGCTTCGCCGGATTCGGCAAGCTGGTCGCGGACCCGCTGTTCAAGTTCGGCAGCGCGCTGGGTGTTGTACTGGCAGGCGTTCTGGTTGGTACGCGACTCGCACTGGTAGTAGCGGTAGGTCGCGTTGCGGGACTCGCCGGCGCGCGTCGTCCAGTTCTGGCGGCGGCTGACACCGATCATGCGGTTCCCGCACTGTGCGCAGAAGACAAGGCCGCTCAAGAGGAAGGGCTGGACGGAGCGACGGGTCATGGATGGCTGGCGTGCCTGGAGGCGTTCCTGGACACGGCGGAAATCGGCGGCACTGACCAGGGCGGGATGGCTATCCGGGACTTTGACGCCGAAGCGCGAATACGTACCGAGATAGGTGCGGTTCCGGAGGATGTCGCGGATGGAGACCATGCTCCAGCGGCCGCCGCGCCGTGTCTTGATGCCTTCTTCGTTCAGGCGACCAGCGATGAGGCGAATGCCGAGGCCTTCGTTGAGGTAGAGGTCGAAGATGTAGCGGACGACGGCGGCTTCTTCGGGCACGATTTCGAGCCGGCGGCCGGCGCCGATGCGATAGCCATAGGGAGGACGACCAAGGGCTTCGCCGCGCACGGCCTTGCGCCGCATGGCGGTGCGGACGCGCTCGGAGACGGGGGTGCCTTCGCCCTGGCTGGCCCAGCGCTCAACGATGGCGCGGGCGGCTTCTTCGTCATGTTCCGCGGAGTAGACCGGCACGCCGGTTTCTTCGATGGCGAGGAGCCTCATGGCGGCGTGGCCGAGGTCGGACCCGAGCACGCCGAGACAATCGACAACGACGACGGTGAATCCGTGGTCGCCGCGGCGGAGGAAGCCGAGCATCTGCTGGAGGCCGGATTCCTCCGGGTCCTGGCCTTCGGTGTCGAGGAACGTGCCGGCGATCTCGTAACCATTGCGCGAGCAGAAGTCGACGAACGCGCGGTTTTGCTCCCCGATAGGGCGCAAGTCGCCGTCGCGGCGTGCACCTTCGACGAAGTATCCGACCGCCTTCACGAGCCTACCCCGGGGCCAGGATGCGTTCGCACATAGGACATTCGACCACGCGGTCGCGTGACAGCACCTGCTTGCGCACGGCATCGGGGAGGGCAACGCGGCAGCCACCGCAGGCCTGGCCCTGGAGGCTGGCAACAGCATTCCCCCCCTTGCGGTTCCGGAGGTCCTGGTAGCGGCGAAGCGTCGCGCTGTCGATTGCGCCCGCCTGCTCGCCACGGCGCTGCTCAAGGCTGGTGAGTTGTGACTGGAGCGAGTCGAGGCGCGAGCGGAGTTCTTCCTCTTCCTTTTGCCGCGTTGCCTGGACGGACTCAAGGTTGCGCCGGGCGGCGTCGCGCCGGGCATTGAGCTTTTCAATGCGCTCAAAGACCTCTAGGAGCTCGTCTTCGAGGCCGCTGCGCTTCTTCTTCAGCGTCTCCACTTCGTGCTCGAGGCTCATGAGCTCTTTTGTGCTGGTGACGGAGCCACTGAAGAGTCGCTTCTCCTCGGGGTCGATGCGTGCTGTGAGGTCCGCTATCTCGCCTTCGAGCCGCCGCTGGGTCTTTTCCTGGTTCGCGATGCGGGACTCTTCGTGTTCGAGCTGGCGGCGGGCGTGATCGACGGCTTCGCTGCTTTCGAGCTGGGCGGTGACGGCGCTGATGTTCGACTGCAGCGTTGCGAGCTGGTCGTCGAGATCCTGGAGTTTGACGAGTTCGGTAACGGCGGACATAGAGAAGGCTAACCCTAGCGCTAAGCGTAGGGGGCGGCGGGGACCGCGGCAAAGGGCCGCGGGGTGAATTTGCGCAATCGTTACGTTTGCCGGTGGTTATGGTGGTATGACGCCGGGCGGGGAGGTGAGGGCTATACTGGAGGGGAGTCCGATGGGGGGAGGTCGCCGAAGATGCTCTTCAATGTGAGCCAGCTCCTGCAGGAGCCGGTGGGCTCAAGCCGAACTTACGACCTGGTCGCGGAGCCGCCAATCCACGGTGGGACGGCCGTTCTGACGCGCACGCCGACGGGGGTGCTGGTCCAGGCGGAGGTGGAGGTGATTTTGGAGGCGGACTGCAGCCGGTGCCTGGCGTCGTTCGGATACCGGCGGAGGGTGCCGATCGAAGAGGTGTTCTATCAACAGGTTGACGTGCACACGGGTGCACGGATGGATACTGAGGCGGACACGGACAGCTTCCTGATTGATAAGCGACACACGATCGACATTAGTGAGGCGGTGCGGCAGTATGAAGAAATGGCAGCAGAAATGCAGCCATTGTGCCGGCCGGACTGCCCTGGCATCTGCGCGCAGTGTGGCCGAGACCTGACGCAAACAGCGTGCGTATGCGAGGGACCGCCCCTCGACCCCCGATGGGCGGCGCTGGAAGCGCTGAAGCACAGGTAACCGATGAGTAAGAAGCTGAAGGAGCATCGCCATGCCGCTACCGAAGCGGAAGTACCCGAAGGCGCGCCAGGGGAAGCGCCGGAGCCACCACCAGGTGCAACTGCCACACGTGGTGGACTGTCCCCGCTGCCACAGTCCTCGACTCGCGCACACGGCGTGCGGCATTTGCGGAACGTATCGCGGCCGGGAGGCAGTAGCGGTCCCGTCGCAGGACGAGGAAGAGTAGATACGGACCCGGCCACAGCGTTTGCGAGCTTTGACGAGCCGGCACGTGATGGCCGGGTCTTCGTGTTCCCGGGACAGGGAGCGCAGTATGTCGGCATGGGCAAGGACCTCTATGAGGCCTACCCGGCGGCGCGCGAGGTCTTCGACCGCGCGGATGAGATTCTCGGCCTCAAGCTGAGCAAGATTTGCTTCGAGGGCCCGGAAGAAGAGCTGCAGCAGACAAAGAATACGCAGCCTGCGATCGCGGTTACGAGCCTCGCTCTGCTAAAGGTGGCGATGCAGGAGTCGCCTTCGCTGGCGCCGCGGCCGGGCTACATGGCAGGCCACTCGCTGGGCGAGTACGCGGCACTGGTGGCTGCAGGTTCGCTGTCGTTTGACGATGCGGTGCGGTTGTTGCGGACGCGCGGAGAGCTGATGCAGTCCGCAGGCGAGCAAAACCCCGGCACGATGGCCGCGATCCTGGGGCTGGACGCGGTGGACTGCGAAGAGGTCTGCCGGGAGTCCGGGGCGGAGCTGTGTAACTTGAACGCGCCGGGACAGGTGGTCATCGGCGGAGCGAAGGGAGCAGTGGTCCGCGCACTGGACTACGCGAAGGCGCGCGGGGCGACGAAGGTCATCCCCCTGAGCGTGAGCGGCGCATTCCACAGTTCGCTGATGAAGCCGGCCGCCGACGGGATGGTCCAGCCGGTGGCGACTGCCGCGATCGGTGACCCGGTGACTCCGATTATCGCGAACTGCAGCGCGGAGCCGATCACGGAAGAGAACAGCATCCGGCATGAACTCGTGGACCAGGTCTGCAAGCCGGTGCAGTGGAGCCAGACGGTTGAGTACCTGGGCAAGCAAGGGGCGAACACGTTCATCGAGTTTGGCCCCGGGCGCGTGCTGACGGGTATCATCAAGCGAATGTTGCGGAAGTCGACCTGTATCAATGTAAATGACGCGGCCTCAGTCCGCGTTGAGCTTTAATCCCTATGACGGAGTTGCAGGGGCGCAAGGCGCTCGTCACCGGCGGATCACGAGGGATTGGGCGTTCAATCTGCCTCGCATTGGCCGAAAAGGGCGCGCATGTAGCGGTGAACTACCATTCATCGCCGGATGGCGCGAAGGCGGTCGTCGAGGAGATCGAGGCAGCAGGTGGTTCGGCAGTCGCCGTGGGCGGCGATGTTGCAGACCCCGATGCTGCGCAGTCACTGGTGAAGCAGGCGCACGAGGCGCTGGGCGGGCTCGACATCCTGGTGAACAACGCCGGGATCACGCGCGACGGTTTGCTGATGCGGATGTCCACGGACGACTGGGATGCTGTGCACCACACAAACCTGCGCGGCGCTTTCCTGGTAACTAAGGCTGCGACCCGGCACCTGATGCGCTCCGAGCAGGGGCGTGTGGTGAACATCACCAGCGTGGTTGGCGTGATGGGTAACGCGGGCCAGGCGAATTACGCGGCGGCCAAGGCCGGGCTGATTGGATTCAGCAAGGCGGTGGCACGGGAGCTGGCTTCCCGGAAGGTGACCGTGAACGCGGTGGCGCCAGGATTCATCGAGACGGATATCACGGCTGATCTGACCGACGAACAAGTCGAAGGCGTGCTGGCACAGATCCCGTTGCAACGGCTGGCCGGGCCGGATGAAGTTGCGCCGGTAGTCGCATTTCTCTGTGGCCCCGGTGCGGGGTACATTACCGGACAGACCATCCACGTGGATGGTGGCCTGGTTATGTCTTGAGCGAGAACGTCCTGAGACGGATGCGGTTTGTTGTGCTCGAAGCGCTCTACGAGGCGGAAACTTCGACCCATGACGCCGAGACCGCATTTCAGCGGCGGCTGCGCGACGTTTCGACGGAAGACGCAGAGCTGACGGAGCACGGGCCCCAGAGCTTCGGGCTCGGGATGCTGCGCGGTGTGCTGGCACGCCGCGAGGAGCTGGACCAGCGGATTGCTGATGCGGCGCCACGGTTCCCGGTAACGGATATGGCTGTCGTTGACCGCAATATTCTGCGGCTTGCAATATGGGAGCTCGTTACCCATACTTCGGCGCCGACCGGGGCTGTCGTGAACGAAGCAGTGGAACTCGCGCGTCGTTACGGTGGCGAACGGACACCGGGCTTCGTCAACGGAGTACTACGGACAATTGCGGGGAAGGTACGTGATGCCGGGGACAAAAGCCCGGCGCCCTCTCCGCCGGAAATTCCCAATCAACACAGAGAGCAGGAGAACCCCTAAGTGGCCACAGTGTTTGAACGTGTCCGCGCCATCGTGGTAGAGCAGCTTGGCGTCGACGAAGAAGAGGTAGTGCCGAACGCGTCTTTCGTGGACGACCTGAACGCGGATTCGCTCGACCTCGTCGAGCTGATAATGTCAATCGAGGAAGAGTTTACCGGGGACGCGGAGCTCGAGATCTCCGATGAAGACGCGGAGAAGATCGCAACGGTGCAGGACGCCGTAGACTATTTGAAGGATCATGGCGTCGAAGACAAGTAGACGGCGCTAAGTCAGATCCTGGTACCGGGCTCGTGTCCGGGGGAGGCAACGCGTGGAGTTCCTCGGCGTTGGGTACCAGGAAATCCTGGTCATCCTCGTGCTGCTACTGGTGGTTGTGGGGCCGGATAGGCTGCCGCAGATGGCCTATCAGATCGGCCGCGCGGTGCGTGAGATGCAGAAGTATGCGCGCGCAGTCCGTGATGAGTTCAGCGATGAGATGAAATACATCGAGGAACAGTACAACACGGTGCGCGGGGATATTGACCAGGCCCGGCAGGAGCTGCAACAGGAACAGCAGACCCTCAATAGCGAATTCCGGAGCTTCGACCGTGACCTCCGGGACGCGGCCCAGGATGTGGACCGTGACCTGGAGGCTGCGGTGCCGGATGAGGTGAAGACCGACGGGCGCAATAATGTCGTCCCGATATCGTCGGCATCGGCGCAAAAGACCGGCACCGGGGATGACGGGGAGACGAAGCGGCCGATCCGGCCGGGCGAGCGCCCTTCGCGGCCGACGCCGAAGCGCCGCCCAAGCTCGACGCGTTCACAGCAGGGCCGCGGCAGCACGGGCGGGTCCAAGTCGTCCTCTACGACTCCGCGCGAACGGTCGCAGCCGACAAAGCAGGCAGATTCGACATCAAAGAACGAGGAAACGGGCGGTGACGACAATCAGCCTCCGCTCGTTTTCTAGCAGGCAGCGATGAGCGCACAGCCGTCCCCCGAGACGCAGGAAGAGGCAGGCGCCCCCGCCGAGGAACAAGGCTACGCCGGCGGACCCGAGATGACGCTGATGGAGCACCTGCGGGAGCTCCGTAACCGCATCATGATCTCGGCTGCCGCGGTGATCCTGGGCATCATCGTCTGCTTCTTTTTCTGGGAGACGATCCTGGGGTGGCTACAGGCGCCGATGCGGGCACACGACCCGGACATCGGTGTGCACAGCTTTTCGCCGACGGACCGGCTGGTGGTGCTGTTCCAGATCGGCCTCTGGGGCGGGCTCTTGCTGGCGTCGCCCGTGATTGTTTACCAGTTGCTGGCGTTCGTGGTGCCGGGGCTGACGCCGAAAGAGCGGAAGCTCATTCTCCCGGCGATCGTCGGCGTGGCGGGCTTCATGCTCATGGGTATGGCGTTCGCGTACTGGGTGATCCTGCCGGTGTCGCTCCAATTCCTGCTGACGTTTGGCGGCGGCGAAATCGACAACGTGATCGGTATCCGCCAGTACGTGGACTTCGCGACGCGGGTGATCTTCTTCGTCGGCCTCGCCTTTGAGCTGCCGATGGTGCTGGCGTTGCTGGCGAAGCTCCGCATGGTGAACTGGCGGCAGCTCCTGGGTTTCTGGCGGTATGCCATCGTCCTGGTGTTCGTGGTGGGTGCGGTCGCGACGCCGACGCCCGACCCGTTGACGCAGGCGCTGGTCGCCGGGCCGCTCTTCGGGCTGTACTTCGTCGGGATCTTGTTTGCGTACTTCCTCGGGCCAACGCCGCCGGAGCGGCAACAGGCCGCGTGAGCGCGGAGACACCTCCGCCCCGGCATGGCCCGGCCTGCGGGGTGACGGGCGCGGCGGGCGGCTTCTTTTCAGGCATCACGGGCGTGGGCGGCGGGGCAATTATGATCCCGCTGCTCACCGGTGTACTGGGGATGCCACAGCACCGGGCGCACGGGACATCGCTTGTGGTCATCACGTTTGCGGCCGCGACCGGTGTGGCCGTTTACGCGTGGAGCACCTCGATCGACTGGACGCTGGTCGCGACGCTCCTGGCTGGTTCGATGGTCGGTGCGTACCTGGGCGCACGGGGTGCACACCGCCTGCCCGGGATGCGGCTCCGTCAGCTCTTCGGGGCATTTCTCGTGCTTGTGGCACTGCGCCTGGTGCTCGTGGAGCCGACGAACCCGATGCTGGACGCGGCCGGGCTCACGTGGCTTATCTTTGGCGCGGGGCTGGGGCTGCTGGGCGGGGTGGCAGCCGGGGCGCTCGGAATCGGCGGCGGTGCTCTCTTCGTGCCGGGGATGGTCGTGGTGCTAGGCACGGGGCAACACGAGGCCCAGGGCGTGTCGCTGGCCGTCATCGTACTGACCGCGAGTGTGGGAGCGCTGACGCACGCCCGGCACGGGACGGTGGATGTGCGCGCGGCAGCATGGCTCGTGCCGTCGTCCATACCGGCGAGCGGGCTTGGGGCCGGGGCGGCCGCGGCGCTGGGTACGTTTGCGTTGCAGCGAATCTTCGCTGCCGTCATCCTTGCGGTGGGCATCCAGATGCTCGCATCGGCGACGCTACGGATCCGGCGCGAGCGGGGGCTTGAGACACCAAGCGAGGCAGACCGCGTATGAGTGACCGGTTGGTGCGGGCGGATAACCTGTATGCCCGCATCCGGGATTGCGCCCGGTGCCCGCTCTCGGCGACGCGAACGCATGCGGTGCCGGGGGAGGGCTCGCTCGAATCCGAGATCATGTTCATTGGTGAGGGTCCGGGAATGAACGAGGACCGGCAGGGCCGGCCGTTTGTCGGCGCTGCCGGGCAGTTCCTGGACGAGCTGATCGGTGAGGCAGGTTTCCGGCGCGAAGAGGTGTATATCTGTAATGTGCTGAAGTGCCGGCCGCCGCAGAACCGCGACCCGATGCCGGCGGAGGTTGAAGCGTGCGATGATTACCTCCAGGAACAGATAGCGCTGATTGACCCGCTGGTAATTGTGTCACTTGGGCGCTTTTCGATGGCACGATTTTTTCCGAAGGCGAAGATTTCGCAGGTGCATGGGAAGAGCCGTGCGATCGGCGAGCGGATGTTCGTGCCGATGTATCACCCGGCGGCGGCATTGCATCAGCAGAGTCTTCGGGAAACCATTAGAGAAGACTTTCGAGCGCTGCCCTCCATTGTTGAGGAGGCGCGCGCACTCCGGCCGGGGCCCACTGGCCCTGGCGAGGCGGTCGTAGAAGAGCCGGCCGCCCGGCAAATTCCGCTCTTCGAATGAGACGTATGACGAACCCTTCTTTGCGTGTTGTTGCATTCGGCGGCCTGGGCGATATCGGCCGCAACATGGCGGTCCTCGAGTACGAGGACGACATGATCATTGTCGACGTGGGGATCATGTTCCCCGAGGAAGAGATGCTGGGTGTGGACCTGGTGCTCCCGGACTTCAGTTATGTACGGGAGCGGGCGCACAAGTTGCGCGGCATCTTCCTCACGCACGGGCATGAGGACCACATCGGTGGCGTGCCATACCTGCTGCGCGAAGTGAAGGCGCCGGTCTACGGCGCGAAGCTGACGATCGGCCTCGTTGAGGTGAAGCTGCGGGAGCACCGGCTGGCAAACGAGGCGGCGCTGAATGTCGCGGAGCCCGGGGACGTGATCGATGCAGGCGCGTTCCAAGTGGAATTCTTCACGGTGGCGCATTCGATCCCGGATTCGTGCGGGCTGGTTATCCACACGCCGATGGGCCCCGTGGTACACACGGGCGACTTCAAGCTGGACCACACGCCGGTGATGGACCAGCACACCGACCTCATCCGCCTGGGGCAGGTCGGGGCCGAGGGCTGCTTGCTCTTGATGGCGGATTCGACCTATGCGGATACGGAAGGCTATACGCCGAGCGAGGAGCTGGTCGGCGTATCGCTTTCGAACATCATCCACAAGGCGCCGGGCCGGGTCATCATTGCGACATTTGCGTCGCAGATTGCGCGCGTGCAGCAGATCGTAGACGGAGCTGCGGCCGCCGGACGGAAGGTTTTCGTGACGGGCCGTTCGATGGAGAACAACGTCGCGATGGCGCGACAGATTGGTTATGTCCAAGCGCCGGATGGAGTGTTCATTGGCGTGGACGAGATGCGGAAAACGCCGAACAGCCAGGTGGTGGTCGTGACGACGGGGAGCCAGGGCGAGCCGACGAGTGCTTTGACGCGGATGGCCAATGGCGACCACCGGCACATCCAGATCGAGAAGGGCGACACGGTGGTCATCTCGGCGAACCCGATCCCGGGGAACGAGACAGCGGTGTCACGCAACGTGGACAACCTGTTCAAGCAGGGCGCGCATGTGCTGTACAACCGGCTGGAAAACGTCCATGTCCGCGGCCATGCGAGCCGGGAAGAGCTGAAGATTGTCCAGGGGCTGGTGCAGCCGGAGTACTTCATCCCGGTGCAGGGCGAATACCGGCACCTTGTGGCACACGCGGCGCTCGCCGAGGCGGTGGGGGTGCCGGAAGGCAATGCGTTCGTCCTCACGGATGGGGACATCCTGGAGATCGACGAGGAACATGCACGGGTCGTGGACCATGCGCCGTCGGGGTACGTCTACATCGACGGGCTCGGGATCGGTGATATCACACAGCACATTTTGCGCGACCGGGCGCACCTCTCGCGGGACGGCTTTGTGGTCGTAATCGTGCCGGTGGACCGCGAGACGAGCCAGGTGGCCGGGGTTATCGAGGTGCTTTCGCGCGGGTTTGTCGACATCGACGACAGCGAAGCGGTCATCGAGGAAAGCAAGCGTGTTGTGCTTGACGCGCTGACCACCGCCTCGCACCTGGCGGAGATAGGAGGGATCAACACTCGCGTGAAAGACGCTATGAGTAAATTCCTCTACGATAGAACTCGCCGGAAGCCAATGGTGCTGCCGGTAACGGTTGAGGTGTAGTCGAGGACCTCACGGGCAAGCGCACAGGCAATGCGGGGTGACCTGTGGGCTCGAGGAGCAGGGATATGGCGGCAGGGAGCACGCGCCCCCGCGGCGTGCAGCAATCGAAGAGTCCCCGGAAACGTTCGAAAACACAGCACTCCTGGTGGCGCAGCCTTGCGCGTCCAGAGGTGATTGGCGTCGCAGTGGCGGCGCTCGCCATTGCCCTCATCCCTTTTGTGGTCGACCTGGGCGAGACCCTGTCTGGCATCCGCGATGGGGTCGCGCGCACGTTCGGTCTCGGGATCTTCCTGCTCGCCGGCGGAATCGCAGCGCTGGGCCTGGCAATTGCGCGCCGTTCGTACCAGGACCGGGCGCGCTTCGCACGGAAGACGGCAGGGTGGGGCGCGGCGCTGCTCTTTGCATGGGGCGCGCTGGCGCTGAACGAAGCGGAATGGACGCTTGGGAGCGTCGAATTCGCCGAGGTCTCGCTCGGTGGCGAGCTCGGGCAGTGGCTGTTCGGCGGATTCCTGGGGCTGTTGCTGTGGATATTGCTCCCTGTGCTTGCAGTGAGTCTGCTGGCGCCACGCTTCAGCATGATGGTGGCGACGAACGCGCCCGCCTGGATCGAGACGGCATGGGAACGCCGGTGGCCGCACAAGGTGGCGAACGGGGTTTGGCGCTTCCTGGTGTACCTGGTCCAGATACCGCGAATCCCACGACGGGAACCGGAGCCGGTCATCGACGCCTCGGTCGCCGGGACCATCGCCTACCGGCATTCGCCCAACGATAGCTACGAAGACGTTACCGCCACGGGCATCCGGCCGAACATCGACCCGGCACAGCCACGTTCGCCGGTCGGTTCCGGGGCCGCGGCACAGTTCGCTACTGCGGAGGCACCACCCATCCCGCCACCGCCAACCAAGGGGAATGCCGCGCCTGAAACGGTGGAACCTGCCGAAGACGAACCCCAGGAAGCCGACGATTCGGCGCCCGGCGGAGACGCGGAAGGCGACGAAGCGCACCAGATGCGGCTGGCGTTTGAAGAGAAGAACGGGTGGCAGCTGCCTCCACCCGACCTGCTGAGTGAACCGCAGGAGAACTCGAACCGCACGCACGATAACGCTGCGCGCGCGCAGCTCATTGTCGACACGCTTGCGAGTTTTGGGGTCGACGCGACGGTGGTCGAAATCAACGAGGGGCCGACCGTGACCCAGTTCGGCGTAGAGCCGGGATGGGAAGTGAAGTACAAGGATGTCCCGCTAAAAGACGCTTCGGGGAAGACGCTTGTCGGCGAAGACGGGCGGCAGCGGACGGAGCGCGTTGAGACGGGCCGGACCCGCGTGCGGGTAAACAAGATTACGGCCCTGCAAAACGACCTGGCACTGGCGCTGGCGGCTCCGAGCCTGCGCATCGAGGCGCCGGTCCCGGGCCGGGCAATCGTGGGCATCGAGGTCCCGAACGACAGCGCGAGCATCGTTTCGATGCGGAGCGTGCTGGAGACAAAGGACTACCGGGACCTGGCCACGAAGTCGAAGCTGGCGCTGGCGCTGGGCCGGGGTGTTGCCGGGAAGCCGATCGTTGCGGACCTGGCGAAGATGCCGCACCTGCTGATCGCGGGCGCGACGGGCGCCGGGAAGAGCGTGTGCATCAACTCGATCATTACGGCCATCATGACGAACGCGACACCAGACCACGTGCGGTTCGTGATGGTGGACCCCAAGCGTGTCGAGTTGACGGGCTTCAAGGGGATCCCGCACCTGGCGTTCAGCGAAGTGATCGTGGACGTCGACAAGGTGGTGGGGACGCTGCAGGCGGTGATTTCGGAGATGGAGGCACGCTACAAGAAGTTTGCGGAGCTGGGCGTCCGGAACATCGAAGGCTACAACCGCCACCCCCGGGTCTTGAAGCGGATGCCGTACTGGGTCGTCATCATCGACGAGCTGGCGGACCTGATGATGGCCGCGCCGATCGAGGTGGAGAAGCACATTTGCCGGCTGGCGCAGCTCGCGCGGGCGACGGGGATCCACCTTGTGGTCGCGACGCAGCGGCCTTCAGTCGACGTGATCACGGGGCTCATCAAAGCGAACTTCCCGACGCGGATTGCGTTCGCGGTTACTTCGCAGACGGACTCGCGGACGATCCTTGACCAGGGCGGTGCGGAGAAGCTGCTGGGCCGCGGTGACATGCTGTTCCAGTCGACGGATGCATCGAAGCCTGTGCGCATCCAGGGTGTGTACCTGGCGGATGCGGAGGTTGAGCGGCTCGTGGAATGGTGGAAGGATGAGCGATTCAGCACGCTTGTGCCGGAAAAGGCCGACGACCTGCTGGAACAGGCGTTGCTTGAGCAGAACGGTGGGGACGACGATATGGAGGTCGATGAAGACGACCCGCTGATGGAGGGGGCGCGTGAGCTCGCCTCGCAGCATTCGCGTATATCGCCTTCGATGCTGCAGCGCCGGCTGAACATCGGCCATGTGAAGGCGTGCCGATTGGTGGACGCGCTGGAGGATGAGGGGATCGTCGGACCACGCGAGGAAGGTGAGTCGCGCCGGGTGATGGAACGGACGGGCTCAGAAGGGCACTTGTTAGACTGATGGCAATGAAGACATTCAAGGGCATGTTCCAGCGCGAAGCGGCCAGCGAACATGCAGACCGTGTGCCAGAGCCGGATGAACAATGCTTCGCGTGCGGCGCCGCGCTGGCGGAGTCGCGCATGTACGAGCGATACCGCGTGTGCCATGCGTGTGAGTATCACTACCACCTGAAAGCACGCGAGCGGGCAGCTCTGGTGCTGGACCTGGGCAGCTTCCACGAAGATGACCGGGGCGTGACGGCGATCGACCCGCTGTCGTTCGGTGGGACGCGCTCGTACCGGTCACGGATCATTGCCGAGCAGCGGCGAACGAAGATGACGGAGTCGGCGCTGACGGGGACCGGGACCGTCTTCGACCGGGACGTGGTGTTTGCGGCGCTCGATTTCTCGTTCCTTGGTGGATCCGTGGGCGTGGCTTCGGGTGAGCGGCTGGCACGTGCGTTCGAGAAGGCGACCTCGCGCGGGTGCGCGATCGTCACGATGTGCTCGACTTCGGGCACGCGGATGCAGGAAGGGTTGCTCGCCCTGATGCAGATGCCGCGGGTGATAGCGGCGGCGCGGCGGCACAGCCGGGCGGGGCTTCCACACATCACAGTCCTTTCGAACCCGGCGACGGGCTCGGCGATGGCCGGGTTCGTACAGCTCGCTGACTATGTGGTCGCCGAACCGGGGGCGCTCGTGGGCTACAGCGCGCTCCGCACACTGCGGCAGACGGCGGCGCAGCAGCTCCCGCCGGACGCACACACGAGCGAATCGCAGCTCGAACACGGACTGATCGATACCATCGTGCCGCGGGCACAGCTCCGGGATTCGCTGGGGATGGTGCTCGACCTTTTGATGAACGATTACCGGCTGACGGCACCACGGGGACGGCGTGCCCACAAGTCGACGCATACGCACCGGGGCGCCTGGCAGCTCGTGCAGCTTTCACGGCATGAGAACCGGCCAAACGCCGAGGAGCTGATCGCGCACATGACGACGTCGTTCGTGGAGCTGCGTGGCGACCGCACTGGCTACGATGACCGCTCGGTATTGACCGGGCTGGCGTCGATTTCCGGGGAAGCGGTGGTGGTGATTGGCCAGAACCGGCCGCATTCGACGGAGCGGGCCGACGACGGGTGGATCAGCGCTTCCGGATTCCGCAAAGCGACGCGGGCACTGCAGCTCGCAGAGAAATTCAACCTGCCGGCTGTGACACTGATCGATACGGCCGGCGCGTACCCGAGCCTCGAGAACGAAGAGGGCGGGCTTGGCACGGCCATCGCGACCTGCATGGCGACGATGCTGGAGACGCCGGTCCCGACGATCGCCGTGATTACTGGCGAAGGGAACAGCGAGGCGGCGGCAGCAATGGCAGCGGCCGACCGCGTCTTGATGCTCGACAACGCGGTCTACACGGTGATGCCTCCCGAGGAGGCGGCCGCCCGCGTGCTGATGGGCAGTGGTGACCGGCCGGAAGAGATGGCGGAACGCCTCCGACTGACGTCCCACGACCTGCTGAAGCTGGGAATGATTGACGAGACCATCCCGGAGCCGGGCGAGGGGGCACATACGAACCATGTGGAGGCGTCGCTGCTCGTCCGCCGCGGTATCGTGCGGGCGCTGACAGACATACGGGGCACGAAACCAGCGAAGCGGCTGGCCCAGCGCTATGAGCGCTACCGAAATGTGGGCTCCGCGCGGACATCGGTGCGCGGCCGGCTTGAGCGCCAGCTTGCACACTTCGTTGACCGCGCCGAGCGGCTGCTCGACTGGGGCCGGCGGCGAAGTGGCACGAAGCGGACCACGGCTGCCGACTCTCACGATATTCCCGTGTAGGGTTACCCAGGACGCCAGGTCCCGCATGTGCCTATCCGCGGCACATAGCGCCGATGGCGCTGGCCTGCGAGTATCACGGAGAAGCACCGTGCCGGGGGTCCATCCTGAACGTCGAGGACCTGCTGCTTGTACCGCTTGGCTTCGCCGTCGGGGCGTTTGGCACGCTCGTGGGCGCCGGCGGCGGCTTCATCCTGGTCCCGATACTGCTGTTCCTGTACCCGGAGCGTTCGCCGCAGGAGATTACGGCAATCTCGCTGCTTGTGGTGTTCATGAACGCACTGTCCGGTTCGAGCGCGTACGCTCGACAGCGGCGCATCGACTTTCGGAGCGGGCTGTGGTTCGCAGCGGGGACATTGCCCGGCGCGATCGGGGGTGTGTTGCTGGTCGGCGTGACACCACGCCGGCTCTTCGACGCGATCTTCGCTATCGCGCTGGCCGCGCTGGCAATCTACCTGCTGACGCGGCGAGAACCCAGCGGCATCCAGGAACCGGTGCAGGGGCGTGGCGTCGTCCGGCGGATTCTACGGGACCGGTATGGGAACACATATATCTATGCGTTCCAGCTCTGGAAGGGCGTGGGGCTGAGTGTGGGAGTCGGGTTGTTCAGCAGTCTCCTGGGAATTGGCGGGGGTGTGCTGCACGTGCCGATCATGGCGACGATCCTGCACTTCCCTGTCCACACGGCTATCGCGACGTCGCAGTTCACGCTCGCTTTTATGTCATTGGAAGCGACGGCGGTGCATACAATTACCGGCACGCTGGGGTGGAACCAGGCGCTGGGCGAGGCTGCGTTGCTGGCGGCAGGGGCGATCCCGGGCGCGCAACTGGGCGCGTTCATCGGGCAGCGGCTCGGCGGGTCGATGCTCCAAAAGGTCCTGGCAGTGAGTTTGCTCATCGTGAGCGTGCGGCTCGGATTCGAGGCGATTGGCGGCTGAGGTTACTCGCCGGCCTGGTAGTCGCGCCAGGTGGGCTTTTTCGGGCGGGTCGACGATGGGCGCTCGATGCGGTGGCCCTGACGTGGTGGACCGTTGCCGTCGTCATCGCCGGAGGAATCGAGCCGCTGAAGGAGGGCCCACGCACCAAAGACAAGGACGGCCATGAGGCCTGCCAGGAGCGCGAGCCGCTGGAGACCACGGCCCTGGGCGCCGTTCCATGACTCATAGGCCGACTGCGCCCGGCGGAGCGCGGAGGCGTGGTCTCCTTCATCGAAGGCTTCGTGCGCTTCGGCGAGGCTGGTTTCCGGGTCGTGCCAGAGCAAGCCGATGCGTTCGACGAAGTTATTGTCGAACCGTTCTTGCTCGCGCCCGGCGACCTCGAGCATCTGGACGCTCGCCCGGGCATTGAAGGCGGTCTCTTCGGCCTGTGAGGCAAGTTCGCGGGCCGCCTCGACGTCGCCGCTGTTATAGGCCTCGCGTGCCTGTATGTAGAGGTCGTGGGCAGGGTTGTCCTCGTGCGCGGTTGACAGATTGGTTTCGGCAGAGGCGATGCGTGCTACTACCTGTTCGTGCGTGGACAGCAGGGATGCAAGACCTGATGTGTCGAGTTCGGCCCAGGCGTCGTGGAGTGCGTCGCCGGGGTTGAGCCCGGCCTCGGCGGTGCCGGCAAGGAGGTCCTCATAGCGGCGGAGAAGCTCGCGGGCGTCCGCGACGCGGGATGGGATGGAGTCGAAGTTCCAGGCGTCGAGGTCTGCACAGAGATCCGTTGGGAGGCCTTCGAAGCCAAGTTGTGCTGCTTCCTGGCGGAGCTCGTCGACGAGGTCGTGTGCTTCGCGGCGCTCCTGGAGCATGGGTGCGGAGCGTTCGGGATGCCAGACCCAGTCGAGGAACAGGCGATCGAGGTCGGCGCCGCTTACGCGTTCGCCGACGTCCAGGAACCACCGTCCATCGAGCGGGAGGGCCTCCGGAACGTCGTCCATGTGCGAGAGGACTTCGGTCATGGCTTCCGGGCCGCCGACGGCGGATTCGAAGGCCTGCCAGAAGGCGCCGGATTTACCGTACCAGTAGACCGGGTCGACGATTGCAGAGCCGTTTTGCCAGGTGGCGAGCGGGTCATCATATTCGAAGGATTGCCAGTCCTTTTGGTGGACCGGGAGGCCCATGGCACCGGCGACACGGAAGGTGGCGTATTCAGCGAGACCTTCCCAGAGCCAGGGGGCGTCGAGATTCAGGCCAGCCCACTGGTGGGCGAGTTCGTGGACTGTGGTGTGTTCGTCGTGGTGGCCGCCGTGCGTGAGGAGCATCTCGCCAGATTCGGTGTAGGCAACGCCAGCGGCGCCGGTCATGGCGAGGAAGTTGGACTCGCGCAGGAGGACCTGTTCGTGGGGATAAGGGTGCCCGAACACCTCTTCGAGCAAGGGAAGAGCTTCGGTGGCGATTTCGAATTGCTCGCGCGCCCAGTCTCCGCTCCCACCGAAGTAGGTCAGCCTGAGCGGGATGGCGCCTTCGCGAAGTTCAACGTCGATACTGAGCTGATGGCTGCGTGCCGCGTCGGTCACGGACTGGGCAAACGCTGCCATGGGCGATTCATGCGTGCGCTGCCGGCACCGGTTACTCATCCGGGCACAACGGCCGCTGACCTGGTCGTAGTTTCCAAACAGCGCCGCCATAGCGACTTCGCCACAAACCCAGCGTTCGTATCCCTTATCGCTGACCGAGGAGGGCTGGTCGTCGGCCAGGAAGCAGCCAGGGTCGACAACGGTATCGACATTCTGCGGGGCATCGATGAGGACGAACGACCCGGTGCCCTGGCTCACGAAGACGGAATCGATATAGCCTGGTTCGACCGTGGTGAACGCCAAGTCATGCGCGGAGACCGAGTAGGTCATGGTTAGCTCCGCACGCAGGCTGCCGCGCAGGGGCTCGTCGAGGGTGACGTCCACGGTCGCCGGGGAGTCCTCGGCCGCCGCGTTCACTTGATGGCTGAGCCGTGTGCCATCGCGTGTAACCGTAACGTCCGAGACGCCGGGCAGAGCGAAGAGGGTGAGCGCACGCAGCTCGTCACCAGCGGACTGGATCTCGGCCTCCACGACGGCTTCTATGCGACCGTCATCGACAGCGAGATGGTAGTAGCTTTCGGAGGCCATGTGCCAGCCGTCGGCCTTAGCCGGGGATGACTGGACGCCAACGAGTGCTACCAGCATGACGAGCGCGAGAAGGCCGTGGCGCACTCTCATACGATCACTATCGGCGTGCGCCAGGCGTGCCAGCAGTACTGGTTAGCTGGATTCAGCGGCCCGTTCGGGGTCGACCTTCTCGAGGGTTTGTTGCCGCTTTTCGCGGCCGGATTCGATGAGCTTATTGAGCGCCTGCGTCACCTCTTCAACTTCCTCATCGGAGAGGCTTTCCATGAGGCCCTTGCCAAATTCGCGGCTTTCACGGCGGACGTTCATGGCGGCCTGGCGCCCGCGGTCTTCGAGCCAGATGCGGATGCCACGGCGGTCTTCTTTTGAGACTTCGCGCCGGATGAACCCGCCGCGTTCGAGCCGCTCGAGGAGGGCCGACACGGATGGCCGCGTGACGTAGAGGAGGTCGGCGAGCTCAGCATTGCTGCGGCCCTCTTCCTCGTAGAGGAAGCCGAGGAGGCGAAGCTGGGTGACCGTGAGGCCTTCACGGTCCCAGATGTGGAGCCGGATGGGGTCGAGCAGCGCACTGACCCGGAAAAGCGCAGTCACCGCTTCTTCGCGCTGTTCGGATGTCATGCAGGGAAGCTCCTTCAGCGCATCAGGCGCTCTTCAGTTGTTTGATGATCTCTTTCGCTGCGTCGGCGTCGTCGGGATTGCGGATAGGGGCGCCAAAGCCGATGCGATCGCAGACACCGCCATAGCGTTCCTTGAGGGCGTCGACCACCTGATCGTATGGGGCAACGACGGCGAACTCCTGCACCATCTCATCGGGGATGACGGATGGCATCTCGTCCCACTTGCCCTGCAGGCTCATCTCGTGGAGACGGGAGGTGGTGTCTCCCCAGCCGTGATGGTCGAACACTCGTTGATACGTACGCGTTGAGCCATAGAAGCTGATCTGCCGCTTGACGTCCTGGAGTGCTTTTTCGCAGTCGTCCCAGGTCTTGCCGGTGGCGAGGAAACCGCCACCACAGACTTCGAACTGGTCGCGGGTGCGGCCGCTTTCGGCGAGGCCCTTTTCGACCTGGGGAAGGAGGACGTCTTTTGTGTACTTCATCGTGTTGAAGCCGTGGAGCTTGATACCGTCACAGACTTGCCCGGCAACATATGCGTTACGTTCGTTAACCGCGGCGATGTGCACCGGGATGTGGGGGTGCTCGATGGGGCCGGGATTGAAGTTGGGCGTCATGAGCGTGAAGGAGTAATGCTCGCCGACGTAGTTGAGCTGTTCGCCAGTCTGGAACGTGCGCCAGATGGCGCGGAGGGATTCGACGTATTCGCGAATTCGGGGGGCAGGCGGGGACCAGGGAACGCTGAACCGGCGCTGGTTGTGTCCTTTGACCTGTGTCCCAAGCCCCAGGATGAGCCGACCGTTGCTGTAGCGCTGCAGGTCCCAGCACATCATGGCGGTGACCATGGGGCTTCGAGGGAAGGCGATGGCTACCGATGTACCGATTTGAATCTCCGACGTGTGCTCGGCTGCGAGGACGAGGGGCAGGAAGCTATCGTGCGCGGTCTCGGCGGCGTTGATGCCAGAATAGCCCATGTCCTCGGCGCGGCGCGCGAGTTCGGGCGCGTCTTCGAGTTTGCCGGCATACATGCCTGTGTCGACTTTGAATCCCATATACACTCCCGGCGGCGGGTCGGCCGCGTTGCTGGGTGGGGATTCTGTCAGCATCGCGGTAACACGGCAAGGTGAGCGCACGGAGGACCAGATCGCCTCTTTGAACAACGAGAATTGGCGTGGCGCCTCCCGGGCTGATTGGCAGCATGTGAGTGGTGCGCCCCCGGTATTCCCGGCAGCCGTAGTAGGGCAGGGGAATGTGAAGTGGGATACGTGGCGTCACGGATGTCATGCGCTGGAAACAAACTGATGTAGCGAAGAAGCGACGCGGTGGTCTACGCTGGATATGTCACCAAGTATGACGCCGGTCTACAGGAGAAACCGATGAACACCGCGATTGAAAACCGACCCGCCGAGGAAGCGACAAGCGGAAACATCCGTGCTTGCGCCCGCTGTGGCATCCGGTACGACTGGCGGCGGTCGCCAAGTTCCTCGCTGAAGATGACCTACTGCGGCTCGCTCTGCGAGGCGGCAGCGCTGGGCTTCACGATCGACGCGCTGCTGCATGCCAAGGACCCGGCTGCTAGCTAAAGCGCCGACGGAATTCGCCAACGTACGAAGCCGGGCAGATGCCCGGCTTCGTTGTCTCTGCCGATGTAGCGTGCTACTCGAGCGTGAGTGGTGTGTCGTCGCGGTTGGCCCAGTCGCGCATGGAACCGTCGTAGACGCGGACGTTGTCCCAGCCGAGGAGCTCGAGGACAAACGCGGCGTGCGCCGCGCGGATGCCACCCTGGCAATAGGTGATGGTGGCTTTGTCCGGTGTGAATCCCGCTTCGGTGGCCATACGTTCAAGATCTTCCCGCGGGAGGAACTGCCGCCGATCGTCTTTCGCGACGAAATTGAGCCATTCGAGGTGTTTTGCGCCAGGGACGCGGCCGACACGCTTGTTCCCCCGGGCGTTCTCACCATCCCACTCGGCGTCGGTCCGGGCATCGAGCACCTGGCAGTTGGTGTCCGTATGCATTTCCTTGAGGTCCTGGGCCGAGACGATGACCGCGGGGTTTGGGCGTGCAGTGAAGGTGGCTGGTTCGGGCCGTGTGGCGTGGAAGGTGACGGGGCGGCCTTCGGTGAGCCAGCGATGCCACCCACCGTCGAGGACTTTCGCATTGGTATGCCCGTAGTACTTGAGGACCCACCAGAGGCGCGAGGCGACCAGTGCGTTGTTGTCGTCGTAGGTGACGACGGTCGTGTCGTTTGAGACGCCCAGCTTGCTCATGAGCTGCTCGAACTGGTCCGGGGGCATGACGAAAGTGCCGTGGTCTTCGCCGGGTGGCCCATTTTCCTTGATGTAGTAATGCGTGGGGAGCTGGACGGCGCCGGGGATGTGGGCGCGACGGTAGGCTTCGAGCGTTGCGCAGTCGATGATGCGGACGTTGGGGTCGTCGCGGTGCTCCATGAGCCAATCGGGTTCGGCCAGGAGTTCAGCTCGGGGGTAGTTCATAGTGGTCGCCTCGATAGAAGAGTGTGATGCGGAAGCATACTACGATGCCCCGCCTCCGGGTCAGGATGAGAGCGCCGCGATGCATTGCTCGCGAATCTCCCAGAGGCGTTCGGGGGTGTGCCCGGCCGCATCGCGCGTGCTGGCCCACTCCTGGAGAAAGCCGCGGTGGAGATTGCGCTTAAAGTCGCCGACCTGGTCCGGCTCGATGGTTTCCTCGTGGAGGAAGGTGTCGATGGGTTCAGCGCCGACGTTCGTGTCGCGGGTGAGGTCGATCATGGTGTTATCGCGGACGAGGTAGCAATGGGCTTCGGGGATGGCTTCGAGTCCGTTGGCCTGCAGGACGGGCCCTACCCCGGGGGTGTTGGACTCGTGCATGCGGTAGATGCCGATGCGCAGCTCGACATCAAAGCGTTGTTCGGCGGCGAGGCGCGCCAGGAGCGCGTGCTTGGTGCTGCAGGTGCCACGTTGGTCGGCAAGCGGCGCCATCGGATCGGCAGGATCGCTGTTGCGGCCATAGGGGAGGCGCCAGACGTGTTCGAAGGCATCGCGCAGGGTAGCGCAGCCGGCGTCCTTGAACGCACGGCTGACGGGGCCTGCGTCCGCAAGGCCGCGGGTGGGGATGCCGTCGAGCGGGTGCTCAGAGGCGCTCATCAAAGAACTGGACAAGGCGGCGCTCCTGGTAGATGAGTCCATTGTGGTCGCGTGGCATGTGCCGTTCCTGCGGGAAGATGAGGAGGTCGGCGTCCTTCTGGGCTTCGATGAAGGCTGAGAGGAGGCGAGCGGTGTGGCGGAAGTGGACGTTTTCGTCGATGCCGCCGTGGACGAGCATGAGGTGGCCTTCGAGCGAGGCGGCGTGATTCAACACGGATGCCTCGCGGTAGCCGTCGGGATTGTCAGCCGGGGTGCCCATATACCGTTCGGTGTACCCCGTGTCGTAGCCGTCCCAGTCGGTGACCGGGGCGACGGCGACGCCAGCCTTGAACATACCGGGCGCCCGCATGAGGGCGAGGCAAGTGACGTAGCCGCCGTAGCTCGCGCCGTAGATGCCGGCTCGCTCCCCGTCCACGGCGCCCCGGGCGGCGAGCTGGCGGACTGCCGCGGCCTGGTCATCGATCTCGACGGTGCCCATACGGCGGTGGATGTGCGCTTCAAAGGCGAGCCCGCGGTTCGCGCTGCCGCGGTTGTCGACCTTGAGGACGCCATAGCCACGGCGCGCGAGAAACTGCGCACGAAGGTCGACGGTGAGGCTCCAGTCGTTTACGACGCGCTGGACATGGGGGCCGCCGTAAACAGCGACGATGACCGGTGGTGTGCCGTCGTCGCCGAGGGGCGGATAAAACGCGCCGTGGAGCTGCGTGCCGTCGTGAGCCTCGAACTCCATGAACGCGGGTGGCTGCAGGCCAAGCGCGGCCGCGGAGGCGCCCTCGTTCGCGAAGATGACCGTCTGTTGGTTCCCGGCCAGGGCGCGGAGCGTCACAACGGGTGGGTGGTGCAGGGTGCTGTGGACATCGATGAAGTTGTCGGCGACAGGGGACACGACGGTCGTGTGCACGCCATCGGCGCCGGTGAGGCGCTCGATCTCACCCCCGTCCAGCGAGACGCGGTAGAGGTGCCGTTCCAGCGGGGATTCGCGGGTGGCTTCGAAGTAGACCGTGCGGTTGTCCTGATCGACTCGTACGACCCGGGTAACCGACCATGCGCCGGAAGTGAGCTGGCGGAGATCGCCGCCATCGGCGTAGTGGTAGAGGTGACGATACCCCGTCCGTTCACTCGACCACAGGAAGCCGCCCTCATCGAGGAAGCGGAGGTCGTCGTGAAGGTTGAACCACGGATGGGACTCTTCCTTGAGCAGCGTGACGTGCGAACCATCGGAGTTGAACGCGCGCAGGTGGAGGGTCGACTGGTCGCGGGAAAGCACCTGTGCGGTGAGCGTGTTGCCCGGCCGCCATGCGACGCGCGCAAGATAGATGTCGCGGTCGGGGCCGAGGTCCATCCAGGTGGTCTCACCCGTTTCGACATCGACGACGCCGAGTTCGACCACTGCGTTGGCCTCGCCGGCGAAGGGGTAGCGGTGGCGTTCGACGTCAACGCGGGAGCCTCCCTGGTGGACGATGGGATATTCGGGGATGTGGCGGCTGTCCGCGCGGACGAAGGCGATCTTCGTGCCGTCGGGTGACCACCAGTAGCCGTCCGGGCGGCCGAGTTCTTCGGCAGCGATGAAGTCGGCGACGCCGTTCGTGAGTCCGTCTTCGGCGTCGTACGTGAGCTGGCGCGGATTGCCGGCGGGGACATCCGCGACGTAGAGCTCGCCGTCGCGCACGAAGGCGACGCGGGAGCCATCGGGCGAAAGCCGAGCGTCGAGTGCGCCGCGTGTCCCGGGAATCTCCTGCGGTTCGCCATAGTCGAAGCAGACACGGAGCGCGCCCCCGGAGGGGATGAGGATTGTGGGTGTTTCTGCCTCCGGCGCGAAATGGTAGCTGGTAACCCCGACCTCGCGGAGGCGGGCGCGTTCGCGGCGGAGCTCTTCCTCACGCGAAAGGGCGCCTTCGTCTTCGGAGGCGGGTGGTGGCCCGGCGATGACATGCGGCTCACTACCGTCGACATCGCGTGCGAACAGGCTGAGCACGAGGTTCCCTTCGGCGGAAGCGAGGTAGGTCAGCTTTTTACCGTCGGGCGAGAAGCCGATGCGTGCGGGGACGGACGTGCCGGGACGGGGAAAGTGCGCGACGTCTTCGAGGGTGATGGAGTCAAAGCGAGGGCTCATGCGTCGAGACCCTCGCGCCGAAGCTCTTCGATGGCCTTTCGTTCGCGGGGAAGGCGCCCCGAGAGGAGTTCGGCGCCGGTTTCGGTTATGTGCACATCGTCCTCAATTCGTATGCCGCCGAAGTCGAGCATTGTGTCGACGCGCTCCCAGTTGACGGCATCGCGGTACTGCTCGCGACGCGCGGGGTCGGTGAGTAATGCGCGGATGAAGTAGATGCCGGGTTCTATCGTGACGACGAAGCCCGGCTGGAGGGGGAGGTCAGCGCGAAGATACCTCAGGCCGAAGCGGTCGGAGGGTTCGCGGCCTGCAAGGCAGCCGCCGGCATCGTGCGTGGCGAGGCCGAGCATGTGACCGAGACCGTGGGGGAAGAAGAGCGCATGGGCGTCCGTGTCGACCAGGTCCTGCGGGTCGCCGCGGAGAATGTCGAGGTCACGGAGGCCGGTGGCGATGTCGAGGGATGCCTGTAGATGGAGGTCCTTGTATTCGACACCGGGCCCGGCGTTGTCGATCGCGCGCTGCTGTGTCCGGAGCACCAGGTCGTAGAGTTCGGCCTGAAGCGGGGTGAACTCGCGGCCAGCCGGGAAGGTGCGGGACACATCGCTCGCATAGCCGTCGATCTCGGCGCCGGCGTCGACCAGGATGATTTCGCCGTCGTTGAACTGGCGCGTGGTAGGCGTGAAGTGGAGGACGGCGCCATTGGGGCCGCCGCCGACGATGGAGCCGTAGGCGGTGCGGTCACCGCCGTTTCGGAAGAACTCGGCTTCGATTTCGACCTGGAGGAGGCGCTCGGTCATACCCGGGCGCACGCCACGGATGCCGCGGAAGTGACCTTGGACCGAAGCTTCGGCGGCAGCGCGCATGGCAGCAAGTTCGAGCTCGTCCTTGGCGCGGCGGGCTTCGCTTATCTTTTGCGCACAGTGGCCCGAGAGCTCCTCGTCGACCGGGATTTCGAGGGCAGCCCAGGAATTGAGGCCGTAGCCGCCCGGGTTGTCATGGAGGTCGTGGTGGCCAAGCAGGGCAACGGGTTCGCCGCGGCGCCGTTCGAGCCAAGGGCCCAGCTCGCGGAGGTCAAGCACGTGGTCGACGCCGGAGCGAGCCTGCTGGGATTCGAACGATTCGTTGGGGTTGGTCCAGACGAGTTCCTCGACGGAGCGCTGAGGGGTGAAGAGGATCCACCCCTCGGCGGGGTCGAAGGCGAGTACCGCGCCGGGGTGGGAGAGCCCGGCGAGGTAGGCGTGTTCGGGATGGGCATGGTAGTCATGGTAGATATCGTTTCCCGGGACCGGGACGGGAAGGCCAGCGGGGGCGAGGACGATGCCGCGGTCGATCCCCCAGCTTTTCACGAGGTCGTCCCGGCGCTGGCGCAGGCGGGACGCCGTATCGGGCTGTGCTGTCATGCCCCAAGTGTAGCCGCGGAGTGCGGGACTGTGGGCGTCACTTGTAGAGGTCGGCAGCTTCGGCAAGCGAGGCGGCGACCTGTTCGCGGAGTTCGGGCGGGCTCACGACGCATGCTTCGGGGCCCCAGCTCCTGACCCACGGGACAAATTCGAGCAGACTCGGCAGGCGGACCTGGAAACGGACGCCACCGTCGGCGAGTTGAGTAAGGGTCTGCGACGTGTGCCAGTTGGTCTCGGCGACACGCCGGGCCACACCGGGCGAGAAGTCCACGGTGATGTCGTATTCTTCGTCACCATCGAAGACGACGCCCCAGCTATTGGCGAGGCGCTTCTTAATCGCGGGCAATTCCTGTGGCTCGAAGGAGTCATCGCTGGCGGCTGCCTTGACGATGCGGTCGAGCTTGAAGGTGCGGACTTCGCCATGCTCGTGGCTGAAGCCAATCACGTAGATTCCCGCCCCGAAGGGGGCCGGTTCGATGAGATACGGGTCCAACCCTGTCCAAACCTCTTTGCCCGCGCGTATGGAGTGGTACCGGATCGCGACCGACTTGCCGTTCGCCCAGCCGCTTGTGAGCTGGCGAAGCACTTCGACCTGCTGCTCGTCGACCGGGGCAGCCGAGATCTCCTCGGCTGTACTGCGGATCTCGCGGCTGACGGCGGCGTAGGGCATGGCTTCGGCCAGTTTGTGAAGGGCATTCTGTGCGTCGGGGTCGCTATTGTCCGAATGGCGTGCGATGAGCCGGGCAGCGAGAAGGAGCGCGCGGGTTTCCTGCACGTTGAAGCGGATGGGATTGAGGACGACCGAACCGGGTGCAATGCGATACCGCCTGCCCTGGACCAGCAGCGGCACGCGCCATTCGCTTTCGATGGCGGCGAGGTCGCGCTGAATGGTGCGCTTGCTGAAGCCGACCTTCTCGGAGATCTCAGCGACCGTGAGTCCCTTCGGGTACTGCTCGAGCAGGAAGACGATCCTGCCAAGCCGTGTTGCGCGCTTGGTTTGTTCGCTCATTGCACCTCCTTCTCATGTGTGTGGTGGGGCTCATGTGTGTAGTGGGGGCGTGGACGTTTTGGCGGGGAAGGGAAGGCAACGCTACGCGATAAGTGCGACAAACCATGTCGCGTTCAGCAAAGTCAGACTACTTGAAATCATCGGTGAATTATCCGCGTATCCAACCGCAATGAGACCGCGTGCGCAACATCCCGTAGGATCCGGGGACATGGGCGATGTGGAAGATCTTGGCCAGCTCAGCCTGGTTGCGGGCGAGGCGATTGGACAGCCGGGGCAACGGCGATTCCGCCTCTGCATGCTCGGGGCCGACAGGGCAGCCGCCTGCTGGATGGAAAAAGAACAGCTTGCCGCGCTTGGCGAAGCTATCGAACAGGCGTTACGGGACCAGGGATTCGAGTACCGGCCGCCAGCCCCGGATGACGCACCGACCGAGCCACCGTTCCCGCTAAACCCGGAAATCGAGTTCCGTACCGGGCGGCTCTCGGTCGGGCTGGACCCTGACGGTCAGATGCTATTCGTCACCGCCGGGGACGCCGGGGAACCCGACGACCCGGAGAGCGTAGAGGTACGCGGTGCCTTCAGTTATGTGCAGGGACACGAGCTCGCCGAACAGATCAAGGAAGTGGTGGCGGCCGGGCGTCAGCCCTGCCCGCTTTGCAAGGCACCGATGGACCCAAGCGGGCACATGTGTGTGAAGCGGAATGGCCACCAGTCCCACTGACGCACGGGGGCTCGAATTCGGGCAAACTAACGAGCATCACCGGGGGCCGGTGATCTATACGTGCAAAGGATGAGTGCATGCGCCGAATAGGAGTCCTGACGAGCGGCGGTGACGCGCCCGGGATGAACGCGGCGATCCGTGCGGTGGAGCGGTCGGCGAGCAGGCGGCGGATCGAGGTGGTGGGATACATCGACGGGTATAACGGGCTCGTCAATGACGACCGCACGACGCTAACGGATCGGACGGTGGGGAACGTGATCCAGCGCGGGGGCACGTTCCTCGGGACTTCACGCTGCCCGGAGTTCCGCGAGCCTGAAGGCCGGGCGCGTGCCGCAGAGAACATGCGGAAGGCGAGGGTGGACGGGCTGGTCGTAGTTGGCGGTGATGGGAGCTTCAAGGGCGCGCTTGCACTTTCCGAAGAGCACGACATACCGGTCGTGGGCATCCCCGGGACGATCGACAACGATGTTTGGGGGACGGAAGAGACGCTGGGGTTCGACACCGCAGTCAACGCGGCGATGCGGGCAATCGACCAGGTGCGCGACACGAGCGAGTCGACGGGAATGATGTTCTTCGTTGAAGTAATGGGGCGCAGCTCGGGGGCCATCGCGCTGCACACTGCGGTGGCAGCGGGCGCGGTGGGCGTACTGGTACCGGAGTCCCACAGCGATATCTGGCAGCTTGCAGAGCGGGTCGAGTCATCGGCGGCACGCGGCAAGCGGTCGCACATCATCGTGGTCGCCGAGGGTGACGAGGCCGGCGGCGCTTTCGGGGTGGCCGAACGATTTCGCGAGGTGCTGGACTTTCCGCACCGCGTGGTGGTGCTCGGACACATCCAGCGCGGTGGCGCCCCAACGACCCGTGACCGGGTGATTGCCTCGCAGTCGGGTGCGCTGGCAGCACAGGCGCTGGCCGACGGGCGATGGAACGTGATGATCGGCATGCAGGGGATGCGGCCCGTCGAGGTGCCACTGGCGGAGGTCGTCGAGCACCAGGCGCCACCAGCCGATTACGGGCTGCTGCAACTCGCGCAGGACCTGGCCGGGTAGCGGCTCATCGAACGGTTGCGCCAGAAAGGAAACAGGAGATGACGGAAACGATGCCGGCGGAAGGCGAGGCAGCACCTTCGTTCCAGGCACAGGACCAACAGGGGAATACGGTGAGCCTGAAGGAGCTCGACGGGCGATGGGTCGTGCTCTATTTCTATCCGAAGGACGATACACCGGGGTGCACCAAGGAAGCGTGCAATTTCCGGGATAACCATGGCGCGCTGCAGGGGCAGGGCGCCGTGGTGCTGGGGGTGAGTGGCGGCACCGAGCGGTCGCACGCGAAGTTCGCGGAGAAGTACGAGCTGCCGTTTCCGCTACTGGTCGATGCGGACAACAGCATCGCCCGGGCGTATGGTGCCTGGGGCAAGAAGAAGATGTTTGGCAAGGAATACGAGGGCATCACACGTTCGACTTTCGTCATCGACCCGCAGGGCAAGGTGGCCAAGGCCTGGCCGAAAGTGAAGCCCGACCAGCACGGCGAAGAGGTGCTCAACTGGCTGCGAACGAACGCGTCGAACTGATCGCGGACTTTCCACACCGGGGAAGCATGCGGGGGCGTGCAGGTTGCGTCGCAGCGGATCACACCCTGGCCGCAGGCACGGGATACCGGGTGCTCCGCGCAGGCGGGACTGGAGCGGATGCAGCCATCGCGATGGCCGCCGTCATGACCGTTGTGCAGCCACACTATTCGCATATCGGCGGCGATGCGTTCGCCGTGACGTACCGGCGGTCGGATGGACATGTGCAGGCGCTCAACAGCTCGGGGCCATCGCCGGCAGGCTGGGATGTCGAGGCGGCCCGGCAGCAGGGGGAGGTCCCCACCGATGGGGCGCAGGCGGTCACAGTGCCGGGGTGCGTTGGGGGGTGGTGGGCCCTGCACGAGGACGGCGGGAAGCTGCCGTGGGCTGCGCTTTTCGAGGACGCCATCATGCTGGCGCGCGACGGGTTCCCAGCGACGCGCGGACTGGAGCGCGCGGCCGCTTCGTGGCCGGGGCGCGGGATTGGGAGCGGGTACTTCGACAAGACGTTCGGGCATGTGACGGGCAACGAAGGCGCGCAGGTGGTGCAGCCGGCCCTCGCGGCGACCCTTGAAACCATCGCGCGGGAAGGGGCGGCCGGCTTCTACGGGGGCGGAGTCGCCGAGGCGTGCCTGCGGACGCTGCAACAGGACGGGGGAGCGCACGACGCAAGAGACTGGCGCTCACCAGCTCGGCGGGAAGAGCCGCTGCAGGTGGCGTTCCGGGGTCACACCGTTCACATCCAGCCGCCACCGTCGCGCGGGCTGGTGCTGGCGCTTGCGTTGCAGGCATACGAGGCGGCGCTGACAGGAGGGGTCGATTCGATCGCGACATCGCAGTTCCGGGCGCTGGAGCACGCATTCGACCGGGTGAACGCGGAGGCAGGCGACCCGACCGTGGTGGACTTCGACGGCTACCGCTTCCTCGAGGAGCGGCAGGCCACCAACGAGCCCGTGACGCCCCGCGCCGACGGGGACACGACGTATCTGCTCGCCGTCGACACCGAGGGGAACGCTGTCTCGTTTATCCAATCAGTGTTCGAACCGTGGGGGAGCGGCCTCTGGTGCCCGGAGACAGGTATCCTGTTCAACAACCGGGCAGCGGGGTTCACGCTGCAGCGGGGGCATCCGAACGACGCCGCTCCCGGGAAGCGACCGATGCACACACTGCATTCCTACCTTGTGACGGATTCGGCAAGCGGCGAACTGCGGCTGGTGGGTGGCGCGCCAGGCGCGCACCGGCAGCCAACGACGAACCTGCAGATGATCGACGCGGTGCTGCGACAGGGGATGGACCCGCAAGATGCACTCGACCTGCCGCGATGGTCGGTGGGCTCGCGGTGGAACGGCACGAGCACGGTGGAACTGGAATCCCGGCCGGGGAGCGAGCTGGCGAAGGAATTCGAGCGGAACGGGATCATCGTGCGGCCGGAGGCGGGGTGGCACGGCAAGATGGGCCGAGCGTCACTCGCAACGGCCAGCGA
>SKSF01000044.1 GCA_007118095.1 Dehalococcoidia bacterium
GTGCCCTGGCGGACTTCGCGGAGGTAGGCGGCGAAGTCAACCTGCTGGAGTTCGACCTCGACGCCAAGGTCGTCGAGCCACATGGACTGGATAGCCGTGAGGAGCTGCGGGGACTGGGCGCCGCCGCCGGAATAGGTGAGGACGATGCGGTCGCCGGGCGTGTAGTCCGATTCGTCGATGAGCTCGCGGGCCTGTTCGAGGTCGTATTCGTAGCTACTGATGGAGTCGTCGTGCCCTTCGATCCCGGGCGGGACGATGCCGTCGGCGACGCGCTGGGTGCCGAAGTAGATAACGTCGTTGATGGCTTCGCGGTCGATCGACATGGCCAACGCCTGGCGGATGCGAGGGTCGTCAAAGGGCTCCTGGTCCATGTTGAAGGCGATATAGAAGACAGCGAGCCGGGGTTGGGGGACGTAGTCATCGCTCAATGGCGACGTCCCGTCCTGGACGGCTTCCAGCTCGATCGCCGGGACGGCACCAATGTGAATTTCGTTGTTTTCGTACCGGGTAAGGATGGAGCCGCCGGCGAGCTCGATGAAGACCTGTTCGAGCGACGGTTCGCCCAGGTGGTAGTCCTCGTTAGCGCGCAGCTCGATGTGCTGGCCGGGCATGAATTCGGCCAAGCGATAGGGGCCGGTGCCGTTCGGGTTGCGGACCCAGGTTTCGGGGTCTTCTTCGACCTGACGGGTGTCGACTACGTACGCGACCGGGTAGGTGAGCTCCTTGAGGAACCAGTCGCGGGGCTGTTCGAGGGTGATTTCGACCGTGCGCTGGTCGATGACCTGGATCCCGGTCACCTCGTCAGCGTCACCGGCGTAACGCTCTTCGAAGCCTTCAATGGCGCCCAGGTAGGTGAGGGCTGTGGGGGAGGCGTTGTCGGGGTCGGCGGCGCGTTCAAGGGAAGCTTTGACATCTTCCGCGGTGACCGGGGTGCCGTCGTGGAAGGTGGCGTCCTCGCGCAGACGGAAGGTGTAGACACGGTCGTCCGAGACGTCCCAATCTTCCGCGAGGTCGGGGATGACTTCGAGGTCGGTATCAAGGCTGACAAGCCCGCCGAACACTTCGACGGCGATCTCGGCGCCGGTGGTGTCGCGGACCTGGATGGGGTCGAGCGAGGTGGGAGGCTCCATGCCCTGGAGGCGCAGGAAGCTATCCTCGCAGAAGCCACCGTCGCCAACTGCTTCGCCAGGTGGTTCGCTGCCGCCAGGACTTGCCGGGGTGGTGCCGTCGTCGTCACCGGTGAAGACCAGGGCGAGCATGACGACGAGCACCGCGACCATGAGCACAGCGACGAAACCGAGCATGAGCGGGAGTGAGCGGTTGGACATGCGGCCCGGCCCTCCAGTGTTCAGTACGGACGATGCGGCGTCCCCGGTGAGATTACGCGCGGGGCGGCCTTACGGTTCGGCGCTCACTCATTGTGACTCGGCGGCGGATTCGAGCGCCGCGCGGGTCTTCGGGGTGAGGTCGAGCCCGAGCTCGGC
This sequence comes from Dehalococcoidia bacterium, assembly GCA_007118095.1. Classification (GTDB taxonomy): domain Bacteria; phylum Chloroflexota; class Dehalococcoidia; order Tepidiformales; family Tepidiformaceae; genus SLAK01. The sequence goes on from SKSF01000044.1 coordinate 1,485, forward strand.
AAGCTGGGCGGGGTCGACGGGGGTCGGCGCGCCCATCAGCGGGTCGGAGCCGGCAGAGGTCTTCGGAAACGCGATGACATCGCGGATGTTGTCGGTGCCGGTAAGTCCCATGAGGAGACGCTCGATGCCCGCGCCGACGCCGGCCATGGGCGGCGCGCCGTATTCCAGCGCTTCGAGCAGGACGCCGAAGCGCTCATCCATCTGCTCTCGCGTATAGCCCATGAGGCCGAGGACCTTCTCCTGTGCCTCGCGAGTGTTGATGCGGACGGAACCACCGCCGATCTCTGAGCCGTTGAGCGTGAGGTCGTACTGGCGCGCGAGGACGCTGCCCGGGTCTGTTTCGAGCAAGGGCTCATCTTCGGGCCGGTAGCTGGAGAAGGGATTATGCGAGGCGTCCCAGCGGTTTTCCTCGGGGCGCCATTCGAGCAGCGGAAAGCCGGTCACCCATGCGAACGACAGGACCGAGGGGTCCTTGAGGCCGAGGCGATCGCCGAGCTCGTCGCGGACGTGGTGGAGAGAAGCGGCGACGACGGAGGGCGCGTCGGCGACGACGAGCAGCAGGTCGCCAGTCTCGGCACCCGTCGCACTCTTGATGGCATCGACTTCGCCGTCAGAAAGGAACTTGGCGATGGGGGAGCGGAGCTCGTTGGCCATGACACCGATCCAGGCGAGACCCTTCGCGCCGCCCTGCTTCGCGATCTCGGTGAGCTCGTCGAGGTCGCGGCGGCCCATCTCGGCCTGGCCGGGGACACGGATGGCTTTGACCTGTCCACCCGACTCAAGCGCGCCGGCGAAGACCTTGAATTCGGTGCCGCGAACCGCTTCGCTGATATCGACGAATTCGAGGCCGAAGCGGAGGTCCGGGCGGTCGATGCCGTAGCGTTCCATTGCATCGTAGTAGTCGAGGCGCGGGAAGGGCGCCCGCAGGATTTCGCCCTTGCCGAATTCGCGGGCGATGCCCGTGTAGAGCTCTTCGACCAGCTTCATGACGTCTTCTTCGTCAACGAAGCTCATTTCGAGGTCGAGCTGGGAATGCTCGGCGACGCGGTTGGCGCGGAAGTCTTCGTCGCGATAGCAGCGGGCGATCTGGAAGTAGCGCTCGAAGCCGGCGACCATGAGGAGCTCTTTGAGGATCTGGGGCGACTGTGGAAGCGCGAAGAAGTGGCCGGGCTGCAGCCGCGACGGTACGAGGAAGTCGCGGGCGCCTTCGGGCGTGGATTTGATGAGCGTGGGCGTTTCGACTTCGAGGAAGTCGCGCTCGGAGAGGAAATCGCGGATATAGCGGACCACGCGGTGGCGCAGCCGGATCATCTCCGCGACATCCGGGCGACGGAGGTCGAGATAACGGTAGCGGAGGCGGAGGTGCTCATCGACCTCGGAAGGTTCGTTGATAAAGAAGGGTGGGGTCGGCGACGTGTTGAGGACGTCGCAGGTGGCGGGGAAGACCTCGACCTCGCCGGTGTCCATGTTGGGGTTCACGGTCTCGGGGGAGCGTTCGCGGACGGCGCCCTCGACAGCGACGACCCATTCGGGCCGGAGCCGGTGCGCCTGTTCCATGACGGCGGGGGCGAGCTCGTCCGGGGAGAAGACGAGCTGGACGATACCGCCAGCGTCGCGAAGGTCGATGAAAACGAGGCCGCCGTGGTCGCGACGGCGATGAACCCAGCCGGCGAGGCGGACGGTTGAGCCCGCATGAGCGGCGCGTAATTCGCCACAGGAAGAGTCTTTCAGCATTTTCGAAGCGTAACGCAAGCGGTGATCCGAGACTAGGAAGGGAAGAGACCGCCGGGTCAGGCGTCGGCCAGGGCGCGTACTTCGCGCATGGTCTCCTCGAAGGCGGCTTCGAGCTCACGGTGCATGCGTTCCTGGAAGGCCGTGTACGCGCGGACGAACTCGCTGCCCTCTCGTGTAAGCCGGGTCTGGCCGCCGCCGGCGCCACCTACTTCCGACTGGACGAGCGGGAATCCGAGGTTCGTCTCGATCTCCTTGACCTTTCCCCAGGCGCGACGATAGGAGAGGCGCATGCGCGTGGCAGCCTGGGCCAGCGAACCGGTCTCTTCGATGTACTGCAAGAGCTGGACCCGGTAGTCGGACATGACGATGTGCTGGTCGGCTTCGACCCAGAGCTTGAGGTGAGGGCGCAGGTCACGCATAGGCGCAGGGTAGCACCGGGGCCGCGTCAGACGGTGCCCGGCATGACCACTTCCGCGAGGTTGGGCTCGCGGGACTGGACGTAGTCGCTCGCGCGCTTGAAGGCGAGGAGGCCATCGACCAGGGACTTGAGCTCTTCGTCGGTCATTTCGACGAGTATGCGGCGGGTGAATTCGTTCCCGCCCTCTTCGAGCCGGGTGCAGCAAGAGGCGCCGGACTCCGTGAGGTAGTTGCGGACGAGCCGCCGGTCGTTGGGGTCGTCGTCGCGGCGGACCAGGTCGAGGCGGACCAGGCGGTCAACTATGCCGGAGATGGTCGGGGGCGTGACAGAGAGGCGTGACGCGAGCTCGCCGGCGGTTGCGCCGGGGGTCTCGCGGAGGAAGAACATGACGCGAAGCTGCGCCGTGGTGAGCCCCAGTTCGCCCCACGCGCGGAAGCGGAACGGATCGAAGAATGTCATCGCTTCGGCGAAGACCCGGAGCGCTTCTTCGACGGTTGGTTTGGAACGGGAGGGAGTCGTCATGTAGTTACGCCGTGCCTCTTCACCGCATAAGCCTACCAACGGGAGGGTGCCAGCGAAAGACACGCGGCGGCGGTCATGGGAAACTGGTGGGGTGACGCTCGACCTTGACCCTGGTTCGGCCGGCATCGGAAACGCGCAGCTTGTCCAGGCGATTATCGCCGAGATGGACGGGGCTGCGATCCCGTTCGAGCGCTTCATGGAGCTGGCGCTCTACCACCCCGATCACGGGTATTACCGGAAGCCGGGGCGCATTGGACCCGACGGCGACTTCCTGACGAGCCCGCACATCCATCAGCTCTTTGGGTGGGCCGTGGCTGCCTGGGCGCACTGGAGCTGGGAACAGCTCGGCCGTCCCGGGCGCTTCGCCATTTACGAACCAGGCGCGGGTGCGGGACGGCTGGCCACAGCGATGCTCGACTGGGCCACCGGGCGTGACCGGGAGTTCGCAGACGCGATCGACTACATCGCCATCGAGCCGAACAACCCGGGCACCGAACCGCGAGCGACGTGGACGATGCCGCCCCTCGAGCCTGCGGATTACGGGCTGGTGGTCTCGAACGAGTTCTTCGATGCGCTGCCTGTTCGACTCTTTGAAGGGACCCCGCGGGGGGCGCAAGAGATCTACGTGCAGTGGAACGGCTCCGCATTCGAGGAAACGCGAGGCCCCATCGCGGTTGTCGAGGATGCGCCGCAGTCCGGGCGCTTCGAAGTGAATGCGCGCGCCTTCCCGACGATGACCGAACTTGGCCAGCTGGTCCGCCAGGGCGCTGTGCTAACGTTCGACTACGGATACCCGCGGGAGGAGCTGTGGGCGCCATGGCGGACCCAGGGGACGCTGCTGTGCTTCTACCGGCACACGGCGCACGAAAACCCGTACATCCACGTTGGCGACCAAGACATCACCGCGCACGTGGACTTCACGGACCTGGAGGCTGCGCTGGACGCCAGCGAGTTCGAGACGTTCGGCCCGGTTAGCCAGACCTCATTTCTGCTGGCGCTGGGGGCGCAGCAACTTGTCGACGCCGCCCGGCAGGAGCTGCAGGAGTATTTTACGAGGCGGCGGGCGCTCGAAGAGCTGACGGACAGCGCGGGGCTCGGCCGCGTGCGTGTGCTGGCCGGGCTGCGCGGCATCGAATCGACACCGCCAGGGTTTGAGGAGACGGCATGACGCAGGAGTACCAGATTCCGCCACGGCCGGAGATCCCGGAACGAGACCAGCCCATCGCGGTGGGCGAGACGGCGCCCGACTTCACGCTGCCCGGGGTTGGGACGGACGCGACCCCGTTCGATTTCACGCTGAGCGAGTTCATGGGTGGGCAACGCGGGCTGCTGGTGTTCTACCAGGACGATGGGATGCCGATCTGCACCAGTGAGCTGAAGGCGATCGCGCAGGAGTTCGACCTGATCAACGAAGCAGGGGTCCGGACCGCGGCCATCAATACGAACGGTGTGGGGTCGCACCAGCGGTTCCAGGAACGCGATGCGTTTCCGTTCCCACTCATTAGCGATTTCCATGGCGACGCGGTGAAGGGCTTTGGTATGTGGGACCCGGACGAAGGGAAATCGCGCCGCGCGGTTGTCGCGCTGGGGCCGGGGCGGGAAGTTGTGTACGTGATCCCGCACTTCAACCCGGGGAATATCAACGCGTACACGGAGATTTTCGAGGCACTCGGACTTACCCAAGCTGGGTAGAACCGGGTGGGCCGCCCTCTGCTACGATCGGCACATGGACGGCTACTCCGAGACAGTCGTTGAGCACTTCGAGAACCCGCGGAATTCGGGGGCGCTCGAAGACCCGGACGGGGAGGCTGTGCGTTCGAACCCGGCAATGCGGGTGCACATGATGCTGCGGGTGAAAGACGGGGTGATCGAGGACGTGAAGTGGCAGACGAAGGGCTGCCCGGCGTCGATCGCCTCGAGCTCGTTCGCGAGCGAGATGGTGCGGGGCTGGACCATCGATGCGATCGAGGAGCTAGGCAAGGATTCCGTGGCGGAAGGGCTCGGTGGTTTGCCGGCGGCGAAGATGCATTGCAGTGCGCTGGCGGCCGATGTGCTGAAGGCGGCGGTGGGAGATTACCGCAAGAAGGCGGCGCAATCAGATTCCCAGGCTGCCTCGGTGTGACGTAGGCGGAAAGTTACGTATTATCCGGGCGGCGCGACGGGCGCCTGTGACCTTAGCAACCCGGAGTACCGATGCTAGCTATTGTTCCGTTCCTCATAGGTGGGCAGACGTTTGGCGTCATATCCCTTGTGATCTTCCTCTCCGCCGTCATCATCCTGACCATCCCGGTATTCGCGACGCGGGGCCGTGCACAGGCTGTGTGGCTTGGCGTTTCGGGCCTGCTCCTGCTGGCGCTTGGCGCCACGCTGGTGACGCTTACGTACCTCGTGGGCCAGGAACGGATCCTGCAGTAGGCAGGGGCTCCTACGGCCGCGCCGGGGCGACCGCAAAAGACGCGCGGTAACCCGAGCAGCGTTACAGCAAGCGGCGGATGGGCTTCCGGCCGGGGCGCGGATCGTAGTTGCTTTTGAACATCTCGAGCTTATCGCGCTCAATCAGGTATTTCCCCGCGAAGAGCGTCGCGGGGATTTTCTTTTGTTTGATGAGGCGGCGCAGGCTCTGGGGGTGAATCGCCAGTTCGCGCGCAGCTTCAACCAAGTCCAGGTAGTCGTCGAAGGGAGTTGTCACAGCAACCTTCTCTCATTCCAGCCGGCGGGGGAGCCGCAGGAAGATTGACCGGTGCAAAGGTTTACTTGCTCAGGCAGATGCGGACTTTAGCAAACTCGCGAGATTATTGTCTAGCGGCCTAAACAGTTTTGCCACGAGAAGGCCATCAAAGATGGCGCCCGACGATGACGACGCGGCGGGTCTCGATGGTGGTACAGAGGAGTGTTACGGGTTCGCCTTCGAGCCTGCCGACCTGGCGGCGGAGGTCGTCGGGTTCGATGGGGAATGCCCGGCGGCGGATCTCGTGCGGCACGCGGGCCGTCTCGCGCAGATGGGATTTCAGGCGCGCAAGCGAAAAGGGAATCACGTCGAGCACTTCGAAGGCGTCGGCGAACGGGGTGCAGACGTGTGAGGACGCCGTGAGATAGCCGAGATGCGGGTCGACAAGCGCCGCGCCGAGGCGATGTCCAAGCTGGCGGACAAGCCCGGCCCGCGTCAACGCTGACGCCGGGTCGTAGATAACCGCGCCGATGGGCGACGCTGCCGCGTCAATTTCCGGCTCGTCGCTGGTCAGCTCGTCGCTGGCTGGCAGGAGGACCGCGCGTCGCAGGCCGGGGCGCGCCATGCAGCCAGTGTAGATTGCCGCTTCGCGCAGGCTACGCCCGAGCTGCACAAACTCGACCTCGGCTTCGGGCGGGAGCGCTTCCGGGGCGATCCCGGGCGGGCCTTTGATGCAACCGCCTGCGGCCTCGCGCAGCAAGGCGACGCAAGTATCCCAATTCGGGGTGAAGGCGGCCGGGTCGAACCGACGCCGCCCGCGGGCGCGGCGGGCCGGGTCAATGAACAGGAGCTTGCCGGCCGGGGCGACGGGCGGCTGCACGGCGTCGCCGACGAGGACGCCGGCACGGGCCCCTGTGTTGTGCCGGGCGAGCAGGGCGAGCGCGGGATCGCGTTCAACGCCAAGGACGGTGTGCGCCTCGGACGCCAGCACCGCGAGGTCGCCGCCGATACCGCAGGTGAGGTCGACGACAGGGAGGCCGTGGGCAGCGAGTCGAGCCGCCCGGCGGGCGGCGACGATGGGGTGGGTGGCCATTTCGAGCCCGTCCCGGGTGAAGCGCCAATCGCCGGGCGGGGCCTCCCAGCGCCGGGCGGCGTGGGCACGAAGGTCGATCTGTTCGCTGAGCGCGGCGGCATCGGCGGGCGGAAGTTCCTTTCGCAATGCGGCGGCACGCTGGTGGAGCGACAAGCCGACAAGCGAGGTTTCGGCATCGGCCAGGACCCGGGCCGCGGCGAGTGAGATGAGAAAGCGGGCGCGGTCGAGGTCCATGGTTGTCAGTGTATGACGCGCAGGCGTGGTCATCTAAGCTGACGGTGTGGCGGCTGTGCTGTGCATCGATTTCGACGGGACCATTGTGGAACGCGACATTTCGTCGCAGCTCCTGGAGCGGTACGGGAAGCCGGGATGGCAGGAGTTCCGCCAGGAGTACCTGGCCGGACGCATGACGGTGGAGCAATACAGCCAGGCCGCTATCGACCTGCTGGAGGGAAGCGCAGAAGAGATCGCGGCGTACGCGGTAGAGATTGCCGAGCCGCGGGACGGCTTTCTCGAGTTGCTGGACTTTGCGCAGTGGTTCGACTGGATACCGGTGGTGCTGAGCAGCGGGTGGGACCTGTATATCGACCCGATCCTGGACAAGATCGGCGCGGACCGGGTCACGCGGCATACCGGGCGGGCCCGGTTTGCGTACCGGTGGCGGGTGCGGTACCTGAGTCCGCGCGGTATCGAACTGGCGGACAGTTTCAAGCTCAGTTACGTCGCCTCATACATCGAGCAGGGTGACTTCGTCACGTACGTTGGGGATGGCCCTTCGGATATCGCGCCGGCAAAGATGGCGCACGCCGTGTTCGGCCGGGGAGCGCTCCTGGAAGCGCTAGAGGGGACGCACGACCGTGTTTTCCCGTACGAGACATTCCACGACATTGTGAGCATCCTTCACCGGGACGGAGACGCATGGCTCAGATCCTTCTCCTCTACGACAGCCGGGGCGGACTAACCGAACAACTCGCCGATGCGATTGCCGAGGGAGTGGAATCGCCGGGCGTGGAATGCGTGCGGCGGCGCGTTGATGACGCGACGATTCCCGACGTGCTGCGCGCGGATGGGATCATCCTGGGTTCGCCGAACTGGAGCGGGATGACCGGCAAGCTCAAGGACTGGTTCGACTACTCCGGCGACCTGTGGGAAAAGGGCGACCTTGCGGGGAAGGTGGGCGGCGTGTTCACGGCCGGGTATTCGCGTTCGGGCGGGAACGAAGCAACGCTGCTGCAGCTCATGCACCTTGTCCTGGGGCACGGGATGGTCCTGGTGGGGTTGCCGTGGTCGGAGACGATGCGCCGGTCAGGTTCGTATTACGGGGTAACGGCGCATGGCACTGTGACGGACGAAGACCGGGAACAGGGACGAGCGCTCGGCGCGCGTGTCGCCGCGTTTGCGCAACGGCTGGCGGATTAGCCCTCTTCGCCCGGTTCGAAGCCGGGGCAACGGGACACTGGCAGCGGCGGGTACTTACGGAAGCGGGAGTCGTCGCGGGCGCGGCCACAGAGCCAGAACGTAGACCCCCGCCCGCTGACGACCTGCTGCGCGTACCGGCAGGCACTGCAAAGGCCCACCGCGGGATCGAGGGGCGGATGGTCTCCGCCGGGCATCAGGCTTCCTCGACGGTGACGCGCATGGGGCTCCAGCGGCCGATGACGCCCTGGCCATGGCAGCTCACCGATTTACCGTCGACGATGTCGATCTCGGACATGAGGCCGAGGGCGGCGGTGAAGCCGTGGATTTTGTCCGGGACGTTTTCGTAGCGGTCGACAACCTGGCCGTCGGCCTCGAATTCGACGGTATCTGCGCCCTGATCGTAGGTGATGCGGTAGGCGTGCTCCTGGCCCTGGGCCGTCGGGAGGTCCGGGAGTTCGTGGAAGAAGCAGAACGCCCGGGCACCGCCGGTGTCCGGCACCTCGACGCCGGGGAAGGGGAGGCGGCCATAGACGGTCGCGACCGTGTCGGCGCCGGTGAAGAAGTCGAGCGCCCAGCCGGTTTCGAAGTCGAGCAGGTTCCAGGAGGCGTAGCCCTCGTAGAGGTCGCCGGGGCGCGTGCCAACGGTGCGGGCAGCGACGTTGATCTCGAAGGTGATCCGGCCGCCGGGCGGCACCTGGAAGCGTTCCTTCGAGAAGTACATGTGCTTGGCATTGTCGAGGATCTGAACCTGGTCGTGGCTCCGGGTATACGGGACCGCCGAAACCTGAAGCCAGCCGTTGCGGACGATGACCACCGCGCCGGGTTCGCGGTATTCCCAGTAGGAGCCATCGGGAAGCGGGAAGCCGGCCTGGGCCCACTGGCTATCGGATTCGAAGAGGCGATGGAAGTCGCCAACGAGACGCTGAGCGGCGTTGGAAGTCGCAGTCATGGTGCAGAGGCTACGCGAGGGCGACGGTAGCGTCGTTGACGGCGCTTACCCGGAGGCCCGAGGCATTTTTGGGCGGACGGCGGGCGCTACTGCCGGAGCCGCGCGCCGCAGTCCTTTTCGAGGCGCTTCAGCAGGCCGTCCTGGATGCGGGAAACGTCATCCTCGGTGAGCGTGCGGTCGGACGGGCAGTAGCGGACAGCGACGGCCAGTGACTTCTGGCCACCGGGAATGCCCTTGCCCCGGTATTCATCGAAGAGTTCGGCTTCGACGCGGACGTTCTTCGCGCGGTGGCTGCGGATGACGTTGAGGATGTCACCGGCGGGCGTTTCGACATCGACGAGCAGGGCCAGGTCGACATGCACCGAGGGGAAGCGTTCGACGGGCGTGTAGTCGCGGCCTTCGCGGACGTGGCGGGCCAGGTCTTCGACCGAGAGTTCGACCAGGAAGACAGGTTCGTCGATATCGAAGGAGGCGGCAGTCCCCGGGTGGACCTGCCCAAGAAGGCCGACGACGTCCTTGCCGCAGACAACCTCGGCGGTGTGGCCTTCGAGCAGGCCGAAGTGCTTGCCGGGGCGGTAGGTTGCTGTGACGCCGATGGTATCCAACAGTGTTTCGACGAGCCCCTTGGCATCGAAGAAGTCGAGGCGGTCGCCCTCGGGACGGCGCCAGCGGCCCTCGCGGTGCCCGCCGACGACGCCGCAGAGCACTGGTCGCTCGTGGGGGAGGTCGGCTTCGATGGGGAGGTATTCGAAGCCGACCTCGAAGAGGCGCAGGGCGCTTTCGTGCTGCCGCTGGTTGGTGGCATACGAGGTGAGCAGTGAGGCTCGAAGCGATGTGCGCAGCAGCGAGTGCTGCGATGCGACCGGGTTTGATACAGCGAGCGGTGACAGGCGGAGCTGGTCGGCCGGGTCGACAACCCGCTGGAGCTGCGCCATGCCGGTCAGCGTGTAGTTGATCACTTCCTGGAAGCCGGCTGCGACGGCTGCATCGCGGAGGTATTCGCGGGTATCGCGGACCGGGTCCGGTTCGACCGGTGGGAGCGCACCGTGCGGTCGCGTGGCCGGGAGGCGGTCATAGCCGTAGATGCGCGCGAGGTCTTCGATGACGTCGTCGGGGATGCTGACATCGGGGCGCCAGTACGGGGGCGTGACCGCGTAGTGACCGGGGGCCGTTTCTTCGCATTCGAAGCCCAGGCGGCCGAGGATGGCCTGGACATCCGCCGCAGGGATCTCGATCCCGAGGACACGGTGGATACGGTCGGCTGGCACGTCGATCCGCGAGCGGGGGGACTGGCCCGGGTAGTGGTCGATGAGGCCCCGGGCGATGCGGCCGCCGGTGAGCTGTTCAAACAAGTGGAGTGCTCGCCGCTGGGCCAACGCGGGTGTATCTGCGCCGATGCCCTTTTCGAAGCGCAGAGAGGCTTCGCTGCGGAGCTTGAGATGCGTCGATGTGCGGCGGATAGAGCCGGGGGCGAAGTTCGCGATCTCCAGCAAGACGTTGCGGGTGTTCTCCGTCACCTCGCTTTCGAGGCCACCCATGATGCCGGCGATCCCGACCGGGCCCTTGTCATCGCAAATGAGCAGCATCTCGCCGTCGAACTCACGCTCGACGCCGTCGAGAGTGGTCATCTTTTCGCCGTCGGCCGCGCGGCGGACCGTGATGTGGCGGCCGCGGACCAGGTCGTAGTCGAAGGCGTGCAGGGGCTGGCCGAGCTCCAGCATGACGTAGTTCGTGATGTCGACGACGTTGTTGATGGGCCGCATGCCCATGCGCAGGAGCCTGTCCTGCAGCCACTGAGGGGACGGGCCGATTTCGACGCCCTCGATGAGGGAGGCGGTGAAGCGGGGGCAGAGGTCCGGGTCCTGGATGGTGACCTGTGCACGGCCCTCGATTGGCTCGCCGGTCTCGTTATAGGAAGTTTCGGTGTCGCGGAGCGGTTGGGCGGTCAGCGCGGCGACTTCCCGGGCGAGGCCATAGACGCCGAGGAGATCGGCGCGGTTGGCCCAGGTCGAGATGTCAAAGACGGCATCGCCCATCTCGTCGACGAGGGGCCGGCCGACGGGGGTTTCTCCCGGGAGCACGAGGATGCCGGTGTGTTCGTCGCTGAGGCCGAGCTCCTTCTCGCTGAGGACCATGCCGGCGGATTCGACGCCGCGGATCTTCGAGCGTTTGAGCGTGGCGCGTTCGCCGGTCTTGCCATCGACGAGGGTGGCGCCTTCGTGGGCGAACGCGACCTTCTGGCCCGGGGCGACATTGGGCGCGCCGCAGACGACAGTGTGTTCGAATTCGCCCGTGGTGACGGTTGCGAGCCGGAGGCGGTCGGCGTTGGGGTGGGGGTCGACGGCGCGGACTTCGGCGACGACAACTTTGTCGCGCTCCCATTCACCGCCGATGAATTCGATGTCTTCGACTTCGGCGGTCGAGTCGTTAATGCGGCGGCGGAGTTCGTCGAGTGGGAGGTCGACGTCGACGTATTCGCGAAGCCACGAAAGGGGCAATTTCATGTTGGTAGCTCCTAGCCTCTAGCTGCTAGCTACTAGCGTCTAGCTGGAAGCAGCGGATTGGTGAGTGGGAGAACGGAGACGCGAACGAAAGCCGACAATGAGCCGCTTCACCTCAGCAAGCAGCGCATCCAGGCCCCCGTGATCGTCGGCGGTGATGAACCCGAGATCGCGAGCCAATAACAATTGGTACTCGAGTTCCGTACTGGAACCAAGGGCAATATCGAGAAAGCGAGCATAGTCGGTGTCGCTGTTTCGGCCCGAGCCTTCGGCGATGTTTGTGTTTGACGGAACAGAGATGGCACAACGGCGCATCTGGCTGACGAGGCCGAAGCGTTCCTCAGGCGGAAAGCCTGACGAGACACGATAAACCTCAAGTGCCAGCGCATGTGCCTTCTGCCAAGCGGTAACGTTCTGGAAGGCGGCCACGCCGCTGTTCTCCTTTCTGACCGTATTCCCGCGCCGAGAACTGGCGACTACGAGCCAGTAGCTAACAGCTAGAGGCAAAGCTAGAACTGGCGGAGGAAGCGGAGGTCGTTATGGTAGAAGTGGCGGATGTCGTCGATGCCCCAGCGGAGCATGGCGACGCGTTCGACGCCGATGCCGAAGGCGAAGCCGGTGTAGCGGGAGGAGTCGATGCCGGCGTTTTCGAGGACTTCGGGATGGACCATGCCGGCGCCGAGGATTTCGACCCAGCGGGTGCCGCCTTCGGCGGTGGGCCAGTCGACGGCCATTTCGACGCCCGGTTCGACGAACGGGAAGTAGCTGTGGTGGAAGGTGATCTCGCGGTCCTGGCCGAACATGCGCCGGGCGAATTCGTAGAGGACGCCCTTGAGGTCGCTCATGCGGATGCCTTCGTCCACCGCGAGGCCTTCGACCTGGGTGAGCATCCATTCGTGGGTGGCGTCGGTGGCTTCCTGGCGGTAGCACTTGCCGGGGACAACGACGCGGATGGGCGGCGCCTGGTGTTCCATGACGCGGACCTGGTTGGGCGACGTATGGGTGCGCAGGAGCATGTCGCGGCGGCCGCCGATCTCTTTGTCGACCCAGATGGTGTCCCACATGTCGCGCGCGGGGTGGTCTTCGGGGATGCGGACGCCGTCGAAGTTGTACTTTGCCCATTCGACCTCGGGCCCTTCGGCCACACGGAAGCCCATTTCGCCGAAGACTTCGATGATGTCGCGCTGCGTTTGCGTCACAGGATGGAGGCGCCCGTGCGGTTGTGGGCGGCCGGGCAGGGTGACGTCGATAGCGCCGGACGTCGCGAGGTCCTGGAGCTGCTGCTGGCGGAGAGCTTCCTGGCGCTCCTGGAAGGCTTCTTCGAGCGTGTTCTTGAGCGCGTTCGCGGCGGCGCCAAACTGCGCACGCTGTTCCTGTGGCTGGTCGCGCACGGAGCGAAGCAGGAGCGTGACGCGGCCATCCTGGCGGCCGAGCCACTCTGCGCGCCACGCTTCAAGCCCGGACTCGTCGGCTGCCTGGAGCGCGGCCAGGGCCTCCTGGCGAAGTTCCTCGATGGATTCGATGGTTGCGGTCATGGTTCCCCGGATTATAGGGGTGGAGCGGCCTACAGGCCGCATCCCGCGAACTTTTGCGGGACACCGGCTGCGATCCGCTCGTAGGCTGGAAAGCACGACGCGAGGACAAGACATGACAGAACGAACCTGGGCCGGGAGTCACCCGGCACACGCCTTCCCGCGCGGCCTGACATGGTTCAACGTGCAGGAGCCGCTGACGCTGGAGTATCTCCGGGGAAAGGTGGTGCTGCTCGACTTCTGGACGCTCGGCTGCATCAACTGCCAGCACATCGTGCGCGACCTGCAACGCCTGGAAGCGGAGTTCCCGGAGACACTGGCGGTGATCGGTGTGCATTCGGGGAAGTTCGCAACAGAGCAAACGGACGAAAGCATCAAGGAAGCCATCGGCCGCCTGAGGCGGACGCACCCGGTCGTGAACGACGAGGATTTTGAGTTCTGGGAGCGGTATGGCGTACGCGCGTGGCCAACGATCGTCGCCATCGACCCCGCGGGGAACCTTGTCGGGTACCACGAAGGCGAAGGCGTGTACCAGCTTTTCCGGCCGGTGATCGAGCAACTCGAAGAAGAGTTCGTCGAGCAGATCGACCGGAGGCCGTTGCCGGTAACTGCGGAGGCGACCGCGGTTTCGCCGGTTCTGCGATTCCCGGGAGCCCTGGCAGCGGACGAAGAGCGTGGCCGGCTGTTCATCGCGGACTCAGGCAACAACCGCATCGTGGTGACCAACCTCACGGGTGACGTCGAATGTGCCATTGGAACCGGGGATGAGGGATTCGCGGACGGCGACGCCGCGAATGCAACGTTCCGGCAACCACAGGGGGTTGCCGTTTCAGCGGACGGGCGGACTGTCTACATCGCGGACACCCGCAACCACGCCATCCGGGCGATCGATACGGACCAGTGGCGAGTACGAACGATTGCAGGAACGGGCGAACGGCTGAGCCAGCTCCCGCAGCCGGGGATGGACCCGCGCCAGGTGGAACTGGCGTCACCCTGGGGGCTCGCGGTGGCAGGCAATATGCTCTACATCGCGATGGCGGGCCTGCACCAGCTCTGGGTGATGGACCTGGCGGCGGAGAGCATTGAGGTGTTTGCGGGGACGAGCCGCGAAGGGCTGGATGACGGGCCGCGGCTGACGATGGCAACACTCGCCCAGCCCTCCGGGATGACGGCAGACGCGTCGTTCGTGTACTGGGCGGACGCCGAGGCGAGCGCAATCCGGCGGGTCGGCTACGGAGAGGAAGCGCTGGTCGACACGCTGCTCGGCCGGGGGCTGTTCGAATACGGGAACGATGACGGCGGTCCCGGCGAAGGGCAGCTCCAGCATCCCCAGGACGTGGTGGTCCTGAACGGCATCCTGTTCATCGCGGACACGTACAACCACGCCATCCGGGCGCTGGACCCCGGCCGCCGGGAGCTCACGACGGTCGCGGGCTCGCGGGAGCGTGGGTGGCACGACGGCACGGGCCAGGAGGCGCAGTTCAGCGAGCCCTCCGGCATCACGACCGCCAACGGGCTGCTCTACATTGCCGACACCAACAACCACGTCGTCCGCGTGGTGCAACCGCAGAGCGGGCTGGTTTCGACCATGCAGCTCAACCGCATCGGCCGCATTGGCGCAGCCGCCGGGGGGCAGACGCTGCGGTTCGAGGCGCCGCCGCAAGAGGTCGAGCCGGGCGCGGTGACCCTGCGGCTGCGGGTGACCGCGCCAGCCGGATACCACCTGAACAGCCTTGGCGGGTCGCGGCTGGCGGTATCCAGCAGCGACAACGCGGTGTTCGAACCCCGGGAGATGGAGCTGAACTGGGCGACCGATGAGCGGGGGACCGAAGTGACTGTGGAGCTGAATGGGCGCGCCGGTGAGGCGATGCTCACGGGAAGTGGGGAGGTCTACTTCTGCGAGGAGGGGGCGACCGAGCGGTGCTACGTGGCGCAGGTCCAGGTGACTGCGCCGGTCCGCGTCACCGACGGCGCTGGCACCCGGGACATCGTGCTGGACGTGACGCTGCCGAAACCCTGAGCGGCGCGCACGAGAAAGCAGCCCGGCTAATGCACAGGCTGCTCTGCTGATGGCGCGGGGCCGGATTGCGCTAGAAGCGCTTTTCCTTGATGCGCGCGGCCTTGCCGGTGCGGCCCCGGAGGTAATAGAGGTTCTTGCGGCGAACCTTGCCCCGGCGCATCACTTCGACCCTGTCGATCCGCGGGCTGTTAATGGGGAACGTTCGCTCGACGCCGACACCGCTCGCCATTTTGCGGACGGTGAAGTTCGAGACGAGCCCCTTGGCGCGGCGGCGAATGACGACGCCTTCGAAGACCTGGATGCGCTCGCGGTTGCCCTCGACGACCTTGGTATGGACACGGACGGTGTCACCAGTGCCGAAGTCGGGCAAGTCGGGCTTCGCTTCATTCGGGATGAGCGTGTCGAGATTATGGCTCATGGCAGGTAATCCTGTGGGGGTAACTTCTTGATGATAGGCGGTGCGGGGCTTAGACACCAAAACCTGCGCTTCATGGCGTGGGAGCCGGGTTAGCGACCGGTGCTCCCGTGCCCGCCGTCGCCGCGCCCTGTTGCATCGAGGTCATCGACGATTTCGAAGTGCGGTTCGGCGGCGCGGGCGATGACGAGCTGCGCGATGCGGTCGCCGTCGTGGACCGTGTGCCGGATTGCCGGTGATGTGGTGTACATGGTGACGAGCAGCTCGCCACGGTAGTCAGGGTCGACGGTGCCAAAGGAGCAAAGCACGCCCCGCCTCGCCAGGCCACTGCGGGGGCGCACCTGCACGTCCCAGCCGGGCGGTACAGCGATTGCGACGCCGGTGGGGACGAGGACGGGCACCTGGCCAATGGTTATGTCGCTTTCGAGGCAAGCGTAGAGGTCCCAGCCGGTCGCGTGCTCCGACCCACGGTTGGGGAGGTTCGCGCCAGGACGGACCAGTTTCACGCGAACCGGGACAGTTTCAGCGGAAGATGTCATTCGCGCTCTCACGGATGATGCTTCGCATGTTGGCGTCCTCGTCGGCTTCCCACGGGAGTCCACGGACGACAGCTACCGGGACGCGGCTGACGTTGCCTTTCACCAGTTCGGCGGCGGAAGCGAGCTCGTCAGCGGAGCAGACCGCCTGGACACGGAACTCGTGGCCGTGCGGGTCGACCTGGCCAATGTAGGAGGTCACCGGGTCCATCCCGGCGATGCCGATCGCCACGTCGGTCTGACCTTCGCGCCAGGGACGGCCGAAGGTGTCCGAAACGATGACCACAACATCGAGCCCGAGTTCCTTGAAGCGGTCGCGAAACCGGCGAGCGCTTGCGTCAGGGTCTTCGGGGAGAAGCACCGCCCGGCCATGTGCACCGGACGACGACTGGTCGATGCCGCTATTGGCGCAAACGAAGCCGTGATGCGTCTCAGTAATGAGGACTGGGCCGACCTGGCGGACGATGCGCTTCGCTTCGCGCAAGACGAGCTCGATGACGGCGGGCTCCTTTTCCCACTGCTCAGCGTAGCGGCGGGCAAAGGGGGACGGTTCGATCTCGGCCAGTTCGACGGTGCGGCCCTCGGCCTTCGATACGATCTTCGATGTTATGACAATGACGTCGCCTTGCTGCAGGGGCTGGCCCGCTTCGGACGCCGCGCTGGCAACAAGTGCAGGCAGGTCGGCGCCGGGTTCGATTTCGGGCAGGCCGGGGACACCAAAGATGTTGAGACCGCTCACGCCGGGGCCCCCACGGATTCCGCCGACAGCAAGAAGTCCTGCACGATACCCGCGGAGGCCCCGGGCGCGTGACACCAGAAGTTGTGGCTGCAACCGGGGAGCATCTCCAGCTTCGCGCGCGGGATCGCCTCCTTTAGCGCCGTCGCGTTCGCCGGCGGAACCAGCCGATCGCTATCGCCATGCAGGATGAGCACCGGCCAGGCGTAGTCATTGACCGCGCTGTTCAGGTCACCTGCGTCCGAGACTGCCTGCATCTGGATGCGGAACGTCCGCGCCGGCGTCGGGTCGGCCTGTGCCTCCTCGAACCGCTTGATCAGCATTGACTCGTTCTCCGTGACCCACGGCTCAGGGTGGATCACCTTCCATGCCTTGCGCGCAGCCTCGATGATGGGCAACGAGGCGTCCCACTGCAGCGCATCCCGCTGATCTTCCTCCTTCGCCGGTATCCCGTTGGGTGGACACAGCAATGAGAGCGACCGGACACAGTCGCCGCCATGCCGGCCAACAAAAGCCCGGACGATCATCGACCCGAGCGAGCACCCCAAGAGGTGGAACGAGTCCAGCCCGGCATGCTTGACCACGGCGCGGACATCGTCCGCCATGTCGTCCATGGTCCACGCCTCACGAGGCTTGTCGCTCTCTCCCGTCCCCCGGTTGTCGACCAGGTAGAGCTGGAAACGGCGCGCGAGCACCGCAGGAAACTCGTCCCACCAGTCGCGGCTATGCCCGCCAAGGCCATAGAGCATCACCAGGGGCGGGCCCTCGCCGGTGACCTCGTAATGGATGGTGACGCCGTCGTTGTATGCGGCAGGCATCAGTGGGTTTCGTCGCCAGGCAGACCGACGATGCGGATGGCGGTCTGTGTTTTGTACTTGCGGTTCAGGTTAATGAGCATGGAGGTGATCATTTCCACGTAGCGGCTTTGCGATAGGCCACCCGCATCGACGCCGCGAACGCCGTCGATCTCGTTGGCGAGGCCGATGACTACCTGCTTTGCTTCGACGTCCTTGCCGCAGACCAGGACATCTGCGGGTACGGGATGATCGAGCTCCTGCAGTTCTTCGGCGCTGAGGTTCTGAAAGCCGGAGACGACGCGTGCCTCGGGGAGTTGCTGCGCCGCTTCCTGCGCCGCGCTCTTTCCCGGCACGTCCAGCGCAACCGCGCCGATGCCTTTGACGAACTCGAGCGGGGCGGCGACGTTGCAGACGATCTTTCCATCAAGGGCGGAGCCGAGCGCTGCGAGCGTGGCCTCCTGTCCGCTGTAGGGGAACGTGAGGAAGACCACATCCGCGTCCGAGACTGCATCGGCGTTCTCGGCGCCGCGTGCAACAGCGGACGGCACCGCTTCCCTGACTTTGGCGGCGCCCTCTTCGCCACGTTCGGCGGAGCGGGAACCGACTGCGATTTCGTGGCCCGCGCGGGCGAATCGCATGGCAAGACCGAGACCTTCGGGGCCAGTGCCGCCGACGAATGCGAGTTTCATGTGCGTCCATCCTTCTCAACGGGGCTAAGCCGGGCGACAGGCACCGCCCGGAGGTTTGCGCTGCCGCAGTCTAGCAACCGCGAACCTACCGGGGGATGGGCTCGGGCGCTGAGCCGCAACAGGCGGGAAAGTTGTGGGAGCTGGCCTACACCACAGAGGCGCGGGATTCGATACAGTATCTCCTACAGGGGTCTCACCGCGGCGCGTGAGCAGCGGAGACGCGTTGGGCTTCTGCTATACTTAACGTACGTGCGACCGCGCTAGCGCACGCCGGAGTAGCCATTTGTACTCACGCTGGCTTCGTAACAGTTTCATCTACCTGCTGGTCCTGGTGGCAGTCATCGCGATCGTGTTTGCGTTCTTTTCGGGCGGTGACAGTGACCCATCGGTGACGTGGGGCCAGGTGCTTAGTGACGCCGAGGAAGGGAACATCGAGCGCATCGTGGTCGATGGGACCAGCCTCGAAGTGCATTACACGGCGACCGAGCCTGGCACCGAGCCGGAAGTCCGTGAATCGCGCGTGGGCGAGAACACGGACATAGAGGCTGCTCTCGAGAACCGAAATGTCTCACTCGACGGGCCGGTCCAGGATGGGGCCGGGCTGGTGCTCGAATACGACGAAAGTGGCGGCATGGGGGCGTGGTTCAGCATCCTGTTGAACCTGCTGCCGTTCCTGATCTTTGGTGCGTTCCTGCTGCTCATCCTGCGCCAGGCGCAGGGTTCGAATTCGCAGGCGATGAGCTTTGGCAAGAGCAAAGCGAAGCTCTTCACGGGTAGCAAGGTGAGCGTGACGTTCCCGGATGTGGCCGGGTGCGATGAGGCCAAGGAAGAGCTCGTCGAAGTCGTCGAGTTCCTGAAGTACCCGGAGAAATTTGCTGCGCTCGGCGCGCGCATCCCGAAGGGGGTGCTGCTGGTTGGCCCGCCCGGTACCGGTAAGACGTTGCTCTCGAAGGCGGTCGCCGGTGAAGCGGGTGTGCCGTTCTTCAGCATTTCGGGTTCGGACTTCGTCGAGATGTTCGTGGGTGTAGGCGCGAGCCGCGTCCGCGACCTGTTTGACCAGGCGAAGAAGAACGCGCCCTGCATCGTGTTCGTGGACGAGATCGACGCGGTCGGCCGCCAGCGTGGCGCCGGGCTCGGCGGTAGCCACGACGAGCGCGAGCAGACCCTGAACCAGATCCTCGTGGAGATGGACGGGTTCGACACCGGTACGAACGTCATCATCATCGCGGCGACGAACCGCGCGGACATCCTTGACCCGGCACTGCTCCGGCCTGGCCGGTTCGACCGAAAGGTCATCCTCGATGGTCCGGACGTGAAGGGCCGCGAGCAGATCCTCGGCGTGCACCTACGCGGGAAGCCAATCGCGGACGATGTCCAGCCGACCGTCATCGCGAAGGCGACGCCTGGCTTCAGCGGTGCGGACCTCGCAAACCTCGTGAACGAGGCGGCGATCCTTGCTGCGCGGCGGAACAAGAAGATCATCACGATGACCGAGTTTGAAGAGGCCATCGACCGCGTGAGCATCGGCCCCGAGCGAAAGAGCCGGGTGATGTCCGAGCGGGAGAAGAAGGTGACGGCCTACCACGAAGGTGGCCACACCATCATGGCGCACTTCATGGAGAATCATGACCCGCCGCACAAGGTGACGATCGTTTCGCGCGGGATGGCAGGCGGGTACACGAAGTTCCTGCCGGAGGAAGAGTCGCACTACCGGACGAAGAGCATGTTCCGGGACCAGCTTGCGGTGGCTCTTGGCGGCCATGCAGCCGAGGAGCTCATCTTCGGAGAGGCTTCGACGGGGCCATCCAATGACATCGAACAGGCGACGCGCATCGCCCGGGCAATGGTGACGCGCTGGGGCATGAGCGAGCACCTGGGGCCGCGGACGTTCGGCAAGAGCGACGACATGCCGTTCCTGGGGCGCGAGCTCGGCGAGCAGCGCAACTACAGCGAGAAGATCGCCGAGGACATTGACGAAGAGGTCCGGCAGCTCATCGTCGACGCACAGGAACGTGCGCGGCAGGTGATCTCCGAAAACCGGAAGCTGCTGGAGAAGCTCGCCTCCGCACTGCTCGAAATCGAGACGCTGGAAGGTCCACCGCTGACGGGCCTGCTGAACAGCGACCCGAACGAGCCGTGGACGCCGCCGGACGATGAGCCGACGGAAAAGAAGGAAGACGAGCAGGCGAAGGAAGAAGAGCCGACGTTTGAACCGCCGCGAAAGCCCGGGCTGGCCTGGGAAGGTGGAAGCGCGCATATCGAGCGTGCTCCCGAGCAGCGGCGGGACGGCGACCACGAATAGAACGACGACAGGCGTGCGGTTTTTGCCGGGAAGGTCCCGGCT
Organism: Dehalococcoidia bacterium; assembly: GCA_007118095.1. Classification (GTDB taxonomy): domain Bacteria; phylum Chloroflexota; class Dehalococcoidia; order Tepidiformales; family Tepidiformaceae; genus SLAK01. The sequence goes on from SKSF01000044.1 coordinate 21,858, forward strand.
TCGTACACTGGGTTACCGTACGCACTTAACTTGGAGAACCGCACGTGGATGCGATCATTCGCGCCGACGGGCGCCAGATGCGCCTGACAGAAAAGCAGGAATTCGAGGTCGGCAGGATTCCCGGCGAGCCGGGTGAGACTGTCGACTACGATGTGCTGATGTTGCTGGATGGCCAGGACGTGACCATTGGGACGCCCACCGTGGACGGAGTGAAGCTCCGCGCACGCATCGAGCAGCACGGCAAGACACCGAAGCTTCGCTTCATGAAGTTCAAGAACAAGACCCGCTACCGGCGGACCGTTGGCCATCGGCAGACGGTGACGCGACTGGTGGTGGAGTCAATATCGCGAGGTTGATGCCATGGCTCATAAGAAAGGCATGGGGAGCTCGAAGAACGGGCGCGACAGTAACAGCAAGCGGCTGGGCGTGAAGCGCTTCGACGGGGAGACCGTGACCCCCGGGTCGATCCTGATCCGGCAGCGAGGCACGCGATTCCATCCCGGCAAGAACGTCGGCGTTGGCAAGGACTACACGCTCTTCGCGCTGACGGAGGGCTCGGTGAAGTTTGCGCCGCACGCGAAGGGCCGCCGCAAGAAGGTGAGCGTGCTCCCGAATGGCACGCAGGAGGCAGAGGCGTGAAGACTGACATCCACCCGAAGTACGAAGCATCGCTGATCGTTTGCAGTTGCGGAAGCCAGGTGGAGACGCGTTCGACGAAGGAGCGCATCCACGTCGATGTGTGCAGCGCATGCCACCCGTTCTTTACGGGCGAACAGCGCATTGTGGACACCGCTGGCCGGGTGGAGCGCTTTAACCGCCGGTACCGCCGCCCAGGGCAGCAGTAACCTCACAGGAAGGCACACGAAAGGGCGCCGGAAGCGGCGCCCTTTTTTTCACCCGGGATGTCGAACGAGCCGCAATCTTCAGCAGGTGTCTATTACGGGGGCCAGGCGGTCATCGAAGGGGTGATGATCCGCGGGCCGGAGCACATGGCTGTGTGCGTCCGGCACCCGGACGGGCACATCATCACGCATTCGGAAGCGTTGCGCGGGATGTACACGGGGCGTTTGCGCCGGGTGCCGCTACTCCGCGGGGTCATTGTGCTGGCCGAGACGCTGGCACTTGGGATGCGCTCGTTGAACTTCTCCTCCCGGGTTGCGATGGAGGGCGAGAAGGACGACGACGGCGAACCGGTCGAGTTCCCCGAGAAGGTGTTCTGGGGAACGATGCTCGTTTCGCTGGCGTTCGTGGTGGGCGTGTTCTTCGCGGGCCCGATCCTCATCTCGGACCTGCTGGGCTACCTTGGCGCGGACCGGGTCACCATTGCGATGGTCGAGGGCATCCTGCGGCTGTTTATGTTCATCGGGTATATCGCGCTCATTAGCCTAATACCCGACATACGGCGGGTGTTCCAGTATCACGGCGCCGAACATATGACGATCCATGCCTACGAGGCGCGGCGGCCGCTGACGGTTGACGATGTGCGGGATTACCCGAAGGAGCACACGCGCTGTGGTACCAGCTTCCTGCTGGTGGTGGTCGTGGTTTCGCTGCTGACGTTCGTGGTGTTCGATTTGCTGGTGGATGAGGGGCTGCTGGTGCGGGTGCTTTCGCGTGTCGTGCTGGTGGCGCCCATTGCGGCCCTGAGCTACGAGGTGCTGCGGTTCGGGGCGCGCTTCGGGCATTTCCGGCTGGTGCAGTGGATGTTCGCGCCGAACATCGCGCTGCAGGCGCTAACGACGCGCAAGCCGGAGGACGACCAGATCGAGGTCGCGATCGCGGCGTTCGACGCAACGCTGGAGGCAGCGGGCATGGAGCACGAAATCCGCGTCAGCGGTACGGGCGAGGAGGGGCCGTCGCCCGCGCCACCGTGAGGCGTCGAGGGCGATACGGTACGCGACAAAACGAAACGAGCCCGCCGATTGGCGGGCTCGTCTTTTGTTGTGTGGCGCCAGTGCCGTGGCGTCAGGCTGCGCTCACCACCTGGTCGGCGGCTTCGCCGAGGTCGCGGCAGCGGATGACTTCGATGCCGGACTCGTCGA
>SKSF01000152.1 GCA_007118095.1 Dehalococcoidia bacterium
ACGGGGAATCGTGACCGCATACACATCTCCAGGAGAGACAGAAGCAATGCGAAAGATCTTTGGTGGATCGCTCGTCTTCTCGCTCGTTGGCGCCGTCGTGCTCGGTGGCGTCTTCGCGTGGACGCTAAGCGACACAGAGAGCGACAGCGCAGAAGTCGGCGTCGCGGACTTCGTGATTCAGTACGAGTCGAACGAGAACATCCTTGGCCCTGCCGGGGCGTCGACTTTCGTTGGCACCGGTGGTGCTCACGCTTGGCCTAGCGAATACGATATCGTCATCAGTGATAACGAGGATCACGAGCTGCGGATCGACACCGTGAGTTCCGGCCAGGGCGAGTGCAGCATCGCGGACTTCAGTGGCTGGATCGACATCCAGAGCGGCGAAGTCGTCCTCCCGGCCGGTGAAGATAACTACGAAGATCTCGTCTTCACTGCGCACATCGAGACGCTGGATAGCGCCTCCGAGAACTGCATGGGCCGCACGGTCGGCTACACGGTTGAGATCTTCGCCGAGGTCGGCGAGGCTCCCGGCAACGTGAGCGAGGACGAGTACCTCGGCTCCTAGTCCAAGGCTGTCGCTACATTGAAGAGGCCGGGGCGTTCCGCCCCGGCCTCTTGCGTGGGGTAGACCGAAGATTGAGACCGGAAGCTGCATGTTAGCAGCGTGGCGTTAGGATCAACGCGATGTCGTTCGTGCGGAGACTGGTGGTTGGCCTGGGCGGGCTGGTGTTCGGGCTCGCGATCGGGCTCCTGATCCTGGTGGCCATCATGATCCAGTTCCTGGACTACCAGCTCGTACGGGTGGATTCGGACAGCATGGAGCCGGCCTTCGAACGCGGCGACCTGGTCGCGATCCAACCAGTTTCCGCGGAAAACGTGGAGGACGGCGACGTCATCCTTTTTCGGACGGAAGTGGGTGCTTCGGTGATGCACCGGGTGGTGGGCCGGAACGAGATCGTCACGAACGTGCAGAACCAGGAAGGCGAAATCATCGACCGGGTCACGGAGTACCAGTTCGTGACGCAGGGCGATGCGAACCCGAGCCCTGATGCGGAGCGCATCCCGGGCCAGAACGTGCAGGGCAAAGTGTGGTTTAGCGTGCCGCTGCTGGGCGGTGCGGACACGTTTTCGTTGCAGTTCTTCCTGCTTCTAATGGCGGGGGTGATTATCCTGGCGTGGATCAGCTACGAGGGCTACCGGTTCTTTGGCAGACGCGAGCAGAAGGGCAACGCGTCTGAAAGCAACGGAACGAGCACAAACGAGCAAGGTTAGTTATACTCCCGGCGGCGCCGTTATGCCGCCGAGGGATCGCGAGTGATGGATTACCCCGCCATCATCAACGGTCTTCCCTTTGCGCTGGTCGCAATTGCTGCGCTGGCCGCACTCCGCGGGCAGGTCGCAGGCGTTGCCCGGCGGTATAGCCTTGTGCGCGTCGCGACACGGTTCGGGGTTGTGATTGCCATCGGCGGGGGAATCGCCGGCGTCGCTTTCGTTTCCATCCAGGTCCTTTCGCACGCGAGCGCGGGGGCAGCGACGCTGGCGCTGAGCGCTGGCGGGCTGCTGCTGGTGGCGGCGAGCCTGGGGTTGCAGCGGCGGCTCTGGCCCTGGTGGCAGCGGGCAGGGCTGGCCCTACGGAAGGGGGCGCCCGTGGGGACGGCGGCCGTGCTGTTGAGCTCGACCGGGCTGACATACGGGGCGCTCGCGCTGGGGCCATACGACACAGCGGACGCGGTGCTTCAGTGGACGCTCCGGGACGACACAGAGAGTACGACGCAGGTGGGCTACTGGGACCATGAGGGGAACCTGTACCCGGACGGGGTGCCGTCCGAGGTTGGGACATGGGGCGAGGACGGGATATTCCGCACCGCGACACCCACGCCGTCGCCGACTCCGACACCCACGAATACACCGACCCCGACGAACACGCCCACGCCAACCAACACGCCGACGAATACGCCGACTCCGACAGACACGCCCGAAGCTGTGGAAAGCGAACCGGACGAGACACCGGTGTTGCCGACGTGTGAGCCGGGCGATACGCGCGAGGATGTCGAGCTGAGCTACATGGCGGCGTCGAACGACGAGGCAGAAGAGACGGCGACGCCTTCGACGCCGGGCGCGGAGGAGACGGCCACACCCGAGCGCGAAACCGCTACGCCGGAGCAGGAGACCGCTACGCCGGAGCAGGAGACGCCCGAAGGGACGGCGACGCCGGACACTGAAGATGTACGCGAAACCGCGACGCCGGAAGCGACCGGGACGCCCGACCCGCGCGAGGATGAGACTGCGACACCGGAGCCAGCGGAGACCAGCACGCCGGAGGAGACCGCTACACCGGAGCAGGAGACGCCAGAGGCCACTGCAACACCAGAACGCGAAACCCCTGAGGCGACAGCGACACCGGATTGCATCCCGGCGGACGAGGCAGAGGAAAGCACCCCGGAGCCTTCGGAAACAGCAACGCCGACGCCCACGCCACACCCGGACCCCGACCCGCTCGGCATCGACGGGCCGGATGCGCTCGAAGTGGACGAGGAAGCGGTGTTCGACCTGGACGCCCCGCACCGCCAGCCGTTCGCCTACGAATGGACGTGGTCCGACGCTGACGCGGCCATCGACGAGGAAGATGTCGAGGAGGGCGACGACGAGCGGTACGTCCGGCACCAGGCGCTGGAGGTGAGCTTTGCCGAGCCGGGTTGCAAGGAGATCACGCTGACTGGCTACTTCACTTCGGACCCGAAGATGGAGGAGGTGACGATGGTCGTGAGCGTTGGGGACGTGGAGTGTGACGCGGGTGATGACGAGGACGAAGCGGAAGATGGGGATGACGAAAACGGCGAGGACAACGGCCGGGAGGAAGACGATGACGAAGAGGACGCCGAGGGCGACGACGCCCGATAGGACTTGAGCGGCGGTGTGCAGGAGTCCCGCGGGCAGAGGCTCGCGGGATTTTTTTGCGCCGCATCTCGTGGGGCCGGGGACGGTCGGACGGAGGGAAGAGGGCCGTTTGGGGATATACGAGGTCGATGCCGGTGCCGCACGCTGGATGCAATGGCAGAGACGATGCCAACGAAACGGAGGAGCACGTCATATGGACAGGAAAATGGGCGTCGTCACCGGCGCGGGCGGTGACATCGGGCTCGCGGTCTGCGAGCACCTTGGGAAAGCTGGCGCGGCCGTATTGTGCGTCGACCGCGAGCAGGCGCTGGCCGATAAGGCGGCGGCCGCAGTGACCAAGCACGGCGGCGTCGCCGAGACGATGGTCGCGGACGTTACAAACGAGGAGCAGGTGTACGCGTACGCAGACCGTACGCGCGAGCTGTGGGGCGAAGCGCGGTTCTTCTTCAATAACGCCGGGATCGAAGGGCACGAAGGGCCGCTTTCGACGTATCCGCTGGATGCGTGGGAGCAGGTGATGGCCGTCAACGTCCGCGGGGTGTTCCTGGGGCTCAAGGCGATGTTCCCGCTACTGCGGCATTCGCAGATAGCCCGGATTGTGAACACGGCTTCGGTGGCGGGTTTGATAGCGACGCCACAGATCGCCGCATATGGCGCAAGCAAACACGCGGTGATCGGGCTGACGAAGACCGCGGCCGTGGAGTACGCACCGCACGATATTTCGGTCAACGCACTTTGCCCGGGGCCGGTGGACAGCAGCATGATGCGGCGCATCGAAGAGGGCGTGGCGCCGGGCGGTGCGACGCAGGCACGGCAGGGTTACGAAACCCGGATACCGGCGCACCGGTACGCTTCGCTGGCGGAGGTCGGGTCGCTGGCGACCTACATGCTGCTGGAATCGCCGATCTACATGACGGGCCAGGCCATACCGCTGGACGGCGGCATGAGTATTTCGTAGCCAAACGCGGCGAACATCGGCGCCGAGGCCGGGGCTCAGGAGCCCCGGCCGTCGGTACCCGCGGATTCCGGTTCGCGGCTGCCGTTTCGGCGTTCCCCGGCTGACTGTTCGGCGCCAAAGCCGGCGGCCATCTGCCGAACCATGCGCGTGATCTCGTCCTGGATGGGCTGCTGGAGCGGTATCAGCAACGCTGCGAGGAGGCCGCCACCTGGAGCGGTAGCGTCGGCCCCTCGGGACGCCCCGTGTCCGACTGTGCTGGCCGACGGCGTGACGGACCCCAGGAGGGCGCCCAGGCCGAAGGCAATCCCGGCAGCCGCCAGGGGATGGTCGTGGACCAGGGTGTCGAGATCGGCCCTTGATGGGATGCGCTCGCCCGCGCGGTCGCGGGCCGATTCCCAGTCGCTGCCGACTCGCCCGGAAAGGCCATCGAGCTTCGCGGCGATGGATTCGCGGAGGTCCGCTATTTCCCGTTCGATGTCGCCTGGCTTTTCAGCCATCGCAGGTCCTCCTTGAGCGAATCCATGGTGCGGCGCGGCGTGACCGAGAAGCGCTTGAATGCCTGGTATGCGAGGCCGGCCACGACGGCGGTGAAGACGGCAATGATGCCCGTGGTGATGAGCGCGGCGGCCCATGGTGCGAGCCAGATGCCGAGCACGAGCATGATGGTGACGAAGACAAAGGCGACTGCAAGCAGGGCATGGACCGCAGCAATGACGCCCCACACGAGCCCGCTGACAAGGCGCCCTACGTTTTCGCGCGCCTCGGCTTGCGCGAGCCGCAACTCGGCGTTTGCAAGCTGCTGCAGGTCCGCGGCGATGTCGCCAATATCTCCACCGATTTGCCGCGCTTCTTCGCGGCCGCGACGGAGGTCCGCAGAAGCTGAGCGATCGCCGGTCTCTTCCCGAACGGCCATGGCTAGCGCAGGACCCGGCTAAGGATGAACCCGGCGGCCAGGGCGCCGGCGAGCGCCTGGTAGGGGTGCTCGCGGACGTAGGCCTCGATGTCGCTCGCGATGTCGCGGTTGCCGTGGCTTTTCATGTAGCCGGACGCCCGTTCGAGCGAATCGGCGGTTGCTTCGGCGGCGCGGCCTGTCATGGTTTCCTCGGACCCCATGAGTTCGCGCACCTGTTCCGCGGCACGGTCCACCTGTTCGGCGGACCGTTCCCGCGCCTCGTCTGCCTGTTCAGAGACACGCCGGGATGCCTCGTCGGCGGCTTCGCGGGCTCGGCCAACGGCTTCCTCCGCGCCTTCGCGCACGGTCTCCTTTGTACCGGTGTCGCCTTCACCGGACTCGGCGAAGATGTTGCCGGATCCTGTCTGGCGAGAGCCGGGGGCATAGGCGTGGCCCTCTGGCGGGGGTGACCCCTCTCGAATGCCGGGGGTTTGTTCGTTGGACTCCATGTCTGCCTCCCTGGGTTGTGGCATGCGGTGAACATGCCGGCGTTGTTATCGCTGCCCGGCGACCCGGAGCAGGACTAACCCGGCCGCGACGGCTCCGAACGCAGCGGACAGCGGACGTTCGGCAGCGACGTGCCGGGGTGAGCGGCCGGGGTGTGACGGCGGCGGGGCTGCTTGCCGGGGCTGTTCGCCGGCTTCTTCCCGCTTCGCCTGGCGACGTTCTTCGAGCGATGCGGCGTCGGCCTCTTCTTCGATGACGGCGTTGAATTCGGCGCCAACGAGGAGGGTGAGGCTGGTTATGTAGAACCAGAACATGAGGATGATGACACCAGCGAGTGCGCCGTACGTAGCGTTGTAGTTCGCGAAGTTCGCGACGTAGAAGGCGAAGCCGTAGGTGGCGACCAGCCAGACGACGACGAACAAGAAGGCGCCGGGGGTGAGCCAGCGGAAGGGGACGTCGATGTTCGGGGCAGCCCAGTACAGGAAACTGACAGCAAGGATGACGAAAACGAGCGCGAGGGGAACCTGGATGAGATAGAGGACGAAGGTGAGGTTTTCGCCAATACCGAAGAAGTCCGTGATCTCGCCGGCGAAGACCTGGGCGCCAACAATGATTGCGAAGGCGATGAGCAGGGAAAAGGCGAAGACAAGGGTGATGCCAAGGGCGCGCGGGTACCGCCGGTAAATGGGCCGGCTTTCGGGGACATTGTAGGCGCGGTTCATCGCCTTGATGGCGGCATTGGTGGCGCCGGCGGCGGCGAAGAGGGCGACCAAGACGCCGAACGAGAGAAGGCCGCCGGCCTGTGTTTCCATCACCTGGGTGAGCTGGTCTTCGAGTACGCTGCCGGCATCTTCGGGCAAGGCGTCACCGACCTCGGAGACGATGCGCCCGGAGGGGTTTTCAACGTTGAGCGCGTTCGTGATGAACGCGGCCAACGCCGTGACGAATATGAAGAAGGGGAAGACAGCGAAGAGCAGCCGGTAAGAGAGCTCGGCGGAGAGCCCGAGCACATCGTCCCGCATGAACTGCCCGGCTACTTTCTTGCCCACGCGGAAAGCCGCACCGGGTTCCACGAAACCTCCCCCGAGCAGCCGACGATAGGCTCTGCCCGTCTCCTCACCATAGGCAGAACATGGTTCCGGGCATGCAACGTGAGGCGGTACATCCGCTTCGGGAGCGTTGCAAGGCACTACGCGATGCGGCACGCGTGTATGGTTGCGACGCGATACGAAGCAGGAGGAGATGCATGGAATACCGGTTGTTCGGGCGAACTGGCGTGAAGGTATCGAGCATTTGCCTGGGTGCGATGATGTTTGGCGGGCGAACGAACGCGGAGGATTCGTACGCGATGATCGACCGTTCGCTGGATGCGGGGGTCAACTTCATCGACACGGCCAACGTCTACAACCAGGGGCGCAGCGAGGAGGTTGTGGGGCAGGCGTTGCAACGGAACGGGCGGCGAAACGAGGTGTTCCTGGCGACGAAGGTGCATGGGCGCATGGGTGAGGGGCCGATGCAGATGGGGACATCGCGCCGGCACATCATCGAGGAATGCGAGGCGAGTCTGCGCCGGCTCCAGGTGGACCACATCGACCTGTACCAGTTGCACCGGCCGCGGGCAGACACGCCGATCGATGAGACACTCCGGGCGCTCGACGACCTGGTGCGGTCGGGCAAGGTGCGGTACCTGGGCAGCAGCACGTTCGCGTCGTGGCAGCTTGTGGAGTCGATCTACATCGCGAAGGAGCTGGGGACGAACCGGATCGTGTGCGAACAGCCGCCATACCACCTCTTGGACCGGCGGGTTGAGCGAGAGCTCCTGCCAGCGGCGCAGGCGTACGGCGTGGCGGTGATCCCCTGGAGCCCGCTGGCGGGCGGTCTGCTCACGGGGAAGTATCAGCGTGGGGCGGAGATGCCGGAGGATGCGCGGTTCCGTGTGACGGACAACCCGGTCTACAAGCGGCGGATGAATGACCGGGTATGGGACGTGATCGAGCCGCTTGGCGAGCTGGCGAAGGAGAAAGGGGTCCCGCTGTCGCACCTGGCACTCGCGTGGGTGGAACAGCAACAGGGCGTGACGAGCGCGATCATCGGGCCGCGGACGATGGCGCAGCTCGAGGACAACCTGGGTGCGGCCGAGGTGACCTTCAGCGAGGAGGAGCTGAAACGGATCGATGACATCGCGCCGCCCGGGGACTACGTCGCGCCGTATTACGAAGCGGACTGGCGGGTGCCGATGTTCCGGAGCCCATAAATCCGCCTGCTTCAGGCCATTGGTCAATGGCCTGAAGCAATGGGGTTCTGTCTCCACTGTACCGGCGTACGGAGGGTTTGAGATGGGCGTGATTGCGGTGATGAGCCCGGGCGGGCAAGGCCGAGATGTCCTGGATGCACTGGTGGTGGCGGGGCGCGAAGTTGTTGGAGTGCTGGACGATTCGGGACCGGGTGATGTGATTGGTGGTGTGCGCGTGCTCGGGGAACCTGGTTCGTGGCGGGAGCATGCGAGGGAGGGCGTAGCGTTTGTGACAGCGCTTTCGTCCCCGGTGAGGCGGCGAACGCTCTGCGAGGAGATGCTGGCAGCGGGGGCGTCGCTGGAATCCGCGATTCACCCGGCGGCGA
>SKSF01000120.1 GCA_007118095.1 Dehalococcoidia bacterium
CCCGTGAAGGGCATGACGCTTTTTCCCTTCGCCGTGGTCCCGCTCGTCATCGGCCAGGCTCGCTCCGTCCAGCTTGTCGACGATGCTATGCGCGGCGACCGCATGCTGGTCGTGCTCATGCAGAAGAACGAGGTCGAACAGGCGGGGCCTGGCGATGTCCACGAAGTAGGCACCGTCGCCGCCATTCAGCAGCTCTTCCGGTCGCAGGATGGCACGCTCCACGTGCTTGTCCAGGGCCTGCGGCGGACGCGCGTCCGCGAGTTCACCCATGACACCCCGTACCTGCGCGCCAGCATCGAACCCATCGTCGATGAGAGCACTGCATCTTCCGAGACGGAGGGCTTACGGCGGGCGCTCATCGACGTGGCGCGTGAGCTCGCCGGCGTCGTCGATGAAGTCCCCGCCGAGATGGCCCAAACCACGGAAGAAGTGAGCGACCCGGCCGAACTGCTGAGCCTGGTCGTCACCTCATTCCCCATCGCCCCGGCAACACGCCAGCAAATCCTGGAAACCGTCCCCCTCGACGAACAGCTCAGGCAGTTGCTGGACGCGCTGCAGCACGAGTTGGCCGTGCGCCAGCTCGGCCGGCAGATCGCCTCGCAGACGCAGCAGCGGCTCAGCCAGTCCCAGCGCGAGGCCATCCTCCGCGAACAGATGCGCTCTATCCAGGCCGAACTGGGCGAAGAAGGCGACAGCGCCGACATCGAAGCGTTCCGGAAAGCCATCGAAGAAGCGGGCATGCCCGACGAGGCGCGCAAAGAAGCCGAACGCGAGCTCGCCCGGCTCGGTAGCATCCCGGCGGCGTCGCCCGAACATGGCATGATCCGCAACTACCTGGAGTGGATGACCTCGCTCCCCTGGAACAAGCTCGCCGGTTCCACTATCGATATGGAGCATGCGCGGTCCGTCCTCGATGCTGACCACTACGACCTGGAACGCGTGAAGGACCGCATCCTCGAACACCTCGCCGTCCAGAAGCTGCGCGCCGAGCGCCAGCTCCCCGCTGACGAAGACAACAAGCCCCGGCAGAGCGAGCCCATTCTCTGCTTCGTCGGCCCGCCCGGCGTGGGGAAGACGAGCCTGGGTCGCTCCATCGCCCGCGCACTTGGCCGCGAATTCATTCGCATGTCGCTTGGCGGCACGCGGGACGAGGCGGAGATTCGCGGGCACCGCCGCACCTATATCGGCGCCCTTCCCGGCCGCATCATCCAGGGCATCCGCCGATCGCCCACCCGCGACCCCGTCTTCATGCTCGATGAGATCGACAAGGTCGGTGCGGACTGGCGCGGTGACCCCTCCTCGGCCCTGCTCGAAGTGCTCGACCCTGCGCAGAACCACAGCTTCACCGACAACTACCTGGGCGTGGGCTTCGACCTATCGTCAGTATTCTTCATCACGACAGCGAACACGCTCGATACCATCCCGCCAGCACTGTTGGACCGGATGGAAACGATCCAGATTGCCGGCTACACGGAGGACGAAAAACTTCACATCGCACAGCAATACCTCATGCCCGACCAGGTGAAGGCGCACAGCCTGCGGCCCAATGAAGTCGTGCTCGAAGACGCTGCCGTCCGCCGCGTTATCCGCGAGTACACCCGCGAAGCCGGTGTGCGGAACCTCAACAGGGAGCTGGCGACCATCTACCGCAAAGCCGCCCGCGCCATCGCGGAGCGCGCCGCGACCCCGGTCCACGTCAGTGCCGGGGACATCGAGCAGTACCTCCGGCAGCCCCGCTATACGGAAGACACGGTCGAGCGTGTGACCCGGCCGGGTGTCGTCACGGGCCTGGCCTGGACCCCTGCCGGGGGCGACATCTTGTTCGTTGAGGCGGCAATGATGCCCGCGTCCGCCGAGCAGCTCACCATCACCGGACAGCTTGGCGAAGTCATGCGTGAGTCCGCCCAGGCCGCCCTCTCCGTCGTTCGTAGCGAAGCGGGGCGATGGGCCATCGACCCTGCAGCGTTCGAAAAGAAGGCCATACACTTGCACGTCCCGGCCGGCGCTGTCCCCAAAGACGGGCCCTCCGCCGGCGTTGCGATGTTCACGGCCCTCGCGTCTCTTGCTAGCGGGAGAATTGTCCGGAACGACGTCGCCATGACTGGCGAGATCACGCTTCGTGGCAAGGTGCTGCCGGTCGGCGGTATCAAGGAGAAAGTGCTTGCCGCCCATCGTGCCGGCGTGAAGATGGTCATCCTGCCGCGCCGCAACGAAGGCGACCTCGAGGATGTCCCGGCCGAGCTCCGCGCCGAACTGGAGTTTGTCCTCGTCGACACGGCCGAGGAGGTGCTCAATCACGCGCTTTCCGGCGAAGTCGGTGACGAAGGGACGCACGGAGCTTCGACGTAACGCTTGCCCGCCTGTGTGGACGATCTAACAGGCAATAGGTGTGTGACACTGGTTTCATGACAAATACGGGTGTCATGCTTTACGAACCCAGAACGAATGTGCTAATTTTGTCATACTGCTTGAGAACCCGGCTCGAACCGCCCCGGGATGTTTGAGGCGTGCCCCCTGCAGCTGGCGCGCTATTCTGACGTCTCTCCTCTCAGAGGACCCTGCTGGATCGCGGAACGCTCGCTCAAATCGCGGCAGCGGCGGCGATGCCGAGCCGGTAGGAAGTGATGCAATGATTGCAAGAATCGAAGCACCAAACAGCTCCGAAGAGCTGCTGTTGGACAATGATGAACTCCAGGATACCGGGGTTGACGAAGCACTCGGCGACCTCGAGGACACCGGCGCTGTCGACGATGCGACCGCGGATCCGGTGCGCCAGTACCTCCGCCAGATTGGTGAAGTCGGTCTCCTGACCAAGGCGGACGAGCAGCATCTTGCTCGCCAGGTCGAAGAACGGAACCACCTGCGCGCAATCATCGATGATTACGCCGCGGCGTATGGTCGCTCGCCCTCCGCTGCCCGCATTGCCGTCACACTGCTCGAACAGTGGGCAAGTGTCCTGCCGGTCTACGAGGTCGCCCGTGAGATGGGTGCCAGCGACCTGGCGGCCGACGCACCTGCGTCCGCGGTCACCGGCCACGAGGGGTTCCGGGAGCTCGTCGATGGCGTCCTCGACCAGGACCTGCGCGACGCCGTTGCCACGCGGTGCGAGGTCGAGGCAGAGGAAGCGCAGGCGCGCATCGTCCTGCTGTCTATCGTGACCCACATCCTCCGGCCATCGCTCCTGGAGCAGATGGGAGAGCATGCTGGCGGACAGGATCGGCTTCTGCCGCCAGCCGCCGGGCTTGTCGAAAGCCTGGACGGCATGGAAGATGACCTGCGCGGTACCTTCGACCGGTTGCTCGCCGAGGGTGACCGGGCCGAAAAACGGCTGGCCGAGGCAAACCTTCGTCTCGTCGTGTCCATCGCGAAGAAGTACCTGGGCCGCGGGCTCACCTTGCTCGACCTGGTCCAGGAAGGGAACATGGGGCTGCTGCGCGGCGTCGAAAAATTCGACTATCGCCGTGGCTACAAGTTCTCGACCTACGCAACATGGTGGATCCGCCAGGCTATTACCCGGGCACAGGCGGACAAGGCACGGACAATCCGCATCCCCGTGCACATGTCCGAGGTGGTAAACAAGCTCACACGCGTCAGCCGCCAGCTTGTGCAACAGTACGGCCGCGAGCCAACCTCCGCCGAGATCGCGCATGCTATGAATGCCACCCTGGAGCCGGGCGCCGGGCCTGAATTCACGCCCGAGCGCGTGGAGCAGATCACTGCTGCGACACGGACGCCCATCTCCCTGGAGACGCCCGTCGGTGACGAGGGGGAGGAGGAGCTCGGCAACTTTGTCGAGGACGAGACAGTCGGCGACCCGTCCGGCGTCACGGCCATGCAGTTGCTGCGTGAGCATCTCGAAGATGCCCTGTCCGTGCTTACCAGCCGGGAACGGCAGGTGTTGCGGATGCGGTTTGGTCTTGACGACGGTCGGCCGCGGACGCTCGAAGAAGTCGGCAATGTTGTCGGCGTAACCCGCGAGCGCATTCGCCAGATCGAGCGCAAGGCATTCGAAAAGCTCCGGGACCCGCGCATCAGCGAAAAGCTGGCCGGGTACCTGGACGAACGCTAGTCAGGACGGTTGCCGCGCGATGGCGCGGCAACCGCTCACAAGGAGAATAACGACGAACACACACACCGATATCTCGAAGTACCGTGGTATGAAGTCAAACGGGAAAAAGCGCAACAACGCGCGCAATTCCCCGCAACAGCGGCCCATGATGCCGGAAACCGGCCCGGGTGGCGGACCCATCGGCCCTCCCGACCCGCCGTCCCTCCCCCGTCGCGGACTTGGCGCGGCCGGCACCTACGAATAGCGCACCGCACCCCTGGCCTGCTTCGAATGACGGCGCGCTGCTGCAATGCCGCGCGCTTTCGCTTAGACGGGTACGCGAACTGGCTGGGAAATCTCCGTCAACGTGTGCGCGACCTGTGGCGTCCCCGGGCTCCGGACCGCGAGGTCGCCCAGCGAGATGATCCCGGCGATATGGTCGTCTTCCATCACGATCAGACGGCGTACTTGCTCATCGGCCATCTTAGCCAGCGCTTCATCCAGCGACGCTCCCGGGCCGATCGTCACCGGGTCGGCTGTCATATGTTGCTTGACGGCGCAGTGGCTGGCGTCATGCCCGGCGGCCATACAGCCACTAACCAGGTCCCGGTCAGTGACCATTCCGATCAGCCGGTCGTACTCGAACACCGGGAGCGCTCCCACGTTGTGCCGTCGCAGTTGCTCAGCCGCGTGCTGGCACGTGTCGTTAGCCTGGATGCCGTGCGGGTTCCGTGTCATAAACTCTTGAACATGCATTTGGTAGTCCTTTCATCACTGCTCCCCGTACGTCACGGGCACGAGGGCGCGAGAATGTGATCTGGTGTCGCCCGGATGGTAGGAAGCCCCCGCATGAGACAGCGTTGCGCTGTCCGCGGCACTGGTTGCAGATGTCTTGCGGGCATGGCCGCCATCTCGTTAGCGCATCTCGCCGCACCTTCCCCAGTTGCGCTTGAACGTGTGCCCGCGCGCTCGCCCGGGCGTAGCACAATAGCGCCACCTCAAGACCGGGAGAGCCGCCCCTGTGGACCACAACGACCACGTCGATCTTCTGTGCGAAGGCGTCACTGCAACCGATGCCACCTGGGCCGACTTCGGCGCTGGCTCAGGCGCGTTCACGCTTGCGCTCGCCGAACTGCTTGGCCCGGGCGCCGAGATCCATGCCGTCGACCGCGACGACCGTGCCCTGCGCGAGGGCGCCCGCCGCATGGCCCGGCACTTCCCTGGCACGAACCTGACCTGTCATCACGCTGACATTTCCAGTCAGCTCACGCTTCCACCGCTTGACGGCATCGTGATGGCGAACGTCCTCCACTTCCAACCTGACCAGAATGCGACAGTTAGCAGCCTTCGGCGCTATCTGCGGCCGGGCGGCCGCATCGTGATCGTCGAATACAACATCAAACGCCCAAACCGGGCTGTCCCCCATCCCGTCCCCGCCGCGCGCTGGACTGAGCTGGCCGCCCGGGCCGGCTTTGAACACACAAAGCTGCTCAAGACGCGGCCGAGCCGCACCTTCGGCGAAATCTACTCCGCCGCGAGCTGGTAGCGAGGGCCGGCTCCCGGCCCTCGCTAGGCGCTATGGCCGGAAGCCGAGGGGGCGAGGGCCGAGACGGCCAGGCCCGCTGGCGATGCGGTAGGCGTCTTCGACCCACTCGCAGACGTAGGGCCGCGTGTCGCGGGGGTCGATGATTTCCTCTATCTGGAACCGGGAGATTGGCCCCAGTGGCCCGCGTGCGCTTTCGATTCGCGCATCGATCTCAGCCCGCAGTGCCGCGGGGTCCTCCGCTTCTTCGAGCTGCCGCTTGTAGGCGGCTTCGATGCCGCCCTCCGGCGGGATACCGCCGACGTCGGCCGAGGGCCACGCGACCCGGACCGACGGTGCGGCCCGGGGCGTCGCGTAGTTGTTCCCGGCCACGCCGAAGCTGCGCCGCATCAGCACCGTGAAGATCGGCACCGTGGTCTGCGCAAAGGCGACCATCCATTCGCCGCCGCGGCGGATGGTGCTGGTCATCTCGTGCTCCTTGCCAACGGCAAAGCCCGGGTTGTCGACCAGGTTCACGACCGGGAGGTGGAAGAGGTCGCACAGGTCGAGGTGCCGGGTGAGCTTGCTGCAGCCGTCGGCGGTGAGGGCGCCGCCGTTGGGGTGCTGGCTGTCAGATGCGATCACGCCGACCGGGTAGCCGTTGAACCGGGCGAAGCCCGTCACCTGGTCCGTGCCCCAGTACGGCCCAACCTCGAAGAACGAGCCCTGGTCGGCCATCAGCCGGATAGCCCGGCGAATATCGAAGGTGGTGGTGCGCTTCCGCGGGATGATGGTGAAGAGCTCTGCTTCGCGGCGGTCCGCCCGATCGCTGGCCGGGACCACCGGCGGGGCCTCGTAGACGCTCGGTGGCAGGTAGGAAAGGAACCGGCGGGTCATCTCCGCGGCCTCCTCTTCCGTCTCGGCCAGGTTGTCGACGGAACCGTTGCGGCAATGGATGCGCCAGTCGCCCAGGTCCTCTTTGGTGATGTCGTAGCCCATCGCATGGCTGACAACCGGCGGCCCGGCGACAAAGAGCTGCGAAATATCCCGGACCATCACCGAAAAGTGGCCGAGCACCGCTTTGGCCGCACCGATGCCGACCACACTGCCCAGCAGCATATTGACGACGGGCACTGTGGCGAGCTGCTCGGCGTACAGCGTGCTGCCCAGGTGGCCCGGCAGGAAGGAGCCGCCGGTGCCGGTGACGCGGGGCCGGCCGGCGGTGATGGCGCCGGTGCTCTCCTGGGCGGTGCTCTTCTTCTCGCCCGACTGGGAAGGGACCATTGCGGCGACACTGCCGCCGCCCGACGAACCGTCGAGCAGCCGCACGGAGGGCACGCGCAGCTCGAGCGACAGGCGGTCCAGGTAGCGGCTTTTCTCGGAGATGGAGCCGTCGGCGTGGCCGCCCCGCGACGTGAAGTCATCGGCGCACACGATCGTCTTGCGCCCTTCGACGGTGCCCCAGCCGCCCACGTGGTTGGCCGGGGTGAAGTCGGCGACACTGCCCTCGTCGTCGTAGGAGATGAACCCGGCGCCGCTGCCGACCTCCCGGAAGGACCCATCATCGAGCACGAGCGCGATGCGTTCGCGGCAGTCGAGCTTGCCCCGGCTTCGCTGGCGCAGGACCCCGGGCTCGTTGGAGCCGGGCGCGAGCCGTTCCTCGGCGATGCGCTGGAAGGCGCGCACCTCGTCGAGCATTGGGCCCCAGGTTTGTTCGCGGGGAAGTTCCTTGCCGGGCGTGGCTGTCGGCGCTGCGCCTTCGCCCGGGGTGATCGTGGCGACGACCATGCCCGTTTCGACGGTGTCACCGGGCGACAGAGAGAGCAGCTCGCTCACCGTGCCGGCGCATGGCGCGGTGACCACGCTCTCCATCTTCATCGCGCTGAGCACCAGGAGCGTGTCGCCCTCGGCGACACGCTCGCCCGGGCTCACCGCGCAGGAGACTACTGAGCCAGTGAGCGGCGCTGTCACCCCCCGGAGTCCCGGTGCCACCTGCAGGCCCACATTCGCGGGCGCAAGTGCCGCGCCGCCATTCCCGGTGACGGCCGCCGCCCGCTCACCAAGCAGCGCCAGCGGGCCGATCCCGGCCGATGGGGCTGTCGCATCAAGGTCCGGGTGCTCGTCAAGGAACGAGGTACGCGCGTTACCAGCGCGAAAGTCCGGGTGCGAAAGGATGGCGCGGAGACGGGAGAGGTTGACGGGCAGGCCGTCGATGTGGAACTCATCCAGTGCCCGCAGTGTGCGGTCGACCGCCGAGACGAAAGAGCGCGACGAGTTGGAACTGCCGATCACCTTTGCCAGGAGCGGGTCGAAATCCGGCGGGGGGGTGAGCCCCAGGTAGCCGCAGGCGTCGACGCGGACGCCTGGCCCCGCCGGTTCTTTGTAGGCTGTGAGCGAGCCCGGCCCCTCCGCGACCACGCGTGCCTGTACCGCGAACCCGCGCGGCTGCGGCACCTCCGCCTGGCTGCTCAGTCCCACCGCCGACAGCGGCTCGCCCGAGGCGACGCGGAACTGCGCCTCCACCAGGTCCACACCCGTGACCTCCTCGGTGACCGTATGCTCCACCTGGATGCGGGGGTTGGCCTCGATGAAGTAGTGCCGCCCGGTCTCGGGCTCGACCAGGAACTCGAGCGTCCCCGCATTCATATAGCCCGCTGCCTCGGCCAGCCGGACGGCGTCGGCCAGCACCCGCTCGCGCACCGCCGAGTCGAACTCTGGCGCCGGCGCAATTTCAACCACCTTCTGGTTGCGGAGCTGCACCGAGCAATCGCGTTCCCACAGGTGCACGATGGTTCCGCGGCTGTCACCCAGCACTTGCACCTCGATATGCCGCGGCCGCTCGATTCGCTTCTCCAGCATCAGCGTGCCATCGCCGAACGCCGCTTCGGCCTCACCGCGGCAGCGCTCAAATGCTTCGCTGATCTCCTCCGCGGATTTGAGCATGCGCATCCCGCGCCCGCCACCGCCGGCGGCCGCCTTCAGCACAACCGGGAAGCCCAGCTCCTGCGCCCGTTCGCGCGCCTGGTCGGCCGAACGCATGGCCTCGTGGCTGCCCGGGACCACCGGGATACCGGCCGATTCCGCGAACGAACGCGCGCGGATCTTGTCGCCGAAGAGCGAGAGCACCTCCGCCGACGGACCAACGAAGGTGATGCCCTTTTGTGCGCACAGCGTCGCGAAAGCCGCACTCTCCGAGAGGAATCCATAGCCCGGGTGGATGGCGTCGCAACCGTTGTCCACCGCCGCCTGGACCAGCGCCTCGGCGTCCAGGTATCCCGCAACCGGGCTACCGTTCTGACCACCGCGCAGTTCCACCGCCTTTGTCACGAACGCCGTGTGAAGCGCCTGAGCATCGGCCGGGACATATACCCCCACCGTTTCCATCCCCAGTCCCGTCGCCGCCTTGGCGACCCGGATCGCAATTTCGCCCCGGTTTGCTATCAGCACCCGCTCGAACGGGCGCCCCGTCTCATTCACACTTGGCATGGTTTCTCCTCGACTCGCTGGCGCAATCGCCGCACATCTCCAGCGGGAACGATGATGCGGCCCCGCCCGCCTCAATTCAACAGCCGTCGCATCTCTAAAACTGAACTGTCCGGTTCAGCCTCGCGGGTTTGACGCTGTTGTCAAGCATGCATAGACTTCCACGATTGACACCAATGTCAAACATCACGCTGCCTGTGACCAGGGTTAGCGGAGGGGGAATCAGAGGAATGCGAGACAATTACTGGCTGCGAAAGTCGAACGACTGGCGGATGGGCCGCCGACGACTGCTCCAGGCCGGGGGCGCTGGCGCCATTGGCGCGGCTGGCTTTGCTATAGTCGGCTGCGGCAACGACGATGACAGCGGCGATGCCTCCACCAATGGCAATGGCAACGGAAATGGCGGCGATACCACAAACGGTGGCCGCCCCGAGCCGGAAGGCGAAGCCCGTGTTGCAATTGCCGCGGACTTCCAGGCGGTCGAACCGCCCGGTCGCCTCGGTGGCCAGGACCTCCAGGCTATCCAGCAGATGTTCGAAAGTCTGGTTGCCCGCGACGCCGCGGGTAACCTGGTAGGCGGCCTTGCGGAGGACTGGGAAGCGCTGGAGGAAGGCTCCATCTACCAGTTCACGATTCGTGACGGCGTCCAGTTCCACAACGGCGAAACCATGACCGCCGAGGACGTGAAGTTCAGCTTCGACCTCATCGACGAGGTCGAATACATGCGGGCGACGCTTCCCACGTTCGAAAGCTGCGAAGTCATCGACGATTCCACCGTCCAGGTGAACCTCAGCCAGCGTGACGGTGGGTTCCCCTTCCTGTTAGACGGGTTCCACTTCATCGTCCCGCAGGCATACATCGACGAAGTCGGCCTGGACGGTTTCGGCCGCGACCCCGTCGGTACCGGCCCCTTCCAGTACGCGAACTGGGATCCAGGATCCCGCTTCGAAGCAGAAGTCTTCCACGACTACTGGGGCGAGAAGGCAATGGTGGAGCGCCTCCGCTTGGACATCGTCGGGGACGACTCCACGCGCCTCAACATGCTCCAGACCGGCGAGGCACACATCATCGCCGCCGTCCCGCCGAATCAGCTTGAAGCTATCGAGGGAGACCTGCAGGTGGCGCAGGTCCCGAGTGGCAGCAACACCTTCATTCACTTCCAGTTGATCACGCCCGAGCGCGATGGGCCTATCGAGGATTCCCCTCTGTCGGATCAGCGCGTCCGCCTGGCGATCAACCATGCCATCGATCGCGACGCGATCGTCGACCGCATTCTCTATGGGACAGCGACGCCAATGGCAGATGCGCTCGGCGAGGGCATGCTCGGGCACGATCCCGGTGTGGAGCCATATGCGTACGATCCCGACCGTGCCGAAGAGCTGCTCGCCGAAGCTGGCTATGGCGACGGTCTTGAGCTGAATTTCATTTACGACTCGAGCCCCGCTTCACAGGCCCAGGGCCAGGCCATCACCGACTTCCTGGAAGCCGTCGGTATTACCGTCACCCAGGAAGCGATCGACGGCCAGACCCTCACCCAGCGGCGCCGTGAGCAGAACCTTCACGACATGTACATTTCGGGCTATCCGGACTACTCGCCAGACCCCGTATCACGGTGGCAGGGTGGCCTCGTCCCGACCGGTACCTATGTCCCGTTCTACGACGAGCAGATGGTCGAATACCTCGACCAGGTCGTCCCGCTTTCCGACCCGGATGAGCGGGCAGAGGTCATCCGGGAAGCCTTCGATCACCTCTATGAAGAGGCCTGGATTGGCTTCCTCTGGCATCCCGATGCGGTCTGGGGCCTGGGCAACAATGTGGAGTGGTCGCCGATGCCCAACTGGCTCTACTTCCGGAACTCCAACACTATCCGCCTCAACGGTTAGGCCAGGCCACGCTCGATGGGACAATTCCTGATCGTTCGCGCGGCCCAGTCAGTCGTCACCATCCTGCTCGTTACCGTGATCATCTTCGCGGTGACGCGCATCTCCGGGGACCCGGCCGAACTGCTTATCCCCGGGGAGGTGCCGACGGAACGGCTGGACGAGTACCGCGCACAGTGGGGGCTCGATGACCCCATTGTTGTGCAGTACTTTCGCTTCCTGGGCAACGCGGCGACAGGTGACCTCGGGGAGTCGTTCCGATTCGACCAGCCCGTCAGCGAGCTGCTCTTGAACCGCCTCCCCGCCACCTTGAAGCTGGCGGCCGCCGCCATGGCCATAACGATCGTCGTGGCCATCCCCCTGGGCGTTGTCGCAGCGATCTACCGGGGTACACCCATCGACACCATCGCACAGACACTGGCGCTTGTGGGCCAGGGGGTTCCGGCCTTCTGGCTTGGCCTCATCCTTGTGCTGATCTTCTCGGTGAACCTTGGCTGGTTCCCCGCCGCTGGCGATTCGGGGCTAACAAGCCTCATCCTGCCCGCGATCTCTTTAAGCGCGTTTGCCGTCGCCGTAGTCACCCGCCTCACCAGGTCGAGCATGCTCGATGTGCTTGATTCCGAGTACATCAAGCTTGCCCGTGCCAAGGGACTGTCCGAAGCCGCTGTCATCTTCAAACACGCGTTACGCAACGCGAGTATCCCCATTATCACCGTCCTCGGCTTGCAACTGGGATTGCTTCTGAGTGGTTCGGTTGTCGTCGAGACCATTTTCAACTGGCCGGGGATCGGGCGCCTCGCAGTCGACGCGATCTTCGCGGCTGACTACACCGTCGTCCAGGGTGTCGTCCTTTTCGGGGCGATCGCCTTCGTCTTGATCAACCTGGGTGTCGACCTGCTCTATGCAGTCCTGGACCCGCGGATTCGGTACTAGAACATGGCAGTCACGACTGGCGAACGCGAACAGGTTGTACCGGCGGAGCTCGGCCGCAAGAAGCGCAGGTTTCGACCTCGCCTCATCCCCCATGTGCCCATCGCTATCCTCGTAATTGTGGTCGCTGTCGCCATCCTGGCTCCCCTCCTCGCCCCGCATGACCCCGCGCGCGGCACCCTGGTGGATTCGCTGCTTCCGCCGGCCTGGGACGCTGACGGCACCATCGAGTACCCGCTTGGCACCGATGCAAACGGCCGCGACGTGCTCAGCAGGCTCATCTATGGGACGCGGATCAGCGCCATCGTGGTGGTGTTTGGTGTCATCCTCACCGGGCTCATTGGCACTGCGGTAGGCTTGCTCGCGGGCTACTTCGGCGGTGTTTGGGATGCCATCCTCATGCGCCTGGTCGATACCATCCTCTCGATTCCGCCCGTCTTGCTGGCGCTCGCCATCATTGGCGCCCTCGGCGCAAGCTTACAGAACGTCCTGTTAGTGATTGTCATAACTGCATGGGTCGGGTATGCGCGCATCATTCGCGCGGAAGCGTTACGCTTGCGGAACGCTGATCATGTCTTGCTTGCTAGGGTTGGCGGCTGCGGGTGGTTCCGGATCCTCCGGGTTCACATCTTCCCGAACGTAGTTAACACACTGGTGGTCTACGCCACCCTCACCATCGCCACGGTCGTCATTTATGAGGCGTCACTTAGTTTCCTCGGGCTCGGTGTCCGCCCGCCGGATGCCTCATGGGGCGGAATGATCTCCGAGGGGCGCGGACATATGAATACCGCATGGTGGCTCACGGTCATCCCCGGTATCGCGCTCCTGCTGCTCTGCGTGTCGGCAAACCTGCTGGGCGACTGGTTGCGTGACCGCCTCGACCCCAGGCTCAGAAACGTTGGTGGTTCATGATGAGCGGTAGCGACTCCGATGTCGTGCTGGATGTGCGCGACCTACACACCGAGATCCGGACCGCCTCCGGCATCGTCCGCCCCGTTAGCGGCGTATCATTCACGCTCGAACGCGGTGAAGTGCTGGGGATCGTAGGCGAATCCGGGTCCGGTAAGAGCATGACGGCGCTTTCCATCATGCGATTGCTTCCCGGCCGCCACGTTAAGATTACGGGCGGCCAGATCGTCGTCGGTGGGCGGGACCTGGTCGCCCTCTCCGACCGCGAGATGCGTGAAGTGCGCGGCTCAAAAGTCGCCATGGTCCTCCAGGAGCCGCTTACCTCGCTCGACCCCGTCTATTCCATCGGCGACCAGCTTGCCGAGCCGCTCCGGATCCACCGGAAACTGCGCGGTGAGGGTCTCAAACAGCGCATCATCGACGGACTCCGCGCCGTCCATATCCCGGACCCGCAGGCCCGCGTGGGCAATTACCCACACCAGATGAGTGGCGGCATGCGCCAGCGCGTGGTGACTGCTATGGCGCTCTCGTGTCAGCCAGATGTCCTCATCGCAGACGAGCCCACCACCGCGCTCGACGTCACCATCCAGGCGCAGGTCGTCCGCCTCTTCGAAGAGGTCCGCGACCAGGGCACCGTCGGCACGCTCCTCATCACGCATGACTTTGGGATCGTGGCGCAGCTCTGCCGCCGCGTCGCGGTCATGTACGCCGGCCGGATCGTGGAGATGGGTCCCGTGGAGGAAATCTTCGATGCGCCCCGGCATCCCTACACCCGGGCCCTGGTCAAATCGCTACCCGTGATGGGCGAGAAGATTGACCGCCTGCCCTCCATCTCAGGGCACCCGCCAGACCTGGCCGCGCTGCCCCCCGGGTGCCCATTCGCTGACCGCTGCCCGAACGTCACGGACCAGTGCCGCGAAGAAGCCCCCCCGGTCGAAGGCACGGACGCTCACTGGTACCGATGCTGGAACCCGGAGACGACAGGTGACTGAGCTCCTCAAAGTTGAAAACCTCCAAAAGCACTTCCCGGTCTCCTCAGGCTTCCTTGGGATTGGAAAGAAGCGCACTGTCGCCGCTGTCAGCGGGGTATCCTTCGTCATCCACGAAGGCGAAACCCTTGGCATCGTCGGCGAATCCGGTTCTGGAAAGACGACGGTCTCAAAGGTCGTGCTGGGACTCGAGGAGCCGACCGGCGGCTCTGTCCAATGGCAGGGCACCGAAGTCGCTGGCGAGTCCGAACGGCGGCTGCGGTGGTTCCGCCAGTCCGTCCAGGCAGTGTTCCAGGACCCCTTTTCCGCGCTGAGCCCCCGACAGCGCGTGGGCGACATCATCGGCGAACCGCTGCTGTTCGTGCCGGGGATGAAAAAGCGCGACCGGGAACAGCGGGTCGAAGAAGTTATGGAGCAAGTGGGCATTTCCCCCGCGCTCCGCAAGCGCTTCCCGCACGAGTTCAGCGGTGGTCAGCGCCAGCGCGTTGCGATTGCACGGGCCCTCACCGTGAAGCCAAAGCTCATCATCCTCGATGAGCCCGTCAGCGCGCTCGACCTCTCCATCCGCGCCCAGGTGCTGAACCTGCTCAAGGACCTCCAGGAGACCCTGGGCGTCTCCTTCCTTTTCATTGCGCACGACCTTTCGGTGGTGGAATACATGAGCCACCGGGTCGCGGTGATGTACCTCGGCAAGATTGTCGAGATCGCCCCGGCTGACGAACTCTACAAACGCGCGACACATCCTTACAGCAAGGCGCTGGTGGCGGCGATTCCGCCACGCCATCCCGCCGAAGCGAAGCCAGTGCAGCCGCTGCAGGGCGAAATCCCAAGTCCGCTGAACCCGCCGCCGGGATGCGCGTTCAGCACGCGCTGCCCGATGGTCGAGGATCGGTGCCGCTCCGAGGAGCCAGAGTTGCGCGAAGTCCGGCCAGGGCAGTTCTCCGCCTGCCACTTCGCCGAACGCCTGCTGTAGGAGAAGCGAAGGGCCGCACTCGGATGGCCCCCGGTGTCCCGGGCTGCACGCCTTGCCTATTCGACTGGTTGCGTGCCGATCACCTGTTTCGCTTCGAGCGCCTCTATCTCGGCGTCGCTGAGCCCAACGATGTCCTGTAGCACGTGTCGGTTGTCCTGCCCGAGCGTTGGCGCCGCCCGGGTGATTGCCCCGGGCGTGCGCGAAAACTGGAAGGGGAGCCCGTGGTGCGGATGCCGCCCTACCTCCGCACGGTCCAGCTCGACGAAGTAGTCTCGCTCTCGCAGGTGCTGGTCCGCCAGCAGGTCCGATGGACGGTAGACGGCGGCAGCCGGCACCTCCCGCGCCTGCAGCGCCTCCGCGACCTCGTGCCGGTTGCGTTCGCGCGTCCAGCGCGAAACCATCTCGTCGACCTCGTCCTGGTGCCCTTTCCGCGACGCAGCCGTCCGGAACCGCTCGTCCCCGGCGAGGGCGTTCTCCCCCATCACCTCGCACAGCGCCTGCCACTGCGCATCATTCGACACCGCAATCACGGCCCATGTGTCGTCCTCGGCGCATGGATAGCAGCCGTATGGCGCCTTCCAGGCATGCCTGTTTCCCCGTCGTGGCGGAGGCTGACCTTTCGCCTGCTGCTCCATGAGCGGCTTTCCGAGGAGTGCGGTGAGGGACTCGAGCTGTGAAAGGTCGATGTGCCGTCCGCCACCATCGCGGTCCTGAGCGTGCAGCCCGGCGAGCAGCGCAAACGCGCCCGTGATCCCCGCCGAGGGGTCAGCAATGGAGTTGCCAGAGAGCACAGGCGGCCCGCCCTCATAGCCGGTCAGCTCCGGGAGGCCCGAAAACTGCTCGATCGTTGGCGCGAAGCCGACGAAATCCCGCCAGGGACCCGTCAGCCCGAAGGCTGGCATCGAAAGGATCACCAGCTCCGGGTTCCACCTGAAGAGCACATCGTCGCCAAGGCCAAGGTTGTCCATCACGCGCGGGCTGTAGTTCTCGACCAGCGCATCCGCCCGCTCCACCAGGTCCCGCAGAATGCGGTGCCCCTCCTCGGACGAAAGGTCCAGGGTGATGCCGAGCTTATTGACGTTCACCCCGTTGAATACGTTCGAAGCCTCGATTCCCGCGTCGGCCATGAGCCGCACGGCGAGCCGCCAACCATCCACTCGCTGGATGGACTCCACCTTGATGACGTCCGCGCCCATCATTGCGAAGAACTTGGTCGCCAGTGGCCCCGACCACCACATCGAAAGGTCCACGATGGTGGTGCCCTTGAGCGGCCCCTGTTTGGTCAGTGGTGTCGTCATTGGCATTTCCCGTCAGCTTCCATGGCGCTCGTCCAAATCCCTGGCGATCGCATCACCCTGTTCGTTCACCGCTGGCGCGCGTCTCACACGGATGGGCTCGTCAATACGGAATGGCACGCCCGGCATCATGAGTTCCGCCCCGTCGGAGCTCCGCACTGTCTGGAAGAAGTCCCGCGCCTCGTGCTGCTTCAGGTTCCTCGTTTCGTCGGGCGTTGGCACATAGCCAAGGGGGATGCGCCATCCCTGCGCTTCTTCCACGATCTCCGCCCGGGTCTTATCGGCGGCCCACGCGGCAAAGCGGTCCGTCAGCTCCTGCGCATGCGCCGCACGTGCCAGCGGGTCCGCATACTCCGGGTCTTCGAGCAGATCCACCATGCCCGCGAAGGCGCAGAGCGTTTCCCATTGCACCTGCGTCAGCACATTGATTCCGAGGTACCCGTCCGCTGCCGGGACGATGGTCATGGGGAAGGGCATACCGGTCCGGGCCCGTTCCATGCCTGTATAGGAGTAACTCAGCGATGTGTACGGCTGGAACAGCGCAAGCACGTCCTGTTGCGCGATGTCCACCACCTGGCCCTTGCCGGAGGACTTGCGCTCGTGGATTGCCATGAGTACCCCGGACGCTGCCGCAAGCCCCGGGATCGTATTCGCCAGGTCGCCGCCCGATGCCAGCGGCTCGCGGTCCGGTGTACCGGTCATGTGCATCCAGCATGTCATCGCGTACTGGATGATGTCGTCCGATAACCAGTCCGCATGCGGCCCGGTTGCGCCGAAGGGGGACAGCGCCGCAACCACCAGGTGCGGATGCTGCTCCGCGAGCGTAGCAACATCCGGGAGCGCATAGAGTTCCTGCGTCCGCTCGTCGACGATTGCGCCGTCGGCGTTCTCCAGGAGGCGCCCCAACAGGGCCACTCCGTCGGGATGACGGGTATCGATGGCAACGCTCTCTTTGCCGGTGTTCAGCCATTCGAAGATCGACCGGGACGTTTCCGTGTCGCCTGGCTCCGGCGCCGAGTCCGATCGCTGCGGGTGTCCGCGAGGGGGTTCGACTTTGATGACGCGGGCGCCGGTGTCGGCGAGCGCCTTCGCGCAGAACGCGCCGGCCACGTTTCCGGTCAGCTCCACGAACGCCAGGTCGTGCAGCAATTGCGCTTCTTCCAGGGCCATGAATACTCCCGGTTTCCATGTACGGACGGGCGGATAAGGGTCACCATCCCACTCCGATTGACACTCGTGTCAATGCGGCGAGTATCCGCACCTTCGGGGGCTCGGTCAAGGCAGCGGCGCGACTGTGGACGAGCCACTTATTACGCGTGTCGATGAAGCTCACGCCATGGGCGAACGTGGCCGCGAGAGCAAGACATCCTCGGCTTCGAGCCGGGCACACTCGTTCTCATCAATCCCGAGCCAGGACGCCAGCACCTGCCGGTTGTGATCCCCCAGTGATGGGAACGTCTCGACAGGAAGCCGTCCGCTCGCGTCGAAGAATGGGTTCCCGTCGTATAACAGGCTCCCAACATCCGGGTGCCTCAACTCGACCCAGAAATCCGCCAGTTCCGGGCTTTCGAAGACGGCCTTCGCGTCCCGGTCCCACGCGGCCGCATGTCCAGCGGCACGCCATGTTTCCGGGTTGGTGCCCGCTGGCTCTGCAAACTCGTCCGCTGCCAGCGAGGTCACCATCACGTAGGTATCGCTCGCAGGGTCCAGGACAGCCTTGCTCCCTGGCTCGGCCGCGAGCCTCCAGGTACGCTCGTCCGGACTCGCGGTCTGCCAGGCGGTAATCACGTCTCCCAGGAACAGCGCCGTGCATTCCACCTGGCTCAGGTCGATGAACTCGCCGCGACCCGTTGCAACCCTCGTATTCAATGCTGCTGCTATCCGAGCGGTCGCCATCGCTCCGATGACTGGGTCGGGGAAGCCCATCCCTGTGGGAAGTGGTACCGTCTCCGCTCGCTCGTCGCGGATCCACCAGACGAGTCCGCCGAGCGCTTCCGTTACAGGACCATAGGCCCCGTAATCGCGGTACAGTGACCGGTCCGTCCCGTAGCCGCTGATCGCAGCGAAGATGACTCCCGGGTTCAGTTCTGAGATCGCCTCGTAGCCGAGCCCGGAACGATCCAGCGCCCGGGGACGGTTGTTGTCCAGGATGACGTCGGCCGAGGCGCACAATTCCTGGGCTAGCTTCCGCGCACGCTCGTCCTTGATGTCCAGGCACACACTCTTCTTCGAACGGTTCAGGATGTTTCGGATGCCCTGCCGGTTCCACGGGCGCTCGCCCGGGTCGTCTCCCGGGTAGATCGCCGGGATCACGGACGCTCCGGGTGGCACCACTTCCGGGCCGCGCGACCATGGCGACTCGATGCACACGACGTCGGCCCCGAGGTCCGCGAGCGCTCGCCCGGCGAGAGGCCCTGCCCAGACCTTCGTGAACTCGACTACCCGGACGCCTTCGAGCGGGAGCCGCTTCGAACCAGCTGCTGGTACGGCTGGGACAGATTCCGGTATCTGCGCAACACCGGCATCCGGCTCCTTCACACCGTCCGCCGCTTTCCAGAACGCCCGGTGTTCGAGGTTCGCATCCTCCAGCAGCTCGTCCGGGTCGACCACCGGCGCAACCGGCGCCCCGAGCTCGTTCCCGGTTCGGAACAGGTAATCGCGGCTGTGCTTCGCAAATTGTGGCGCGATGATCGCATCGAGCTCGTCGGCGTTCTCGAAGCGGCGAGTCGCCGTAAGGAATCGCTCGTCCCCGGCGACCTCCGGGACGCCCAGCAGCAGGCACAGCGACTGGAATTGCACGTCCGTGGGCGTGCAAACGGCGATGAATCCATCAGAGCAAGGGAACGTCCCCAACGGATGGTTGTTCGACCAGCGCATGCCGTTGCGCCTCCGGCTCCGACCGTTCGATACGTAATCGATGAGCCCAAACTGGTGCAGGCCCGCCAGCATCTCCACCGCAGCCAGGCTAATGTGCGCGCCCTCTGCACCCGCCGTTTTGTTGGCGATCGCGCCTCCCAGGGCGGTGAAGCCGTTCGACCCCGTGAGCATCGCTACCTGGTGGCCGGGCAGCGGAATTGGTGGGCCGTCACGGAATCCCGTGAGGTGCGCCACGCCTGCCTCGGCAAGCAGTGTCGCCTCGCTCCAGGGTCCGTGCGTCTTTCGCGAACCGAGCAGCTCGATGGAATACGTCACGGCATCGCGCACAGCCGATGGAAGGGGTCCGCGGCGCCCGTACGTATCGTCCCAAATGACGGCGTCCGCCCCGTGTTCGCCGGCGAGCTCAACCACAGCGTCCAGGTGAATGGGCACCGTCGTTTTCCCGCGGTCCAACCATGTGGGCTCGTCATCCGCACCTCCCGGGACCGCGCGGACGACGCGGGCGCCCAGGTCTTGTGCAAGCTTGCCGACAAACGCACCCGCGAGCGAGCCACTGACTTCGAGAACGGTTGCCTGCCCGATGTGCGCCGGGACGGATTGGTTCATGGTATTCCTCTCGGGCTAGCTGGCGGTCCCGCTATGGCATGATGCCGTGCTTGTACTCTGGCGGGCTCGGGTCGGTCGCCGCTGCTTCCAGCGCCCGGGCGATGCGGTCCCGCGTTTCCGATGGCTCGACAATGTCGTCGACCTGGAACGACTCGGCCGGGCCGAAGATGTCGTTGTAGGTGTCGTAGCCGGACGACAGCTCTTCCATCGTCATCTTGCCGCTTTCCAGGTCGCGCCGGTGCGCAGCCTGTACCGCACCCGACATCGGCATGGTGCCAAACTCCGCCGTCGGCCACGCGAGCGTAAGCACCTGGCCCATGCCCTGGCCGCACATCGCGACGCCGCCCATCCCAAACGCCTTTCGCACCACGACGGACACGGTCGGCACGGTAGTCTGCCCCAGCACATGCGCCATCCGGAGGCCCCGCCGCAGCGTGCCCTCCTGCTCAGCCTTGCTTCCGGTCATCACCCCCGGCACATCGGCAAAGAAGAGCAGCGGCAGGTGGAACGCGTCGCATAGCTGCATGAAATGCGTCGCCTTGTCCGCAGCCTGCGCATCGATGATGCCGGCGCGTACCATCGGCTGGTTCGCCAGGATACCCACCGGTCGGCCCTTCACCCGTGCGAAACAGGTGATCATGCTTGTCCCGAAGTCGGGCTTGATGTCGAACCGGCTTCCGCCGTCGACGATGCGGTCGAGCACCTTGCGCATGTCGTAGGGGCGCTTCGAAGACTTTGGGATCAGGTCGAGGATGTCGCCCGGATCCGGCGGTATTGGCTCGGAAAGCGGCGGATGTTGCCAGGCGTTCGGCGGCAGATACGACAGGTACTGCCGTACCATGTCGATGGCCGTTTCTTCCGAAGGCGCCTCATTATCGGCGACGCCGCTGATGCGCGTGTGAATCTTCGAGCCGCCCAGATCCTCCTTCGAAACCTTCTCCCCGGTCGCCGACTCCACGATGGGCGGGCCGCCTGCCGCAAGCATACTCATGCCCTCAACCATCACGACGAAGTCCATGAGCGGCGCCATCAGCGCCGGGCCACCGGCACACGGGCCCATCGCGATGCCTACCTGCGGCACCTGCCCGGAAAGGCGCGACATGGTAATGAAGAAGTCGCCGCCGACCCAGCTTCCACGAAGTGATTCGCCCGTCCGCGCGCCGACGCCATCGAGCAGCCAGACCATCGGGATCTTGTGCTTGATGGCGATGTTGAGGATGCGGTTACGCTTGAGCCCGCCGACACGGCCTTCCGAACCACCCATCACCGTGAAGTCTTCGCCCGCGACGATGATCTCGCGACCGTCGACGCGCCCGAATCCGACGACCAGCCCGTCAGCCGCTGTGTACTTGCCCTCCATCTGGGCGCGGGTGCTTTGCTGCGTCGCCAGCATCCCGAGCTCGAGAAACGTCCCCGGGTCGAGCAGCCAGTCGATCCGCTCCCGGACAGTCAGCTTTCCGTTCTCGCGTTGGCGCGCTACCCGTTCTGGCCCGCCGAGCTCCAGTGCGCGCTCGCGATGTTCTTCGATAGCCTCGAGTTCGGGCTTCCAGTCCTCTGCTGGCATGGTATTCCTCCTGCCTTCCCACCGTTAGTAGCCGATTGCGTCAGAGCTGGCGAGCTCGCTCACTTTCGTGTCCGGGAGCCCCAGGAGGTCGAACAGGACGGTCGCGTCGTGTTCACCCAGTAGCGGCGACCGCCGTACCGGCAGGCGTCCGCCTTCGGAGTCGGCCACCGGGAGGCCGATGTGCCAGCGGTTCCCGGCCGTCGGATGTGGCACACAGCGAAAGAGGGAGCCGTGTGCGTCGCGGTCGTTCGCGAAGTCTTCGCCGATCGCAACCCGTGATGCTGGCACGCCGGCGGCCCTGAGCTTCCCTTCGAGTTCTACCGGCTCAAACTGCCGCGTCCACTCCGCGAGCTTTGCGTCCAGCTCTTCCCGGTTGGCCAGCCGGCCCTCCATCGTCGCGAACCGTTCGTCCTGCACCCAGCCGTCGCCGATGAGCCCGGCAAGCCGCTGCCACTGCGCATCATCCTCCACAGCAAACGTGCACCAGCGGTCTTCGCCAGCACAGGGGTAGCAGCCGTGCGGGGCGAAATCCGGGCTCGCATTGCCGAGGTGTTGGGCGGTCGAACCCGGCAGGAGCTGTTCCTGCACAAACCGGTCCGCGATCATCGCCGAGGCGACCTCGAACTGCGCGCAGTCCAGGTAGGCCCCTTCGCCAGTCTCGTCTCTTCGCATCAGCGCCGCCAGCAACACCGAAACTGCCTGTTTCCCGGCGACATGGTCCGGGTGGTTCAGCGTGGAACCCACAGGGAACGGGTCGTCCGGGTGCGCCCATTGCGAGGTCACCGCCGAGAAGGTCTGCAGGTTCGGTCCATACGTCTGGAAACCGCCGTACGGGCCGTCGCCCAGGCCCTGGCTGCTCAGGTAAATCACGTCGGGCCGCAGCTTCCGGACGGACGCATAGTCGAGCCCCCACTTGTGCATCACCGGCCCGCGCAGGTTCTCCATCACGATGTCGCAATGCGGGACCAGGTCCTGGACGACTTTGCGTCCTTCCTCGGTGCCCATGTCGACAGCAATGCTCCGGCAGTTCAGGTTGAGCTGGTTGAATGTCGGGCAGCTATTGTGGTCGCCCGCGCCCAGGAGCCCGACCTGCCGCAGGAAGTCCACGTGCTTGCGTGACTCCACTTTGATGATGTCGGCGCCCAGCATCGCCAGCATCGAAGCCGCCTCCGGCACCACCGCCCCGACTCCACAGTTCAGCACGCGGATCCCCTCGAGCGGGAGCTGTCCGCGCTTGGCTACGGGCGCCGCGCCAGTCCGGGCTGGTGGTGGCCCCACCGCCAGGGCTTCCGCGTCCTTGCGCCCGTCGTCGAGCGCTGGCGCCGGGTACAGAAGCTTGCCCGGCGAGCCCTCCTCCGTCCGAAATGGCTGGCGCGGCACGCGTACTTCGCCATGGTCCGGGTCGTCCAGTTCCTGGAAGAACTCGCGGTGGTTGATGTGCTCGTCCTCCAAGAACCGCGGGATGTCGAAAACTGGCGTAATCGTGAGCCCAAGCGACTGTCCGGTTTTGAACACCTCGTCCTGTGTCCGGTCGGCGAGTATTTCGCCCGCGATGTCGCGGGTAACGTCGAAGTTCTGCGCCCGGAACTGGTAATCGAGCCATTCCTCCCCGGACAGGGCTTCGGGCCGCCCGAGCAGTTCCTGGAGCGCATCCCACTGCCGTGGCGTCGCCGTGAGAAAGCGTATATAGCCGTCCTTGCAGGGGATGATCGGGTAGGGCCCGGCGCCCAACCGCTGCGAATCCGCTCCCTGGCCGGCGACGACCATCCCGTACGAATGCAACGGCCGTGTCCACGGCGTGATTGCTGCGAGCGCGGCGTCGCGGTACGCGACATCCCAGCGCAGTGGCTCTCTGCCCTGCGCCTGTTCGCGTATGGCGGTTGCCGCAAAGGCTGCGATATAAATCCCGGCGCCGTCCTGCGCCAGCCACGATGGCGCATTGCACGGCGGCTGGTGCGGCCAGCCGCTCGATGAGAGGCCGCCGCTCCCCGCGAACCCAACGATGGGGCCGATGCCCAGCCCCTGCGGGTCGGTCATGCGGATGCGCGATGTCGTCTCCACCGCGTCCACCAGCGCACCGAAGGGGGTTTCGGGCCCGTCGATGATCACATCGGCACAGCCCGCGAGCCGCGTCAGCAGGTCCCGGTCTCCCTCCGACTCCGGGTCTATCACGACACTTCGTTTGCCCGTGTTCCGCGCGAGGAAAGGGATGGAGCGGCGATCTTCCGAGCCCTGCGCCGCCAGCGGCTTGCGCGACCTCGTCCAGGCGCCCCCCGGCGGCTC
>SKSF01000072.1 GCA_007118095.1 Dehalococcoidia bacterium
AAGGCGAACGCGCCGGCATCCAGCGCGAGGCGCTCTTCCAGGCGGTGGCCGACGCTGAATGCGTCAAGCGGAGCGCCTACAACGAGCAGGCAGTCTTCGCACGCGAACTCCTCGGCGAGAAGGCCGAAATGCCAGCAGCGTGCTGCGAAGATACAAACGTCCCCAAAGAGCTCGTCTCCCTGGGAGCGGCCGTCGGCGCCAACTCGGTCGCCCAGTTCCAGAAGCACGCGGACCAGGCCGGCAACCTCGGGATAGAGTCCGAGCGTATCGCGCTCGCCGTCGAGGCAGCCCGCAAAGTCCAGGCCCGCGCCGCCGAGATCACCTCCACCGAAGCAGCCCAAACGCCCGCCGGCGCCACAGCCACGCATGAGCCCATCTTCCTCGGAGCGGAAGCACCTGCCGCGGGAGATAACGAGGACTGCGGGCCAGGCTGCGACTGCCACGAGGTACCAGCGGCCTCCGCTGAGACCGGGTGCTGCGGCACTTCCGAAGCGGTCACGCCGGAACCAGTCACCGCCGGAGCCAGGCCCTGCTGCTGACCGCTGCATGGAACTGCCGCCGTGAGATCCCCATCCCGGGGTTCTCACGGCCATGCTGCGGGCGCGCATGGACAGCTACGCTGGAGCCAGCGGATCGCCTGCAACCGCCGCTCCGGAGGAGCCCGTGAACATCGCCAGCCTCGCCGGCACACGCTATCTCTTCTTTACCGGAAAGGGTGGTGTGGGCAAGACAGTCAGCGCGTGTGCAACTGCGCTGCACCTTGCCGGTGAAGGGCGCAGCGTCCTCCTGGTCAGCACCGACCCCGCATCAAACCTCGCCGAAGTGCTCGGCACTCCCGTCGAAAACAAGGCCACCCCCGTACCCGGCGCGGACGGGTTGTCAGCGCTCGCCATCGACCCGATGGCAGCCGCCGCAGCCTACCGCGAACGCGTCATCGAACCCTACCGGGAGCTCTGGCCCGAAAACGAGGTGGCCGACCTCGAGGAACAGCTCTCCGGCGCCTGTACCGTCGAAATCGCAGCCTTCGATGAATTCGCCGCCCTGCTCTCCTCAGAGCCCGGCGAAACCTTCAACCACATCGTCTTTGATACCGCTCCCACCGGGCACACCCTGCGCCTGCTCCAGCTCCCCGGCCTCTGGACCAGATTCCTCGAAGCCACCCCCGCCGGCGCCTCCTGCCTGGGTCCGCATAGCGGGCTGAAGACCGAGCAGGAGCGGTTCCGCGAAGCCTTCACCACGCTCCGCGATACAGCGCTCACAACAATCGTCCTGGTCACCCGCCCCGAACGCTCCCCCATTTCCGAATGCGAGAGGGCACTGCAAGAGCTCACGGACCTTGGTATCGGGTCATTCATATTAATCGTCAACGCAGTCTTTCGCGCGACGGACCCGGATGACCCCATCGCCGCTGCCATGGAACAACGAGCGAGTGAAGCGCTCGAGCGCCTGCCCGCCACGCTGCAAGATCTCCCGCGCATCACCATCCCCATGAAAGGCGAAAGCCTCCTGGGGCTGGACGCGCTCCGCACGTTCTTCGAAGACACCCACACCCCTGCCGCCCCGGCGGAACCGCCCTCACAAGGCGCCACCGGCTACAACCTCCCTCCCCTGGCGGACCTGGTCGATGAACTCGCCCGGCGAGAGAGCGGGCTCATCATGATCATGGGAAAGGGTGGCGTCGGGAAGACGACCGTCGCAGCCGCGGTCGCCGTCGAACTGGCGGCGCGCGGAGCCCCCGTCCACCTTGCAACGACCGATCCCGCGGGGCGACCCGAAGCCCTGCTCGGCGAAGACGCACCCGCGATGAAGGTCAGCCGCATTGACCCCGCCGAGGTGACGCGCACATACGTTGAAGGCGTCCTGGCAAACCAGGGGAAGGACATGAGCGCGGATGAACTCGAAGCGCTCAAAGAAGACCTGCGATCACCCTGCACAGAGGAGGTGGCCGTCTTCCGCGCGTTCGCCCGCCTCGTCGCCGGCGCAAAGCGCGAAATCGTCGTCATGGATACCGCCCCAACCGGCCACACCCTCCTCCTGCTCGACGCGACGGGCTCCTACCACCAGGAAGTCGTGCGCCGCACTCCCGCACAGGGCGTCCACAACGTCACGACACCACTCATGCGTCTCCAGGACCCTGCCTACACGCACATCCTGCTCGTCACATTACCCGAATCGACCCCCGTATCCGAAGCCGCGGAACTCCAGGCCGACCTTCGGCGCGCCAGTATCGAACCCTGGGCATGGGTCATCAATCACTGCCTCGCCGCGACCGAAACCACCGATCCCGTTCTCCGTCAGAAGCAGGCCCTCGAACTCCAGCAGGTCGCCCGCGTGCGCGATGGCCTCAGCGACCGCATCGCGGTGGTCCCCGTAATGGAGGCGGAGCCAGCCGGCGCAGCGCGCCTCCGGGAGCTCGTAAGCGGGACATCCTCCATGCGACACACCTGAACAGGCACTGCGGACGCCCGCAACCCTGCTGACGATTGCCGCCGCCCCTGTACCATGGGCAACTTCAAACGACCCGTATCGCAGGAGGACAATCACGTGCAGACCGCGCCAAAGAAAGCCGGCTTCTCCAGGGACCGCCTCGACCGCATCACCGCCCACCTCGAGCGAAACTACATCGAAACCGGCAAGATCACCGGCTGCCAGGTGCTCGTCGCGCGCCACGGCCACTGCGCCTACTTCCGCAACTTCGGCGAAGCCGACCGCGAGCGCGGAAAGCCCGTGAAGGACGACACCATCTTCCGCATCTACTCGATGACCAAGCCCATCACCTCGATCGCGCTCATGCAGCTCTTCGAGGAGGGCCACTTCCAGCTCAACGACCCCGTCCACCGCGTCATCCCCGGGTGGCGCGAGCAGAAAGTCTGGGTCTCCGGCGAAAGCGAGGAGATGGAGCTGGTCAAGCCGCACCGCCCGGTCACCTTCCGCGACCTCCTGTCGCACACCGGCGGGCTGAGCTACGGCTGGACCAACCACCCGGTCGACAAGGCCTATCAGAAGCTCGGCATCAACCGCGGCGACGGCGAAACGCTGGAGAGCTTCGTCAACAAGCTCGGCGAGGCCCCCCTGCGCTACCAGCCCGGCGAACGCTGGATGTACTCCCTGTCCACCGACGTCTGCGGCCACCTGGTCGAAGCCCTCTCCGGCAAGCGGTTCGACCAGTACCTGGACGACCACATCTTCCAGCCGCTCGGCATGAAAGACACCGCCTTCACCGTCGACGAAAAGAAGAAGAAGCGCTTCGCGGCCAATTACCAGCGCGAACCCGACAAGTCGCTCAAGCTCATCGACGACCCCGAGGAGAGCGCCTACCTCCAGCCGAAGACCTTCTTCTCCGGCGGCGGCGGCCTCACCGGCACCATCGAAGACTACTACCGCTTCAGCGAGATGCTCCGGCGCGGCGGCGAATTCGGCGGCGAGCGCATCATCGGCTCGCGCACCCTCCGCCTCATGACCCGGAACCACCTCCCGGGTGGCAAGGACCTCTCGGGCCTGGCCATCGGCCCCTTCTCCGAGACGGCATACGACGGCATCGGGTTCGGCCTCGGATTCGCCACGACCCTCAACGAGGTGGACGCGGGCCAGCCCGGCGCGGGCGATTTCTACTGGGGCGGCGCCGCCTCCACCATCTTCTGGGTCGATCCGCGCGAAGACCTGATCGTCGTCTTCATGACCCAGCTCATGCCCTCGGCCACGTTCAACTTCCGCGGCCAGCTCAAGAACATCATCTATTCCGCCATCGAAGACTGAAAGCGAATAGAGGTTAGAGGTTAGAGGTTAGCGAAGCATAAAGCTGTGCCCGGGCTTCACCGCCCGGGCACAGCCACCTTTGCGGGCGCCCTGCTATGGTCTTTAGCAATGCAGTCGCGTTCTCCCATGGCGCTCCTCGCTGGCGCCGCCGTAGCGGTTATCGCCATCGTTGCCGTCGTCTTCTTCATCCTGGACCGCAACGGCGACAACGACGTCGACCTGGCGGTCGGGACACCCGCCAACGGCGACAACGGGAGTGCCGCGACAGTCGCACTCGATGGCGGCTTCGTCTCCGGCCCCGTCCGTGACGATTACGAGGCGCCCGAACCCGGATCGCAGGCTGCTGCGGTCGTTTCCCAGCACGAACACGCCACCGAGGCCGGGATGCGCGTCCTCGAACAGGGCGGCACCGCGGCAGACGCCGCCATCGCCATCGCCGCGTCCCTCAGCGTCGTCGAACCCTGGTTCTCCAGCGTCTTCGGCGGCGGTACCTGGGCGCTCTATTTCGACGCCGAAACCGGCGAAGTCACCAGCCTCGACGGCGTCGGCCCCACCGGCAGCAACGCCACCGTCGAAGATTTCGGCGCCCGCGCCGAATCCGGCGGCATCCACCAGTCCAACGTCCCCGGCGCATGGGATGGCTGGATGCTCTGGCTCCAGGAATACGGCGAACTCGACCTCGAAGACATCCTCACACCGGCCATCGAAACCGCCCGCGAGGGCTACACCATCAGCGCCGAGATGGCCGACTGGCTCGACCGCAGCGACATCGCCGGCCGGCCCGATACCGCCGAAATCTACGCTCCCGGTGGCGTCGTCCTCGGCGAAGGCGACACCGTCCAGCAGCTCGACCTGGCCAACACCTTCGAAGACGTCATCGTTGCCTACAACGGCGCGCTCGACGACGGCCGCGACGCCGCCATCCAGGCTGCCCGCGACTACTACTACCGTGGCCCCATCGCCGAGGCCCTCGTCCAGTTCTCCGACGAGAACGGCGGCTACCTCACCCTCGACGATTTCGCCGGCTTCGAAGCGAGCATCGTCGACCCCATCGCCTCGCAATACAACGACGAATACACCGTCTTCCAGAACCCGCCCAACAGCCAGGGTATATCCCAGCTCATCGCCCTCAACATCCTCCGTAATTTCGACTTCGACGGGCTCGGGCCCGGCGACCCCGATGCCATCCACGCGCAGGTCGAAGCCGTGAAACTCGCCTTCGCCGACCGCAACAACCACGTCGGCGACCCGGACCGCATCGACGTGCCGGTGGAACGCCTCCTGTCCGGGGACCACGCCGACATACAATTCGACCGCATCGACATGGACAACGCGCTCGAACCACCGGTCAAAGACAGCTTCGAAGTCACCACCGAAACCAGCGGCGGCGAGGGCGACGAGGTCGGCGGCACCACCACCTTCCACATCGTCGATGCGGACGGCAATGCGGCCGCCGTGACCACCAGCCTGGGCGCGCAGTTCCTTGTCGCCGGCGACACCGGCATCCACATGAACAACCGCATGCGCTTCCTCCACCTCGAAGACGGCAACGCCAATCAGCTCGACCCCGGCTACAAGGTCCGCCACACCTCCAACCCCTACATGGCCTTCCGCAATGGCCAGCTCTCCATCCTCGGCGGCAACACGGGCGTCGACACCCAGTCCCAGGCGCAGGTCCAGCAGTTCATCAATATCGTCGAGTTCGGCATGGGCGCCCAGGAAGCCGTCGAACACCCCCGCTGGGTCTCCAACGGCTTCGAAGCCTCCACCTACCCTTACGACGTCGCCAACACCATCGACATGGAATCCGGCTTCTCCGATGAGACCGTCGAAGAACTCCGCGCCCGTGGCCACGACGCCAGCATTGGCGGCCAGCTCTTCGGCAACGCCGAAGTCATCATTCTGAGCCCGGACGGGACCTCGGCCGACGTCGGCGCCGACCCCCGCAACGACACCTCCGCCGGCGCCGTCATCGCTCCCGGGGACTAGCACACGGCTCCGCGCCGCGAAGTAGACAACTATGCATCCACGAGCCCTCGTGTACATCGCCGGTGGCATCCTGGTGGGCGTCATCGGCGGCGTCACCGCGATTGCACTGGGCGCCACCGGCGATGATGCCACCGCACCTCCAGCCGGCGGCGATGCGACCCCCGCTGCAACCCCGACCCCACAACCACCGACCCCCACACCCGCCCCGGGGAAAACACCAGCGCCCGTCGACGAACCCGCTGACCACGCCGCCGCCGTCGTCACCGCCCACGAACTCGCCACCGAGGCGGGCGTCGACATCCTCGAACAGGGTGGCACCGCCGCGGATGCCGCCGTCGCCGTCGCCGCTGCGCTGAGCATCGTCGAGCCCTGGTATTCGAGCGCGCTTGGAGGAGGCACCTGGGCGCTCTACTACGACGCCGCGGACGACGAGGTCACTGCACTCGACGGCGTCGGCCCCACCCCCTCGGGTGCCACGCTGGCCGACTTCGCTGCCCGCGCAGGCGAAGAGGGCATGCACCAGGCCACCACCCCCGGCGCATGGGATGGCTGGATGCTCTGGCTCCAGGAACACGGCCGGCTCGACCTCCCGGACATCCTCGAACCCGCCATCAGCATCGGCCGCGAAGGCTACCCCATGGGCGCACAAATGAAGATGTTCCTCGACCGCGACCCCATCATGGAGCGCCCCCACACCGCCGCCATCTATGCCCCGGATGGCACTCCCCTCCAGCAGGGCAACACCGTCTACCAGCACGACCAGGCCGACACCTTCGAAGCG
This sequence comes from Dehalococcoidia bacterium, assembly GCA_007118095.1. Lineage (GTDB taxonomy): Bacteria > Chloroflexota > Dehalococcoidia > Tepidiformales > Tepidiformaceae > SLAK01. The sequence continues at coordinate 6,527 of SKSF01000072.1, forward strand.
CTCGCCGGCGCCTACGATGGAGCCCTGGACGACGGCCGCGACGCCGCCATCCAGGCAGCGCGCGACTACTTCTACCGCGGCCCCATCGCTGAATCCCTCGTCGCCTTTTCCGACGAGCACGGCGGCTATCTCACCCTCGAAGACTTCCACGGCTTTGAAGCGGACATCGTCGACCCCATCTCCATCGACTACAACGACGATCTCACCGTCTTCCAGAACCCGCCCAACAGCCAGGGCATCACCCAGCTCATCGCGCTCAACATTCTCAAGGGCTTCGACTTCGACGGCCTCTCGCCCAACGACCCGGACGCCGTCCACCGCCAGATCGAGGCCGTGAAGCTCGCCTTCGCCGACCGCCACCACCACGTAGGCGACCCGGCCCGCGTCGATGTGCCCGTCGAGCAGCTCCTCTCCGAAGAACACGCCGAAGCCCACCGCGCGCGCATCGACATAGGCAGCGCCATGCACTGGCCCATCGGCGACCACCTTCAGCTCTCCCAACAAGGCCGGGGAGAGCGCGGGGAGGTCAGCGTCAACCCCTTCGGCGACACCACCACGTTTCACGTCGTCGACAGCGAAGGAAACGGCGCCGCCGTCACCACCAGCCTGGGCAACCAGTACCTGGTCGCCGGCGACACCGGCATCCACATCAACAACCGCAACCGCTTCAACGCGCTCGAAGACGGCAACCCCAACCAGTTCACCCCCGGCGGCAAGGTGCGCCATACCTCGAACCCCTACCTGGTCCAGCGCAACGGTGAGCTCTACATGCTCGGCGCCAACACAGGCGCCGATACGCAGTCGCAGGCACAGGTCCAGCAGTTCCTGAACGTCGTCGAATTCGGCATGAGCGCCCAGGAAGCCGTCGACCACCCGCGCTGGGTGTCCATGGCCTGGCCTTCCACCATCTACCCCCACGCCGCCGCCAATATGCTCCGCATGGAAGGCGCCTTCCCGGGAGGACTCGTCGGTGACCTGGAGGCGCGCGGCCACCAGGTCCAGCGAATCGAAGGCGAAACCTACGGCAACGCCAGCCTCATCGTGCTCGGCGATGGCGGCGCACACGCCGAGACCGGCGCCGAACCACGAAACGGCACCTCCAGTGGCGAAGTCATCGCACCCGGCCCCTGACACACTTGCCGGTGACCCGCCCGGGCGGCACGATGCGCCCGTGACCTTCTCCGTCGCCTACCCCACTCGGCACACCGACACCTTCGCGGCGACCGGCTTCGTCCACGCCGGCGTACTGCTCGCCATGACCGAGCTCGCCTACGCCACCTTCGAATCCCACT
>SKSF01000007.1 GCA_007118095.1 Dehalococcoidia bacterium
CAGCTCGAGGTAAACGTGACCGGGCAGGTCGCTGTGACGCGTGCACTGACCCCGGCACTGCGGACTGGGCAGGGGCGCATCGCAAACATGAGCTCCATATCGGGCCGGATGGCGCTGCCACTGCTGGGCCCGTACGCCGCATCGAAGTTCGCGCTGGAAGCCATCTCCGACGCCCTCCGCGTGGAGCTGGCGCCGCAGGGCATCCGCGTCGCGGTGATCGAACCCGGCGCAGTCCGCACTCCCATCTGGGACAAGGGCATCGCCCGCGCGGACGAAGTGCGGGCAACGCTCCCGCCGGAGGCCTTCGAACAGTACGGCGAGGCGATCGAACGGCTCGAAGCCGCGGCCCGCCACGCCGCCAAATCCGGGGTCCCGCCCGGCCGCGTCGCGAAGGCTGTATACCACGCGCTCTCGTCGCGGTGGCCCAAAGCACGCTACCTGGTCGGTCGCGACGCGCGCATCGGCGCCCTGGCGGCACGCTTCCTGCCAGACCGGGCGCTCGATATGGCCAAATCGGTCCGGCTGGGCCTGCGGCAGCAATAGAAAGTATGCGGCCAGCCATTCACAGGCCCGCCGGATCAGTTTGACAGTATCAATCCTTCTCCGACCATGAACACGTGACAGGCGAATCGCGCTGGGATGAACATCAGGAAGGGCCAGCGTGGTGGGACGCCTGGCGCGGGGTCTACTTTGCCAGCGGCAAGGTACTCAAGGCGACCGAGCCCGAGCTCATCGAACGGACAGGCATCAGCTTCATCTGGCTGGACATCCTGGCCCGGCTCGCGGACACGCCGGGGGGACGGCCGCTGCGGATGCAGGAGCTCCAGGAAGCATCCCTGTTCACGCGCAGCGGCATGACGCGGATCGTCGACCGCATGGAACGCGAGGGGCTCGTCCGGCGCGACCGCGTACCAGGTGATCGCCGGGGCGTGTTCGTCTCGCTGACGGTGAAGGGGCACGAACGCTACGCCGAGGCAATGGACATTCACTTCGCGTCAATCGAGCGCGAATTCGGCAGCAAGCTCACGGACGAGCAACACGATGCGGTCGCCGGGGCGCTCCACAGCTTCTGGCACGAGACCCCGGGGGACAGCGGCGCCCCCGGCGAGTAGGTTGGACGCATGGGATTCGAACAGCTCTCCGGGCGATCCGCGGCTGCGCGCGAGAAGTACGGTGACCGCCTTCCGCCCGGGCAATATGAGCCAGCGAAATGGCCGGTCCTCCACTACGGCAAGGCGCCGCACATCAGCCACGACGAATGGCAGTTCGCGATTGGCGGCGAAGTCGAACACGCGGTCGAACTCGACTGGGCGGCGTTCTCGGCGCTGCCGCAGGTCGAGCGCATGTCCGATATCCATTGCGTCACACGCTGGTCGGTGTTCGACAACCGGTGGAGCGGCGTGCTCCCGCGCGACCTGCTTGAACTGGCCGGCCCCACGGGGAACGCGCATTTCGCACTGGTCCACGGTCACGGCGGCTACACGGCCAACATGCCCCTGTCCGATCTGCTGGCAGAGGGCACAATCTTCGCCCATTCGCGCAACGGCGAACGGCTGAGTGCCCAGCACGGCGGCCCGGTGCGGCTGGTGGTGCCCCACCGCTACTTCTGGAAGAGCGTGAAGTGGGTCACCGGCATCACCCTGCTGGCCGCGGACCAGCCCGGCTTCTGGGAACGCTTCGGCTACCACAACGACGCCGACCCATGGCGGGAACAGCGCTACGCGAAGGGCATCAGCCGCTCCTGACGCCGGTGGCTGACGGGGGCCGGACCTCGCCGGGGGCGAAACCCCAGCCCCATTCGAGCACCATGCGCTCCCACGCACCGTCCGAGAGGGCGCGCCGTTCCTGCAGGAGCGAGATGACGTCGTTCCCGATCGGCCACCGCATCGGCAGCGGCTGCTGGAGCTGGACAATGTCGCCGATGGCGGCCGCCACCGCATCCGATCCCGGCCGCGTGGCGGCCAGCGCGCGGAAGTTCTCCAGCGACCGCGAAACGCCCGCCTGGTAGTCGCTCGCGCCCGACCGTACCCGTTCGCAGACATCGAGGTTCGTCGTCTGCCAGTCGCTGCGGTACATGCCGGGCTCGAGGACGGTCACCTGGACGTTCCACGGCGAGACCTCCTCCGCCAGCGCCTCCGACATCGCTTCGACAGCGTGCTTGGACGCGGCATAGAAGCTCATCAGCGGGCTCGGGATCTGCCCGGACAGCGAGCTCACGTTGACGACCTTGCCGAGCCGCCGACCGCGCATATGGGGCAACACGGCTTTCAGCATCCGCCACTGCCCGAAGAAATTGGTATCGAGTTCGCGGCGAACCTCGGCTTCGGAGAAGTCCTCGAGCGGGCCGTAGAGGCCGTAGCCAGCGTTGTTCACGAGCACATCCAGGTGTCCGAAGCGCGCGACCGCATCGGCGACCACACGTTCGCACGCGGCCGGGTCGGTCACATCCAGCTCAACCGGGACGATGCGGCCTTCGAAGCCGCTGGCAACGTCTTCGCCATCGCGCCCGGGGCTGCGCATCGCCGCGACAACGGTGTTGCCCCGCGCGGCACATTCGCGCGCCGCGGCGGCCCCGAATCCACGCGACGCGCCGGTGATGAGCACGACGTTGTCCCGGGACCAGGTCCAATCGGCGGGGGGCGGTGGCGGCGGGGCACTTTCGTAAAGCGGCCTCCGCCAGTTGCCAAATGCGTTCGTGTGACGCAGGTGTTGCCATACCTCGTCCGGCAGCTCCCTGTGGATGGGGATCATGTGCACCGCGTCGTTGCCCACGGGCCAGCGCATCGGCAGGCGTTGTTCGAGCTCGACGATATCGGCCATTGCGGCGCCCACCGAGGCGGATCCGGGCCGCGTGGCCGCTGTCGCCTGGAAGTTGGAAAGGAACCGGTCAACGGTCGCCTGGTAGGCGCTCTTGCCCTCGCGCACGGTTTCGCAGACATCAAGGTTGCTGGTCTGCCAGTCGCTGGCAAACATCCCTGGCTCGATCAACGTCACCTGGACGCCCGTGTTCGCCAGCTCATACCGCACCGATTCAGTCATCGCTTCGACCGCGTGCTTGGAGGCGCAGTACATCCCGATGATGGCCGCTGGCATCCGGCCTGCGGTGGAGCTCACGTTGGCGATCTTGCCGCGCCCCTGCGCGCGCATACGGGGCAAGACGGCCTGCATCATGCGCCACTGGCCAAGCACGTTCGTGTCGACCTGGCGCCAGAGCTCCTGCTCATTGACGTCTTCGATCGGCCCAAAGAGCCCGTACCCGGCGTTGTTGATGAGCGCGTCGACGCGGCCGTAACGCTGGACCACCTCGTTCACCACGGCGCGGCACCCTTCGCCGTCAAGCACATCGAGCTCCATGGGCACGATGCGGTCTTCCAGGCCTTCCACCACTGACGCGGCGTCACGCCCCGGGTTCCGCATCGTGGCGACGACGGTGTTACCGCGCGAGGCGATAAGGCGTGCCGCGGCGGCGCCGAACCCGCGCGACCCACCAGTCACGATCACAACCTGGCCATTTGCCATGCGCACACCTCCCTGCGCGGCGAGGGTACATGGCCCCCGGCGCGCGCGGGTACCGCACAGGCCACGCCTGCGTAGACTCCGCGGTGAGGGCAGGGACGTGGAGACCACGCGCGCCAGGGGCGCGGCACGCCAGCAGTATCCGCCAGTCGGCGCGGCGATGACTCGTGATTGACCCGGGCGTCCTTGCCGCAGTTGGCGCCGCGGCCGCATGGGCAACCAGCAGCACGCTCATGGCGACACAGTCCTCGCGCATGGACCCCGGTTCCATCAGCGCCGTCCGGCTTGCCTGCGCCGCGATCTTCTTCGTCACCCTCTTGTTCGCCATCGGCATGCAGGGCGACGTCCGGTCGATGGGCTGGGATCACGGCACACACATCGTGCTCAGCGCGCTCCTCGGCCTGGCCATCGGCGACACACTGTATGTCACCGGCATCGGCATGACCGGGATGGCACGGGCGTTCACCATCGCGCTTGGGACGTTCACGGTCCTCGCGTACGCCTTCTCCATCGTCTTTCTCGGCGAGCAGGTCACGATCGCGGTCGCGATCGGGTCGGCGCTGGTGCTGACAGCCATCTACCTGGTGGCGCTTCGCGGGCGCCCAAAGGAAGACCAGGCGGCGCTCACGCCGACCCTGACGCGCCGGCGCGCAATGCTCGGCCTCGCCATTGTCATGGCCGCCGGGACGTGCTGGGCAGGTTCAGCCGTTTGGACACGCGCGGTGGCCGAGGATTACAGCACGCTCGCGGTGGCAGCAGTGCGTTTGCCGGCCGCGGCTCTGCTCGTTTCAACGTACGTCAGCTTCAACGGGGCGTCGGCGGTGCGGCAGCGCCGCGTGGGACGCCGGGCGGTCGTCATCCTGGCCTTTGCCGGCATCGTGGGAAGCGGTATGGGCAGCCTCTTCTACCTGTACGCGCTGCAGGAGGCAGGCGCCGGGCGCGCCGCCGTGCTGTCCTCGATGTCCCCGCTCTTCGCGCTCCCCCTGGGCGCCCTGGTTCTCCGGGAGCGCATCACGCCGTGGGTGGCGGCCGGGACCGCGCTTGCGGTTACCGGGATCATCCTGCTTTCCATCTGAATATGGGACAGGCAGCGAAGCGGGAAACGCCCGCGAACGTGCGCGGCGCAGCCATTCAGAAACGGCCCGGGTGCGGGTAGAATCACGCCCCATGACAGACAACATCCTCGAGGGCGTCCGCGTCCTTGAAATCGGCGGCGGAGTCCCCGCCGCATACGCAACACGCTGGATGGCCGGTTTCGGCGCGGAGGTCGTGCGGATTGAAGGGCCAGGTGACGCGCTCACCGCCGACGAAGCGACCTGTCTCCTCCCCGGCAAGCTGCGCATCAACGCCGACGACAGCCAGCTCCGCGAGCTCGCAATGCGCGCAGACATCCTGGTCGAAGACACGAAACCGGGCACGCTTGCGGCGCACGGGCTCGACATCGCCAGCCTTCGTGCCGCGAACCCGGCGCTCGTGGCGGTGTCGATTACACCGTTCGGGCAGGACGGCCCCGCCGCGGCATACGAAGCGACCAACGCCGTCGCGTTTGCGATGGGCGGCATCATGTCGCTCACGGGGCACCCGTCACGGGCGCCGCTGATCAACGCGGGCAGCCAGGCCTACTACCTGTCGGGGCTCAACGGGTTTAGCGCCGCCGTCACCGCCTACTATGGCGCGCTGCAACAGGGCGAAGGTGATCACATCGATATCTCCATGCAGGAATGCCAGGCGGGCATGCTCGAGCTCTATGGCCCAATGGCCGAATACACCGGCGAGGGCCCGCACAAGCGCTCGGGCAACCACGTCCGCGCCGTGTGGGGTATTTATCCCTGCGCCGATGGCTACGCCGGGGTCTGCTGCCTCGAACGGCAGGTGAAGGCGTTCTTCAACCTGGTTGGCGACCCGGTGCTGCAGGAAGAACGCTTCCAGGACCGGGCTCAGCGGGCCGAGCACGACGACGAGCTCCAGGCGATCCTTTACCCCTGGTTCCTCTCGCACACGAAGGGGGAACTGCTCGAGCTCGGTGCACAGCACAGGGTCCCCATCGGCGCTGTGCTCACCCCCTCGGACCTGCTCCAGAACGAGAGCCTCCACGAACGCCACTTCTTCGACAGCGCGGAAACTGCGGCGGGAACGGCCGAGTTCCCCGGTCGGCCCTTCCTGGGGCTTCCCTGGCGCCCCGGCCCACTCGACGAGGCCGGCGCCAGTACCGGTGACGTCCTCTCCCGCTGGGTGGAGGTATCCGCATGAAGAAGCTCCCGCTCGAAGGCGTCCGCATTGCCGACCTGACCATGATGTGGGCAGGGCCCTACGCCACCCGGTTGCTCGCGGAAATGGGCGCCGAGGTCATCAAGATCGAGTCGCCGAACGCCTGGGACAACATCCGCACACTGGTGCCGCAGCCCGAGGCGACCGAACCGTGGAACAGCAGCTTCTACTTCAACGACTACAACCGCGACAAGAAGTCGCTCACCCTCGACCTCGCACAGGAGCGCGGGCGCGACGTGTTCCTTGACCTGGTGAAGCACTGCGACATCGTCATCGAAAACTATCGGGCCGACGTACTCCAAAAGCTGAACATCGACTACCCGGTGCTCAGGGAGGCGAAGGACAACATCATCCTGGTCTCCATGGCGGGCTTCGGAAAGACCGGCAAGGAGCGGACGCAGGTCGGCTTCGGCCCGATCATCGAACAAATGGCCGGGCTCGCCTCGCTGGCCGGGTACGGCGACGATGGCGAGCCGTACAAGACGGGTATCTCATATGGCGACCCCGTCGGTGGCGTCGCCGCCGCGGGCGCCGTCTCGCTCGCGCTGATCAACCGGCGGCGCACCGGTGAAGGCTGCCACATCGACCTGGCCCAGCGGGAGACGATGGCCGCGATGATCGGCGAAGCCTTCGTCGCAGCCTCGCTGCGCGGTGAAGCGCCCACGCACTACGGCAACCGTCATCCGCGGTTCGCGCCGCAGGGCGCCTACCGGTGCGCGGGCGATGACCAGTGGATCGTCGTCTCGGTCCGCAACGACCACGAGTGGCGACAGCTCGCCAGCGTCATCGGCGCGAACGAGGAGTTGGCCAGCCTCGGATTCGACGAGCGGCAGGCGCGTCACGACGAGCTGGACGCCACCATCGAAGCCTGGACCATTGAGCAGGACGCCCAGCCTGCAATGGAGCGGCTCCAGGATGCGGGCGTCCCCGCCGGGCGCGTTCTCGATACCGTCGCCATCCACGACGACCCGCACCTTACCGCGCGCGGCTACTGGGTCCGGCTCCCCCACCCGAAAATGACCCCATGGCGCCAACCGGCAAGCTCCTGGCGCATGGTGGAAGCCAACCCGCACCTGCGCCGCCACGCACCGTTGTTCGGCGAACACAACGAAGAGATACTCTGCGGCCTGCTCGGGCTCAGGAGCGACGACCTTCGCCAGCTCGAATCGCAGGGCATCATCGCAGACGCCCCCATCAACCCGACCGTCGGCTGACGGCAACCCAAGGAGCACCCCGCTGGACTACCGCGACACCCCCGAACAACAGACCTGGCGCGAAGACGTGCGTACCTTCCTCCGCACTGAGGCGCCCACCGAATACACGGTCGACCACACGCCGCCAAAGGACGCAATGGGGCTGGGCGACGCGACCTACCAGGCATGGCGCCACCGAGTGGCAGGAAAGGGCTGGCTCGCGGCCCACTGGCCCACGGAATACGCCGGCGCCGGTATGACCACGATGGAGCAGTTCATCCTCAAGGAGGAGTTCGCGCTCCACTACACGCCACACCCGGGCGGCCGCGCGATCGAGATGGTGGGCCCGACAGTCATCATGCACGGGACCGACGCGCAGAAGCGCGAGCTGCTCCCGCCCATCCTCCGCGGCGAGCACATCTACTGCCAGGGCTTCAGCGAACCGGAAGCGGGCAGTGACCTTGCGGCGGTCAACCTCCGCGCCGTCCGCGAAGGCGACGAATACGTGCTCAACGGCCAGAAGATCTGGACCTCGAACGCGACCACGTGCAACTGGATGTTCTTCCTCGCCCGGACCGACCCGGACGCGCCCAAGCACCGCGGCATCTCGTACTTCGTCATGCCGATGGACTCCGAAGGGCTCAGCGTCCGCACGATCACCGACATGGCGGGCGGCGACGAGCTCTGCGAAGCGTTCTTCGACAACGTGCGCGTCCCGGCCAGCTACCGCATCGGTGAGGAAGACCGCGGGTGGTACGTCGCCATGACGACACTCGACTTCGAACGCAGCGGGATTGCCGGCGCCGTCGGGCTCCAGCAGGACATCCTCGACTTCCTCCGGGTTGCACGGCCGCTCCCACCGGCGGACCCCTGCCGGGAAGCACTGGCGGAGCTGTACATCGGCAGCGAGGTCGCGCGGCAGATGTCGTTCAACATCGCCAGCCAGCAGGAGCGTGGCCTCGTGCCGAATTACGAAGCGTCTATGGCGAAGCTCTTCAGCAGCGAGCTCGGACAGCGGTTCGCGCGGGTCGCGGTCTCGACCGCTGGAATGCGCGGCATGCTCCAGGGCGAGGGGACACCGCATGCGTTCCGGGAAGGCCGCCTGCCAAACCAGCTCATACGCAGCCTCCCGCGCACGATTGCGGGCGGTTCGAGCGAGGTCCAGCGGGGCATCATTGCCACACGCGGGCTCGGGTTGCCGCGCGGGTAGCGTTCACCGCGCGAATAACTGGCTTGCCTGGCTGTCATAGGTAAACAGGAAACCGGTGGCGGAAGCGCGCGAGGTGACATAGGCTGGATCCCGTGAGCGGCGGGGGTAACCGTTACGTCCAATATGGGTTGATCGGCGCGCTCGTCGTCATCCTCGGCACCGCTGTGATTGCCACCGCGCTGGATACCTCTGATGGCTTCTCGCCCGGCGGGAACGGAAACGGCGGTGATGGTACCCCCGGCGGGTTCCCAACCGAGGAACCCACGACCGCGGAACAAACGCCCGACCCCACGCCAGAACCAACGCCAGAGCCAACACCGACGCCCACCCCCACGCCGGTACCACTTCCCGACGTGCTCGAAGGCTGCCATGACGAGCGACCGGCGATCGAGGAAGGCATCTCGCTGCTCCCCGCCTCGGAAGGCTCAATGTTCCAGGGCTGCCAGCTCGTCGCCTTCTATGGCCACCCGTTCTCCGACCAGATGGGCGAGCTCGGCGTGGGCGACCCCGCATCGATGATCGGCCGCCTCAAGGCCATGGCCGCCGAGTACGAGGCATCAAACGGCGGCCGGCAGGTGGTCCCGACCCTTCATCTGATCACATCGGTGGCCCAGCGTTCGGCCGGGCCAGACGGCACCTACCTTGCCCGCATGGAACACGAGCTGATCGAAGAGTGGATCGGCTATGCGGAGGAGCACGACCTGTTGATCCTGCTCGACATGCAGGTGGGACACGGCACGATCGAGGACGAATTCGAGCACGTGGCCGACTACCTCTCGAATCCGCGCGTCCACCTCGCATACGACCCCGAATGGGCCATGGCTGGCACCGGGCAGGCGCCAGCCGCCGCCGTGGGTCACATGACGGCCGAACAGATCAACTGGATACAGCACGCGTTCCAGGACGTCGTCGACGAGTACAACCTCGAGAACCAGATGCTCATGATCCACCAGTTCCAGGATCAGATGATCCGGGACAAGGAACAGCTCGAAGACCTGCCGGGCGTCGACCTCGTCATCCATACCGATGGGTTCGGCACCCGCCACAACAAGATCGAGGCCTACAACCGCTACGTCCGTGACGACGATGTACAGCACAGTGGTTTCAAGCTCTTCTTCGACTGGGACGTGGACCTCATGGAGCCCGCGGACGTGAATCGCCTCGACCCCCAGCCGGACGTCGTCACCTACCAGTAGGCAAGCGCGCGAGGCACGACCGGCTGAGGCGCCATAAGCAACCGGATGCCAATCATTCATGCTTGCAGGTTGACGTGCGCGTAAAGGCCTTGGCACGATTTCCAACGTGCCGCATAAATCATATGCCCCGGGCGAACAAACTGGTGCAGCGAGACGAGCTGAATGAGCGCCAGCCCGCCCTCTGAATCGCAGACGGGCAAAGTCGCGGTCCGCGACGTAGTCAAACCTTCCCGCTGGGGGACGACCTTCGCGTCGCTCCGCGAGCCGGAATACGCGTGGTACTTCACCGGCAACATCGCCTTCTTCATGGGCATGCAGATGCAGATTATTCTGCGCGGCTACCTTGCCTACGACATTTCGGGCCGCGCGGTCGTCCTTGCGCTCGTCTCGATGTCCATGGCACTGCCGATGCTCGTCGTCGCGCCCTTCGGCGGCGTCGTCGCCGACCGCGTCAACAAGCGCACCTTGCTCATGGTCACGCAGTCCGTGGCCGCAGCCGCGAGCCTGCTCGTCGCACTGCTCATCCTCGCCGATGCGATAGAGATCTGGCACCTGGTCGTCGTCTCACTGCTGACTGGCGTGGTGTTCTCGTTTAACATGCCTGCCCGCCAGGCCCTGGTCCCGCTGCTGGTCCCCCAGCACAAGCTGATGAACGCAATTTCCTTGCAGATGGGCGGGATGAATCTCACACGGATCATTGCGCCCACCAGCGGCTCCCTGCTTATCGCCCCGCTCGGCATCGGCTGGGTCTACATGCTGACCACGGCACTCTTCTCAATGGCAGTGCTCTCCGAAACGCGCCTGCCGAAGCACGGGATGGTCTCGAACACCAACCGCGAGGGCGTGAAGAAGGAGATGGGCGCCGGGTTCCGCTACATCCTCGAGGACCCCACCCTCCGGCTGCTCATGCTGGTGGCACTGCTCATGCCCCTCTTCGCCTTCCCCGTGCAGCAGCTCTTCCCCGTATTCGCCCGCGACGTCTTCGGCGATGGAGGCGACGACCAGGCCGCGCTCTACCTTGGCTGGCTGGCGGCGGCGTCCGGCGTGGGCGGCCTCCTTGGCGCCATGTTCGCCGCCAACCTGGACGGCATCGCCGCGAAGGGGCGCATCATGCTTGCCGGCGGCATCGCGATGGGGACCTTCCTGTTCCTGTTCTCCTGGGCGCCACACCTCATCTTCGCACTGCTCTTCATTGCGGCCATGGGCATCGGGCAGATGACCTTCATGGCAACCAACAACGCCGTCATCCAGGCCGGCCTCCCGACGGAGATCCGCGGCCGCGTCATGTCCATCCTCATGATGTCCTTCGGCATGATGCCGCTGGGCGTCCTCCCCGTTTCGATTGCCAGCGACGTCTTCGGGCCACGCTGGGCGCTTGGCGGCTCGGCTGTTGTCATGCTCACTGTCATTGCTGTCCTGTGGACGCTGAGCACGCGCCTGCGCCGCCTCCGTGTGGAGCAGCTCCAGGAGAGCCAGATGTCCGCCGCACGCGCTTCCCAGCTCGTGGCGGAAGGGAAGCTCACCCAGGAACAGGCCGACGAACTGACGGGCGAACGGGCACGCCGGGAGGCCATCGAAGCCCGCCGGGCCGCGGACCGCAGTGAGCAGGCCAGCAACGAAACCTGAACGTGCCGCCAACCCTCTCAGCCTTGACGCTCACGTAAAGTGCGCCCACGATAAATGAGTGCTTCCTGAACTGTTACGCTGCGCCCCTTCACTGGAAACAGAGCGGAGGGGCGCACGGTGAGCAGCACTCGGCAACCTGAAGAAGCGCCCGAAAAGATTACCGCCTCCGCCGCGCTCAACCCTTCGCGCTGGGGCACGACCTTCACGTCGCTCAAGGAAGCCGAATACGCCTGGTTCTTCGCGGGGAACATTGCCTTCTTCATGGGCATGCAGATGCAGTTCGTGCTGCGCGGATTCCTCGCCTACGACCTGACCGGCCGCGCCACTTCTCTCGCAATCGTCTCCGTTGCTATCGCCATCCCCATGGTCCTCGTCGCGCCCTTCGGTGGCGTCATCGCCGACCGGATGAACAAACGCAATGTCCTCATCATCACGCAGGCGGGTTCATCCCTGGCGAGCCTGCTCATCGCCATTTTGATCCTTGCGGGGCAGATCGAGTTCTGGCACCTGGTCGCGGTCTCGTTGTTCACAGGCAGCCTCTTCTCGGTGAACATGCCGGCCCGGCAGGCGCTTGTGCCCAACCTGGTGCCGCAGCACAAGCTCATGAATGCCATCTCGCTGCAGATGGGCGGGATGAACCTCACTCGCATCATTGCACCCGCTATGGGCGGCCTGCTCATCGCGCCTTTCGGCGTCGGCTGGGTCTACATGCTCACCACGGCGCTCTTCACCCTGGCTGTGCTCTCGGAATTCAAGCTCCCGCCGCATGGCATGGTTCCCGGCGGCAAATACGGCACGTTCCGCGAAGATATGGGGGGCGGGTTCCGCTACATCCTGGAAGACCCCACCCTGCGGCTGCTCATGCTGGCCGCGCTCATCATGCCGCTCTTCGCCTTCCCCGTGCAGCAGCTCCTGCCCGTCTTCGCGTCGGATGTCTTCAGCGATGGCAGCCAAGAGCAGGGCGGCCTCATCCTGGGCGTCCTCGCGGCGGCGTCCGGCGTCGGAGGTCTCGCCGGCGCGCTGGTCTCGGCGAACATGGATGCACAGCCCGCCAAGGGGAAGCTCATGTTCATTGGCGGCGCTGCCATGGGCATATTCCTGCTTGCATTCGCTTGGGCGCCGGTCCTCATCTTCGGCATTATCTTCCTTGTTGCCATGGGCGTGGGGCAGATGCTCTTCCAGGTCACCAACAACACCGCCATCCAGGCCGAGCTTCCACCGGAGATTCGCGGACGCGTGATGTCAGTCCTCATGATGTCGTTCGGGCTCATGCCGCTCGGCGTCTTGCCGGTCTCGCTCGCGACCGACGCCTTCGGGCCGCGCACCGCGATTGCCCTCTCCGCAACAGTGCTGCTCATCACCATGTCGCTCATGTGGGGCCTCAGCGCCCGCCTCCGGAACCTCCGGCTCAACGCCGCGCGGCAGGCCGAGCTTTCGCCCGTACAGGCCGCCGTCCTGGTAGCGGAGGGCAAGCTCACCCAGGAAGAAGCCGATCGCCTGACGGGCGAAGCCGAGCGCCGGGCCGAACGGGAACGCGAACGCGCCGCCCGGGTCGGAAAGACCGGCGCGGGGAAATCCGCTGCCCCTTAGCATGTGCCTACTAGACTGGAGAGAGGCACCCGCCCAACCCGCGGGCTTCCAACGGAGTGCATCTCATGACACACGGACTTGGTTCCGGCGACGAGTGGCGCCAGGCACTCGATGACGCCGTTATAGGACTTTCTCCCGGGGCCGACCTGGCCCTCGTCTTTGCAAGTGACGACTACCGCAGCAAACTCAACGACCTTCTGCATGACGTGCAGTTGCGCCTCCAACCAGGGGCCATCGCCGGCTGCACCGGGCAGGCGATTATCGGCCAGGGGCGCGAGGTCGAAGACGAACCCTCTATCAGCATCATGCCCCTCAGCCTCCCGGGCGCGCGCATCTCCACGCATCACCTGCGCCACGAGACCGTAGGTGGGCTCGACACCGAGGCGTTCCGTGCGCTGCTCGGCCTCGACGATGGTGACGTGAACGCGTGGCTGATCTTCGCCGACCCCTTCACCTTCGACGTCGAAAGCCTCGTGACTATGCTCGGCGCCAGCTACCCGGAAACGCGGATTATGGGCGGGCTGGCCTCGGCGCGCACGGAACCGCGCAGCACACAGGTGTTCAACGGCACCACCGCCATCGGAGATGGCTGCGTGCTGGTCGCTATTGGCGGCGACTGGACCATTGAAACCATCGTCTCACAGGGCGCCGAACCGCTCGGCAAGCCATGGACGATCACCGGGGCCGAGAAGAACATGGTCGAGACGATTGGCGGAAAGCCCGCGCTCGACGTGCTGGTCGAAACAGTCCAGGCGCTGCCGCCGGAGGAGCAGCAGCGCGCCGGGCAAAATCTGCTCGTTGGCCTTGCGATGGACGAATACCGCGAGCACTTCGCCCGCGGCGACTTCCTCATCCGTAACCTGGTCGGCGCCGACCGCGAACGCGGGGCACTGGCGCTCAATACAGAAGCACGGGTAGGCCAGACCATCCAGTTCCACCTGCGCGATAGCGCGGCCGCGGACGAAGAGCTGCGCCTCATGCTCGAAACCGCGAAGCTCACGCTCGGGGGCATCGAACCTGCGGGGGCACTCATCTGTTCGTGCAACGGGAGGGGCGCCGGCCTCTTCGGCGAACCCAACCATGACGCCGGCGCCGTCGCCGAGCGATTCGGGCCGCTCCCTGCAGCCGGCTTCTTCTGCAACGGCGAGATTGGCCCAGTGGGCGACCGGACCTTCCTTCACGGGTTCACGGCAAGCATCGGGCTGTTCGTCCCGGAAACCCTGGCATCGCCCGGGAGCGCCGAGTCACCGGCATGATCGTCCTCGGCGGCACTTTCGACCCGCCGCACCTCGGCCACCTCGTGGCCGCCGAATGTGCCCGGCACCAGTTCGGCGAAGCCCGGGTGGTCTTTCTTCCCGCCGGGGACCCATACCGCAAGTCGCGCGACCAGGGCCTGGAGGTCACGCCGCCCGGAGCGCGCCTGGAAATGCTGCGACTGGCGATCGAGGACAACCCCGCCTTCACCATCGACGACCGCGAAGTACGGCGCGCGGGTGCGACCTACACGGTCGATACCCTGCGCGAGCTGCGGGAAGAGGGGGTGGAGCGTCCCGTGTTCATTTTCGGCGCCGATGCCGTCGCTGACATGGAGAAGTGGCGCGAACCCGGCACGATCGTCGAGCTGGCACAGATCACTGTCGCACCAAAAGCCGGCGTCGCACTGGCCGGGGACGAGCTGCCGCGTGGAGCTTCCCACCTGGACATGCCACTCGTCGACATCAGCAGCACGCTCATCCGCGAGCGCGCCAGCGCCGGGAAGCCTATCCGCTACCTTGTCCCGGCCGCCGTCGAACGGTACATAGCGACAAATGGACTGTACTCGCCCCCCGGCGGATAACGACGTCGTCTATCCGGGTGGCCACGTCATGGCGCGGCCGCCAAGGACATGAAAATGCAGGTGGTCGACGGTCTGCCCGCCGTCCTCTCCATTGTTGAGGACAATGCGGAACCCGCTGTCCTTGATGCCCTCGGCTTCCGCCACCTTCGTGCAGACGTTCAGCATATGCCCGAGCAGCGCCGCATCTTCCGGGGTGGCGTCGGCAATGTTGACGATTTCCTTGCGAGGGATGACCAGTACATGGACTGGCGCCTGCGGGTTCACATCCCGGAACGCGATGCACTGGTCGTCCTCGTGGACAATGTCCGCGGGTATTTCCCCCCGCAGGATCTTCCCAAAGATTGTCTCGGCCATGGGCGCAAGCATAGCAAGCCGGGGAGTCGAGGGCATTGAAACGCTGGCAGTAAAGGACCCGCCCGGGGCCCGGGAACCCGGCGCAGCCATCGCCCGCTGGCGCGTTAAGTCCCGGACATTCCAGGCGCCGTGAGCGGCGGGAGCTGTTGCCCGGGAGGTCTATCCGGGGGATTATGTAGGTTCCATGCCAAACACACGAGATATCAATGTCAGGAATTTCTCGCCGCTGGTGCCGCCGGTTGAACTCCAACGGCGCCTGCCCATCTCCGATAGCGTCGCGGACCACGTCGCACGCTCTCGCGAAACAATCGTCGACATCCTCGAAGGCCGCGACGACCGCCTCTTGCTGGTTACCGGCCCATGCTCGATCCACGATGAGCAGGCGGCGTTCGAATATGCCGAGCGGCTCCGCGACCTGGCGGACCGCGTGAAGGATCGCGTCTTTGTCGTGATGCGCGTGTATTTCGAGAAGCCGCGCACGACGATCGGCTGGAAGGGCCTCATTTACGACCCGCACCTCGATGGTTCCTGCGACATCGCGACCGGGCTCTACCGCGCACGCGAAGTCCTGCTCCGGGTCAACGAAATGGGCCTCCCGGCAGCGACGGAGTTCCTCGACCCGTTCGTCCCGCAGTACCAGGCGGGCCTCGTTTCCTGGGCGGGCATTGGCGCCCGGACGACGGAAAGCCAGACCCACCGCCAGATGGCCAGTGGCCTTTCGATGCCCGTAGGCTTCAAGAACGGCACCGATGGGGAGATCCAGACCGCGGTCGACGCTGTCCTGGCAGCCCGCAACCCGCACACATTCCTCGGCATGGACTACGACGGGAATGCATGCGTGGTACAGACCGTGGGGAACCCCGGCAGCCATCTGGTGCTCCGCGGCGGCCGAAGCGGCCCCAACTATAGCGGTGAATTCGTCGACCGCGCCGGCCAGCAGCTCGCCGCTGCGGGCCTCCCTGACGGGCTCATGGTCGACTGCAGCCACGGCAACTCGAACAAGGACCACACGCGCCAGTCGCTCGTCCTCCGCGATGTGCTCGAGCAGCGCGCAAGTGGCGATACCCGTGTGAAGGGTGCCATGCTCGAAAGCCACCTCCATGCCGGGAGTCAAAAGCTCGGGACCGACCCCAAAGAGCTCGATTACGGCGTGTCCATCACCGATGCGTGCGTTGGCTGGGAAGAGACCGAGGAGCTCGTGACCGAAGCCTACGAAGCCCAGGCCGGCTACCGGGGCGCGGCGGTCGCAGGCGGCGAATAGCACCACCCTTCGTTATGACACTCGCAAAGAAGCCCCGCTCTGGCGGGGCTTCTCTTTGTTGCGTGCAACCGTGCGGGCTCATTAGCGCAATGTGGCCGGGTCCCGGCAATCAGAGCAAAGGCCGAGGAATGCAACCTGCGCCTCTTCGACCTCGAACCCGTCCGACGCCGGGGGCTGCAGGCACGACCCGTCAACGTCATCGCACGGCACGTCTTCCTGCATCCCGCAGGAGCGGCAGACAAGATGGTGATGGGGCGCAACGTTCGCATCGTACCGCCGCGGCCCGGCGCTCACGTCGGCACGCCTGATGACACCAAGCCGCGTCAGTGTCTCGAGCACCTCGTAGACCGTGTTCAGCGACATCGATGGGTGCTGCTCACGGACACGCTCAAGCACCCGTTCCGGCGTGAGATGTGCGCCCGAACTGGCAAGAGCCTCGTAGACCCCCAGCCGCTGTGATGTCACACGGTAGCCCTCGCTGCGGAGCCGGGCGCTCAGCTCCGCAGCGGTCAACATCGTGAACATGCGCCCGCCTATTCGTGCAGGTGCGCTTCCAGCATCCACGCGCGCTTGTCGATCGTCCGCTGGATCGAAATGTAAAGATCCTGCGTGTTCAGGTCGTCCTCCGTCGCGTGGATGAGGTCGTGGAGCCTGGCGGACATCGCGGTGAGCCGGCCGTGCATTGCCTTCACAAGCGGTTGCCAGTTGCGCTCGTCGGTCGGGAATGGGTCCAGCGTCGAGTTCTTCGTCGCGTCCTGGATGGTCCCGTGTGCGGTCCCACCGATGGCGACCGCGCGCTCGGCGACATCATCGCTGTACTGCCGCGCTTCGTCCACGATGATGTCGAAGAGGTCGTGAAGCCCCTGGAAGTTCGGGCCATGGACATTCCAGTGCGCCTGCTTGGCGCTCGTGGAGATGTCGATCATGTGCGCCAGGGTCCAGTTGAGGTCCGCGATGATCTCGGCCTGGCGAGTCTGCGGGATCGGCGTTGCCTGGGATTGCGTGCGCGGAGTCATATTGATCTCCTGTCCTTCTTTCGTTGGTATCTAGATCGTAGCAACTCCTAACAAGGAGGGGAACATCGACAGCGTGACATTCAGCTCGCATCCGTTGCAGTGCCATAACAATGGGTCCCTGTAAATACACAAGCGCCCGGGCATCTGCCCGGGCGTGGTTCTTTGGTTCCAGGTACCCGTCCGCTCGCCGGTCAGCCCTGCCTCGGCGGGACCTTTTCGTCGCCAAATACGCCGGTCTGCGGAGGCTGTTCGTAGTCGATGTACGGCGGCCACAGCCCCTCGAGCTCCTTGCGGATGGGATCGTCCTCGGGCAGGTAGCGATGGAACTGCGGCTCGACGTCACGGAGCTTCCACTCCTTGCCCAGCGTGTCCTTCTTGATCTGGTCCTGCAGCAGCATGATCCCGCTCAGGAGCGATTCAGGACGCGGTGGACACCCGGGCACGTAGACGTCGACGGGCAACAGGGTGTTCACCCCTGGCGTGACACTGTAGGCATAGGCAAACGGGCCACCCATGATGGCGCACCCACCCATGGCCAGCGCCCACTTCGGCTCGGGCATCTGGAGCCAGATACGGCGGACCGCGGGCGCCATCTTCCACGTCACAGTCCCGGGCACAATCAAGAGGTCCGCCTGGCGCGGGGAAGCCCGGAAGATTTCGGCGCCGAAACGCGCCAGGTCGTACCGCGGCGTCGCCGTCGCAATCATCTCCATCGCGCAGCAGGCCAGGCCGAACATCGCGGGCCAGAGCGACGACCGGCGCGACCAGTTGAGCACCTGGTCGACGCTGGTGACCAGCAAATTCTGCTGGACTTCCTCCTCCACCGCAGTGTGATCACTCAGGTGGAGAGGCAATGGTTGATAGCCTTGCACTACGCGTTCGGTCATATCGTTCAGCTTATCACAAGAGCCCGCGTCCCTGAGCGGCGCACACCTTCAAGCGGCCGCCCCTCGCGCCGCGCGGAAAAAGGAATGGCCCCGGGCGTTTCAGCGCCGGCTCGAATAATACGTCCCGTCGTTGATGGGCTCGTCGATGAAGAGCTCACCGTTACGGATCTTGATGTTGTATCCACAGTCCGGGTTCGTGCAGACCCAGGCCTTGTAGTGGATTGGCGCCCCCTGGCTTCCGAAATCGGAAAAGGGAACAAGGTCGCCATCGCTGCACTTGCGGCACTCGGGTAACTGGTACACTCCACCCCCTCCAACCCTAATGCTGGCGGAATCCTAACAGCGATTCTTTACCGGTACAAATGGATGCGCAAGCGGCGTCCGGTCACACCCGTCATGTCGTCGCCGCACTCGCCCTGGCGCGCTCCATGTCCTTTCGCAGCAGCTCGTAGTCGTTTTCGGTGATCTCGTGGAGGTTGCCCTGGTACGCCAGCGTCCAGCGCTCCCGCGGCCACCGCTGTGTCCACTCGAACCGGTCGTGATACGGCTCGGCATCCAGCCAATCCGCTTCATCAAGAATGACGTCCGGCTCGATCTCGACACGGTACGGGTACATCTCGTCGGGCTTCTTCGGGCTTTCCCAGATCCGCGTGCGCTCTTCGAACACTTCGGACGTCACCTTCACCATGCCGGCGAACTGCTTCATGCCGGAGATGTAGAAGCTCATTGAATCGCCCGGCTGGATCTGCTGCGCCATCTTGCGGCGCGTGCTCTTGATCCCGTGCTTCGTGAAGCCGAGCTCCTTTGTCTTGTCGAAAATCTCTTTGCCGCCAACGACGATCCAGTGCCGTGCCATTGACTGCTCCTTTCGCAATTGCCGGTGCGCGCTCAGTCGCCCGGGTTGTCCCACCTGCCGGTGTAACCGCGCACCAGGATGTCGTTACCCACCTGTTCCACCACCACCTCCCGCAGAGCATGAGCGTCCGCAACGCGCTGCACTCCCTCGCCACCGACCGCGGGCGCTCCCCTGCCTCCAATGATACGCGGTGCGAGAAACGCCCACAGTTCGTCGACGTGCCCGCCGTCGAACAGCGACCCGAGGAGCGTGCTCCCAGCCTCGACCCACGCCGACATGATGCCGCGGCGCGCCAGGGCCGGGAGCAGTTGCTGGAGGTTGACGCCAGTCCCGTCCCGTTCGCAGTCGATGACGGTCGCGCCGGTAGCGGTGATTTGCTGCTTCCAGGCGTCAGGCGCGTCCTCCCCCGCCGCAACAATCACGTGGCCGGGGCCGGAGAAGACCTGCGCATCGGCCGGCACCCGTCCCCGCGCGTCCACGATGACTCGCACCGGCTGCCGGCCGGGCAGGATGCCTCCCGGCCGTGCAGTGAGCGCCGGGTCATCGGCCAACACCGTCCCGCTCCCGGAGAGGATGGCATCGACGCGGGCCCGTTCGCGGTGTACCACTTCGCGCGCGGCCTCGCCGGTGATCCACTTCGAATCGCCCGTGTTGGCCGCGGTCCGTCCGTCCAGCGAGGCCGCGAACTTCGCAATGATGTACGGGGTGCCCGTCTGGCGGTGTTTGAGATAGGGCCGCAGGGAGCGGCTGACCTCCTCCCGGCCGTCGCCCGTCTCGACCGTGACACCGGCCTCGCGCAGTGCCGCGATCCCGCGTCCCGAAACGCGCGGGTCCGGGTCTTCGAGCGCCACGACGACCTTGGCGACCCCTGCCTCGCGGATGGCGTCCACACACGGTGGCGTCCGCTTCCCTTCGAACGCGGCGCAGGGTTCGAGCGTGCAATACAGCGTAGCGCCCTGCGCCTCGCCCCCTGCCAGGGCAGCGGCTTCGGCGTGCATCCCGGGGGGCGGCGAGGTAGCGCCCTGCCCGGTAATCTCACCGTCTCTCACCACAACCGCGCCCACCCACGGGTTCGGGCTGGTCGCCCCGCGTACGGCTTCCGCTGCATCCAGTGCAGCACGCATGAAGGGCGAAGGCTCCGGCATCGTCCCGCTACTGCTTTCCCTGCGCAAACCACAGGTCGCGCGTGAGCTGCGCCTGTCCCACATGTTCCCGGAGATGTCCCAGCGCATGGACCAGGCAAGTCATACCTGTCTTGTTCATCCCCGGGTCCTCCGGCCATTCGCGCATCGTCTCCAGCGTCGAGGCGTCGCCACGGCCCAGGATCTCTTCGAGTTCCTCCACCGCCCGGTCAATCTCCGCGGTGAGCTCTTCGGCGCCCAGGCCGCCCGCTTCGAATGCGGGGCCGCGCTCGTCGGCACGATAGGCCGCGAGCGAGACCATGTCGCCGGCGCCGACCCGGACCCAGAACCGGGTCGCGCTGATGCTGTGCATCGTGAGGACTGCCAGCGAGTTGGCGCTGGCTGCTGGCTTCCAGTCCAGGGCCCCGGGTGGCAGGTCTTCCACTGCGGCGCGGAGCATGCCGTAGGAATCGCGGGCGACGGTCAGGGTGGCTTCGTAGGCTGCGTGCATGCGCGCATCGTATCCCGCCTGTGGTTGCCCCGCACGCTCCGGCAGGTCGACACGGGAGTGACAAGGCCCGAAACTGGCGTGGTGGCCCAGACACACGGCGACCAGCTCGCGGGCGGACACACGGCGCCGCAAGAGGACGAGGAAACCCTGGTTCAGCAGTTGCGCGCAGGCGAGGAAGCCGCCTTTGTGACGCTCCTTGAGCGTCACCACGCGCCCCTCCTGCGATTTCTCCGCAACTACCTGCCCACCGCCGAACTCGCCGACGACATTGCGCAGGAAACATGGCTCGCCGTTCTGACCGGCATCGACCGGTTCGAAGCGCGCTCCTCACTGCGCACCTGGATCTTCCGAATCGGGGCAAACCGCGCCCAGACGCGCATGCGGCGCGAAGGCCGGTCCGTATCGTTCTCCGCGCTGGAGCAAGGCAGTGCCGACCACGAGAGCGACGCGGCCGATATCGAACAGCTCCTGCCGCGAGGTTTCTCACACGACCAGGGCCGCTGGAGTTCGATGCCGGCCCGGTGGGAGGAAGAACCGGAGACGCGCCTCCTGTCCGATGAAACGGTCGAGCTTGTCCGCGAGACGGTACAGGAACTCCCACCGATGCAGGCAGCCGTGATTACGCTCCGCGACATTGAAGGATGGACCTCGGCCGAAGTACGGGAAGCGCTCGATTTGACCGAAGGCAACCAGCGCGTGCTTCTCCACCGCGCTCGCATGCGCGTGCGGAAGGCGCTTGAATCTCACCTGGAGGGCGGGGCGCAATGACGAGCCAGGCCACCATGAGTGATATGCCAAGCTGCCACGAGGTTATCCAGCTCGTGACGGACTACCTCGAAGGCGCCATGAGCCCGGACGAACAAGAGCGCTTCAGGGCGCACCTCGATAATTGCGACGGCTGCGGCGCCTATGTCGAACAGATCCGCACAACCGTCCGGGTGATGGGCCACGCAACGCCCGAAGCCCTTTCGCCAGGAGCGCGCCAGGAGCTTCTCGCCGTCTACCGCAAGTGGAAGGCTGAATCGGCCGGGCGGCACTCAGGCCTGCGCGGCAAGCTCCGCAAGCTCTTCGGCCGTTAGGCGCGCCACGCGCCGCCCACGCGCGAGCAGGGACGCAAGCTCACCATCCGCCTGCGCGCGTTTGAGTCCAGCGAACGTGTAATCACGGCCAGGGATTTCGATGTCGACCTCGTCCGGCGTGACAATCTGCAAGAAGACACCCGTATTCGGGCCACCCTTGTGCAACTGTCCGGTCGAGTGGAGATAGCGCGGCCCGTAACCAACCGTCACGGGTACGCCATACCGCCGGCGCAACCTCTCGCGAGCATCTTCCAGCAGCCTGCCGTGTGCGTCATCGCGCGGGGCGAACGCGCACAGGGCGATGTAATCGCCCCGGCTCACCGTTCCGAGCACGTCGGCCGCGCTGGCGCCCGCATCGTCCACGGGGTTGCCACCTTCGAGCATGCGCGCGGTCGCGTCCTTCGCTTCCTGGACGTTCGGCTGGTCGAAGGGGTTCACGCCGAGGATCCAGCAGGCCACCGCCGTCGCGTATTCCCACCGGTAGAACTCCGCGCCCAGCCCCGGCTCATCGAATTCCGGGTACCGCACCACCGGGTGCCCGGCATCCGCAAGGGCATCGACCCACGAATGTTCCCCGTAGACGACGAAGACACGGTCATCGCCGTAGAGTTCCGGGGCGCCCGGCGCCTCGCCTTCGACCGGCAGGATTCCCGTACCTTCCTTGCCGGTAGATTCGGCAATGAGCTGTTCGATCCACCAGCCAAAGCTACGCAAACGCTCCGGGAGGACAATCGTGAGCTTGTCGCGCCCGGCAAGGGCAGCTTCGCCCAGCACGACGCCCAGCCATGCCCCGGGGTTGTCGGCAGCGGACACCGCCGGCCCGCAGTCCCGCGCCATCGAGGTGCCCCGCGCGAGTGTCCCTTCGATATCGATGCCCATGAGCACAGCGGGGACGATGCCGAACAGCGAGAGCGCCGAATACCGCCCACCGATGTCCGGGTCGTTGTGGAAGGTGCGGAAGAACCGGTCATCGCGGGCGAGCGCCTCCAGCTTCGAGCCAGGGTCGGTAATCGCCATGAACCGCCGCGCGTCGGAGAACTGTGCCCGGAAGAAGTGGTACTGGGAAAGGGTTTCGATCGTCCCGCCCGACTTGCTGGCGACGAGGTAAAGCGCTTGGTCTGGCGGCGCCGCTTCGTGAGTAGCCAGGATCTGCGCCGGGTCGGTGGTATCCAGCACGTGAAGGCGGGCCATGCCACCCCGCGGGCCAAAGCACGAGGCAAACACTTCCGGGGCAAGGCTTGAACCGCCCATGCCGAGCAACATCACGTTCTTGTAGCCAGCAGAATCCGCGTCCGAGGCAACCCGGATGAGCTGATCGACGTCGTCCAGCATGCTGCCGGGTGCACCGAGCCAGCCGAGACGGTCAGTGATCTCGGTCGGATCAGGCTTCCAGACCGTATGATCCTTTTCCCAGATGCGCAGGCCAATCCGCTCCGCATCGTACGCGGCGAGGCGCGCCTCAACGGCGGTCGAAAAAGCGGCCGGGAGTGCGGTCATGCGCGTGTTCCCGCCGTCTCCGCGCTGAGCGCTTCAGCGATGCGGTCGAGCAGCTTCTGGAAGTCGCGTTCGAATGCCGCCAGTCCTTCCGTGAGCAGCCGCGCGGTGACTTCGCCCAGGTCGATGCCGGCCGAAGCAAGGGCGTCCAGCGTTGTCCGTGCTTCGTCCAGGCCGGGCTCCACTGTTTGCTGCACTGTCGCGTGGTCGAGAACGGCACGCAGGGTCGCCTCGGGGAGCGTATTCACCGTCTGCGGAGCAACCAGCTCTTCCACGTAGAGCACATCCGAATAGTCCG
>SKSF01000098.1 GCA_007118095.1 Dehalococcoidia bacterium
CTCGAAGGCGATACCTCGTGCGCCTACCTGGTCGCCCCGGGGGACGCCGAGCTGGCCGCTCAGTAACGCTCCTCTTCGTCCGTCGGCAGCAACGCATCCCGCGCGCCCAGTTGCGCCCCCATCATCCGCAACTCGCGTCCAAACCGCGTCGTGCGCTCCGCGACGCCCGCAAGCTCCGTCCGCCCGTCGCTCACGCGGGCCCAGAGCCGGCGCCGCGGCACATAGAAGGTGATGCTCAGCCCCACCATCGCCATCCCAATCGCGATCCAGATGAACGTGTCACCCGGGTCCCGGCGCACGTCGATACCCGCGCCAGCCACCTGGCCGCCGAACGTGTACCGGTAGCCAGAGCTCGTCTCCCGTTCCTCTCCCGGTTCGAACACCAGCGGCCTGTCGTCCAACCCGTGGATGACGAGCATGGGCTCCTCGTCCGGTGTCACGTGGTCCCACGCCTGCGTCGGGATGCCATCCGTCCACCCCACGAGCTGCAGCACTGCGCCGTCGTCGCCAATCGCGCCGGGCATGTCGAGCAAGCGGATGCGGGGGATTGCCGCGACCTCCATGAAATGCAACTCGTGACCGCCGCCCAGCGTATGGCGCGTGCCTTCGGCCAGTGACACCACATCGCCGGTGCCGTCGAACACGAACAGCTCCATCTCCCCGCCCACGTTCCTCCAGCCCACATCCACCTCGCGGACCTCTCCGTCCCCGGTCCCGGAAAAGTCAAACTGCGAAAGCGCGACGAGGCGGCCATCGTTGTCAGCGAAGCTGCCAAGCTGCGGCATCTTCTGTTCGAACACCACGTCGCCGGCCGCATCGCGCACCACCACGTACGGGGCGGGCATCACCTCGGAACTGAAGTCCACCACGTCATCGAACAGGAGCTGTCCGTCCGGGGACTCCACACGCAACGTCACCAGGTCATCAAAGTAGGTCGCCTGGTAGAACGTGTGCCCGAACGCCGAACACGGCTCATTCGGCGTAATCTCGCACGTCACCACCTCCTCCCCCTGCCTGAGTTCCACCGTGCTCTCGAACGCAACGATGTTGCCCCCCTCGTCCATTCCCCGGTGCGCGTCGAGCATCTCGACGAATATCTGCCCGGACCCCGGCTCATCGAACACCGGCGCCGCCGACCGTTCCTCCGAAAGTGGCAACACGCGCTGAAACCCCACAAACACGGTGAGAAACCCGCCGACCAGCAGCATCAGCAGCGCCAGGTGGCTAATGAAGGTCCCGTACTGGCTCCACGCGTAGCGCTCGGCAAACAGGTACGTCGCACCCCCCTCCTCCTTCACACGCTCCACGTTGTACCGCCGGCGCCGCAGCAGATCTTCCACCGCGTCCACGCCACCTTCGTGACTAAATTCCGCCCGGTGATGCGCCCGCTCGAAATAGGCGTTCGGCACCTCGCGCTGTGGCCGGTGCACACTCCGCGCCGTCGGACGGATGCGGCTCACGGTGCAGACCGTCACCGAAACGATGATCAACACCCACAACCCGTTAAACCACCAGCTCCGGAAGACCGTGAACATGTCCAGCCGGTTCATCGGGTCGGTGAGCACGCCAAAGGTTTCCCGTTGCGTCTCCAGCCAGGCGCTCTCCGCCGCCGGGTTCCCGCGCATCTCCTCGGGCAGTTGTGGCACCGCCACGCCGATCATGCTGAGCGCCGCCGCGAGCCCCACGAGGAACAGGGCAAACTTCACGTTCGTCAGCAGTTGCCAGGTAAGCCGGAACGGCCCCTGCGCGGCACGCCCCGCGGCATCACCCGCCGTGCCCGTTCGCGTCGCCATCCGCTAGCCTCCGCCCGTGGTCACACCAGGTATCACGACCGCACATGCCTTTCGAGCAGTTCTTCCAGGTCGCCGGGCAGCACTTCGCCCAGGTGCACATCCACCACCACACCATCCGGGTCCACCAGGTAGCTCACCGGCATCTGCGTCGAAACCCGGTAGCCATCCGAAACCTCCCCCGTCCGGTCCAGCAGCATCGGGTAGGTCACGCCAAAATCCTCGGCAAAGCCCCCCGCACGCTCCGGCGTTTCCTGCTGGTTCACACCCACGATAACGATGCCCTGGTCCCGGTGGTCCTCATAGAAATTCTGCAGGCGCGGCGTCTCCGCGCGGCACGGGGGACACCAGGTCGCCCAGAAGTTCACGAGCACATAGTCACCCCGGAAGTCCACGAGCGAGCGCTCCTCCCCTTCAACCGTCGCCAGCGTGAAATTCGGCGCCGCCCGCCCCTCCTGCGCCACCGCGGGCTCGCCAGTCGGATTCAACTCATCCGGCAGCGCCACGATGCCGTAGCCCGCTTCGGTCGAAGAACTCGTGCTGCCGCCCGCGAATTCGAAGTACCAGATGGCCACGCCGACCGCCAGGATAATCACCGCCGCCGCACCCAGCGTCGACCCCGCCCCGGAGTATTCGCGCCTCCGCTGCGGACGCTCGTCGGGCATTTCCGGACGTTCTTCCATCAATGTCTTACGCTACCATTGCCAGCGCTTTCCGTCGGTAAGGGATTTGTAACCCGGGGAGGTCATGCGGGTATGCCAGCAACGTTTCCTGTTGAACCCGCCGGCGACGACTATTGCTACCTGGTGACCACCGGCCGCAAAACCGGCCAGCCGCGCACCACCGAAATGTGGTTCGCGCTCCACGAAGGCACGCTCTATGTCCTCGCGGGGTCCGGCGAACGCGCGTACTGGGTCCGGAACCTGCGTGCCGACCCCGCGCTGGCCATCCAGCTCGGCGGCGAAACGTTCCAGTGCCACGCCCGCGACCCGCAGTCAGAAGAGGAAGACGCCCTCGCACGCCGCCTGCTGGTCAGAAAGTATCAGCCGCGGTCATCCCGGGACCTGTCCGGCTGGGGCCGCACCGCGCTCCCCCTCGCCTTCGAAGTCCGCCAGCCAGGCGGCTAAATGGCCGCCGGCTCCTGGGCCGTGCCCGCGGCCCCGAGCGAGAATTGCTCCGTGAGCTGCTCCAGTCCCAGCGGCAACGGCGGCCGCAGCGCCGTCCCCGCGAACGAATCCGCGAACGTGCGCGCCACCGGGCTCGTCCGCCGGTAGTGCCGCCCGCCGCTCAATGCAAACAGCTCCGCGCACAACTTCGTGGCCTCCTGGGTCACATAGGTCTTCGTGCGCAGCACACGCGCCGCGTACTCCGCCCCGGCCCCCGGCCGCCACTCGCGCGCCGTTTCGCGCAGGTACGCCCGCAGCGCCTCATAGCGCATCACGGCTTCGCTCACCCGGAGCCGCAGCGCCGGCGACACAGGCTCCGGCTCCCCCACCGCCCGCAGGAGCGACCGCGCACACCCGAGCGGGATCGCCGCAAACAGACAGAACCAGTACGTCAGCGGCTGCATCGTCGCGATGAAATCCGGGTACCCGGCCATCCGCTCCGCCACCGCATCCCGGTAGACCACCGTATGGCTCTCTGTCGCGCGCATCCCGAAGCCGTCCCAGTCCCCCAGGATGTCCACCCCCTCCGCGTCTGTCCGCACGAAAAAGAACTCCACCACCCCGCAGCCCGGCACCTCCGCCGGGTCCACTTTCGCCGTGCTGAAGAAGTAGTCCGCATGCTCCCCGAACGACGCCAGGATCTTCTCGCCGCTCACCCGGAAGCGCCCATCATCGTCCCGCCGCGCGACCGCCTTCGTTGCATCCAGCGAGCCTCCCGCGCCCTTTTCCGAATTGCACGCAGCAAAGATATGGTGCGCCACGTACTGTCCCGCCAACCACTGCTGCTCATCCAGCCAACGCCCCCGGTAATCGCCCGGGACCACCCCGTCATCACTGGCAAACGCCCCCGCCAGGCCCAGCGGCATCGCGGCCAGCAGCGCCGTCGAAGGCGACCACGCCGCCAGCTCCTCGACGGCCATCGTGCTCTCGAGGGTGTCCCAGCCGGCGCCCCCGAGGGCAGGTCCGAACGGCGCGCCGAACACCCCCGCAGTCTGCAGGTCTGCGACATTGTCTTGCGGATAGCTATCGACCTGTGCCTGGTCTCGTCGCGCGAAAGCCGGGCCTAGGTCGGCAATGTCACCTGCACGGACCTTCATCGCTATCACCCCCGAGTGAACGTTCGGGGAGTATACACCGGCCAGGCGCTCAGGATCTCTCATCCTGCCTTACGCGCACTCGAACCCCACATGACACACGCCTATCGACTGCGGAAAAATTACATGCCCGCTTCTTTCCTTTCCGCGAACTGATAGCCCCCCCGACCCTACAATGAGAGGGAGTCACTTACCCCCGCGGGAGCTCACTGCCTTCGCCGCGACGGCATGTGTCACCCGGGTTTTCATCAACGGCCCCAATCATCCGCAGTCATAGTTATTATTGATGGAGCGTCCCACGAGTGCGTGAGCGGTATTTGTTCCCCGAACGGCTTAAGTCCGAAGCCGCCCGCCGCTTTCTCGCCACCGGCGTCCAGCCCCGGCGCCAGGCCGAAAAGCTCATCCACGAATTCGAACGCAAGGTCCGCGACGGCGAAGCGCCGAACGACATCCGTATCATGCTTCACCCCCGCCGCTATGCCCGCATGGCCCCCGATATCCCCGAGATCCGCGGCGAACTGCTCGCCTATCTCGACGATCGCTGCCGCGAAGAAGGTTGGACGACCGCCGGCGAGCGCCGCGTCTACTTCAGCACCGACGCCACTGTCCCCATCGACGGAGAGCGCATCCTCATTTCGTTTCGTGACGACCCCGGCGGCCGTCCCACATCCGAGCCCGTAACGGTCATCCCCGAACAACCGGTGGCGGCGCCGCCCACCGACAGGGTGGCCGCCGCACCGGTCCGCAAGCCCCGGCCCCTGGCACTACCCTCGGTCGGCAGGGCAACCAAACGGCCACGAGAACACAAACGCACTATCCCCACGGTCGTGCTTCGCCTCTCCGGCGGCGAACAGGTCCCGGTGCCGCACCTTCCATTCCGTATCGGCCGCGCCGTCGACAACGACCTGGTGCTCGCCAGCTTCGCGATCTCGCGGCATCACGCCGAACTCGCCGAAACGGACGAGGGCATCACCCTCCGCGACGTGGGTTCACGAAACGGCCTCGTCGTAGACGGCGAGCGCCGCGAGGCTGTACCGGCCGAACACGGGACGCGCGTCCAGCTTGGCACCATCGAAATCCTCATCGAACGCCCCTCCCGCAACGGGAAGCAATGATTGGCCCCTTTCCACGGAAACGCATCGATCAATGCAGCTCTGCGCCCTTGCCGGGTGCAGAGCTGCGGGGCGCACAACTGGCTGCCTCGTGACCGACATGCTCACCTCCGGCGCCGCCGCGTATCCTCGGGGGCACATCCCTCCAGGAGCAGCACATGAGCGACCTCGTTTCCATTACGAACAACAACCACGTCCGCACCATCCGGCTCAACCGGCCCGACAAGAAGAACGCGCTCAACGAAGAACTCGCCTGGGGCATCGTGAACGCCGTCGAAGAGGCGGCGCACGACGATGACGCCTGGGTCATCGCCATCACCGGTACCGGCGATAGCTTCTGCGCCGGCCTCGACCTCTCCGGCACCGGCGAAAGTGCATCCCCACTCTCCGACATGGACCGCCAGCTCGACGATGTCCACTGGGTCGGACGCTTCCTCCTGTCCCTTCGCACCGCCTGCGACAAGCCCATCATCGCCGGCGTCAACGGTGTCGCCGTCGGCGCCGGGCTTTCGCTTGCGCTCGCGGCCGACATTCGGCTGGTCTCGCGGAGCGCGCGGCTCATGGCCGGCTACCCCCGCATCGGCGGGTCTCCCGACGGCGGCATGACGTACACACTCCCTCAGCTGATCGGCTACGAAGGCGCCATGCGCTTCCTCCTCGAAAACCGCACCGTCGAAGGTGACGAGGCCGTCCGCATCGGCCTCGCCGGCGAAGTCGTGGACGACGACAGCTTTGCCGCCCGCTTCGAGGAGTATTGCCAGTTCATCGCGCAGCGCTCTCCGATCACCGCCCGCCTCTCCAAGCGCGGCGTGGTGAAGGCCACCACTGCGATCGACCTGGAAAGCCACCTCCGCTACGAGCTCGCCAACATCCGCCGCGCCTTCGAAAGTGAAGATGCGAAGGAAGCCCGCCAGGCCTTCTTCGAAAAGCGCGACCCCGTCTTCAAGGGCCGCTGATCACCCCGTCCCCGGGGCAGTGAATCGCACTCGCGCCCGCTTCGCTGCCCGGGGACTCCCATTCGTAACCCCCACAGTAAAGACCCGCCACGAGTGTGCCGATTGTCCCCGGTGTGACAATGCGTGCGCTCCTCCTCCTCCTTGGTGTCACATTCTTCGCCGGCGCGGTCATGATCGCCTGTGGCGGCTCGAGCGATGATGGCGAAGACACGACACCAACCCCGGCCGGCGGCCAGGATGGCCGCCAGCCCGCGGACGACCGCGACGGCCAGCGGCCCGCCACGACGCCACAAACGCGCGGCGGCGATGACAATGGCCAGCTTCCACTCCAGGGCGCCGTGTCACAGATTAATGACGCGACTGGCAACGCCACCGATGTCTACTACGAAAGCGACGAAGACTCGCCCGCCGGCGTCTACCTTGTCGCGCCGCTCGACGACTGGGACGAGATCAGCGCCAGCTTCGGCGAACAGCGGGGCGATAACCACTACCTGGGCGGCACCAACTTCGACCTCTCAAGCTACCCCGGGGCCGACATCTACGCCGCCTGCACTGGCCAGGTAACCGGCATCAGCTCCTCCGCCACCCTCCAGGGTTACATCGTCGTCCAGTGCGGCGAATCCCGCTGGACCACCGTCTACGCCCACGTCGGCGAGATCCTTGTCTCCGTAAACGACGAAGTCACAGTCGGCGAAACGGTCGTCGCCCGGTCCGAAGAGACCATCTGGGGACCCGAGATGCTCCATTTCCAGCTCCGCCGCGACTTCGTCCCCGTCGACCCCGAATCGTGGATGAACCTCAATATCCGGCCCTCGGGCACTATCACCCCCACACCCACGCCCGAAGGCACACCCGGCGCGACAGGCACACCCGGCGCAAGCCGCACCCTCGATGCCACCGGCACACCCGACCCCACCGGGACCGCGACAAACACCCCGACGCGAACGCCAACGCCAACGAATACGCCGACCCGAAGCGGGCCCGGCAGCTCGCCCGGCGGTGGCAGCTCCCCGGGCGGTGGCAGTTCGCCCGGCGGCGGCACATCACCGCCAGCGCCGACCAACACCCCGGTGCCAACCGCGACACCGACGCCGCGTCCAACAGCGACGCCGACCCCGACGCCAACGCCGCTGCCCCCGACCGCGACGCCGACGCCCATCATCCAGCCGACGGCGACCCCGGTGCCGCCGACCGCGACGCCGACGCCCATCCCGACGGCTACGCCAACGCCAATACCGGACCCGCCGACACCAACCCCCACACCCTCCGGCCCCCGCGTCTTCTAACAGCGAACATCCCGGGACACAGATAAAACGAGGGCGGCCAGTTGGCCGCCCTCGCTGTCGTTCCGCCGGTGGGGGCTATCCCTGTTTCACCAGGTAGTCCCCGTACTCATCGCGAAGCTTCAGCTTCTGGAACTTGCCCACCGATGTCTTCGGGATCTCGTCCACAAACAGGTAGGCGTCCGGCAGCCACCACTTCGCGAAACTTCCCTCCAGGTGCTTCGCCAGGTCGTCCCCCGAGGCCGACTGTCCCGGGTTGAGCACGATCGCCGCAATGGGCCGCTCGTCCCACTTCGGATGCTGGCCCGCGAACACCGCCGCCTCCATCACCGCCGGGTGCGCCATCAGAGCGTTCTCCAGCGCCACCGTGCTGATCCACTC
>SKSF01000094.1 GCA_007118095.1 Dehalococcoidia bacterium
CGCGACAAGGTCCGCAAGTTCGTGGACGACTATTGCATCCCGGCGGAGAAAGAGCTCACCGAACGGGACCGCGACTTCAAGGAAGTCCTCGCTGAGCTCCGCAAGGAAGCACGCTCACAGGGCCTCTGGTGCCCATTCATCCCGCCCGAGTGGGGCGGCATGGGCCTCGGCCCATTGGCAAACGCGCTCGTCCAGATGGAGCTCGGCGAAAGCTACCTCGGCGCGCTTTCCCTGAATACCCAGGGGCCCGACGACGCGACCATGCTTACCCTCCTGCAGCACGGCACCGAGTTCCAGAAGGAAAAGTTCCTCAAGCCCCTGCTCAACGGTGAAAAGCGCATCTGCTACTCCATGACAGAAAAGGCAGCCGGCGCCGACGCCACTGGCATGCAGACTCGCGCGATCCGCGACGGCGACAACTGGATTCTGAACGGCGAAAAGTGGTTCAGCTCTGCCGCCAGCGTCGCCGATATCGCCGTTGTCATGGCGAAGACGAATCCCGATGCTCCCCGCCATCAGCAGTTCAGCACGTTCATCGTCGAACTGCCCAACGAGGGCTACCAGATCCAGCGCGATATCCCCACCATGGCCATCGAAGGCCCGCTCGCCCACAAGATGGGCGGCGGCCACGCCGAGGTGCACATCAACGACCTCGTCGTCCCCCACGAAAACCTCCTCGGCGGCGAAGGCCAGGGCTTCAACATGGGCCAGCACCGGCTCGCCTATGGCCGCCTGCGTCACGGCATGCACAACGTCGCCATGGCCCAGCGCGCCCTCGATATGGCGACGGAGCACGTCATCAATCGCGAGACCTTTGGCCAGCCGCTGTCAAACCGCCAGGGCGTCCAGTGGATGCTCGCTGACTGCGCATCCGAGCTCTACAAGGCGCGGCTCATGCTGCTCCACATCGCCTACAAGGCCGAAAAGGGCATGGACCTCCGCCAGGAGAACTCCATCGCCAAAGTCTTCCTGGCCAACATGGTCCACCAGGTGGTTGATACTGCCATCCAACTCCACGGCGCCCTGGGCTACAGCCAGGACACGCCGCTCGCCCGCTGGTATACGTCGATCCGCTCCCAGCGGCTCGTCGACGGCCCCGACGAGGTCCATCGCTGGACCGTCGGCCGCAACGTCATCAAGACCTTCCGCGAGCACGGCACTACGGCTCCCGCCGCCGGCGGTGACCTCGTCTAACCAGCCCAAACGGCGCCGCACAACGGGAGGGCACGGCAACATCAGCCGTGCCCTCCGTCGTTCATCTCCCGGCAGTGAGGGCCACTCCAGTGGCTAATAGCTCGCAGCTAACAGCTAATGAAACGCTCCACCGATCAGGTCCCGCGCCATGATCAGCCGTTGCACCTCGCTCGGCCCTTCGCCGATCCGCCGGATGCGCAGCTCCCGGTACCACCGCTCCAGCGGCAGGTCCTTCGTCACGCCGTACCCACCGTGCACCTGGATCGCCCGGTCGACCACACGACCGCTCGCTTCCGTCGCGACTAGCTTTGCCATCGCCGCTTCCGTTCGGAACGGTTCCCCCCGCTCTGCCTTGTCCGCCGCCGCCAGCGTCAGCCACCGGCTCGTCCGCAGGTCGATTTCGTTGTCCACGATCATCCACTGGATCGACTGGCGGTTTGCCAGAACCTCGCCAAACGTCTCCCGCTGCTTGCTGTAGGCGATCGTCATCTCCTGCGCCTTCTGCGCCACCCCGATGCACCCCGCCGCATACGGGATGCGCTGGCGGCTCAGCCGGTCGTTCGCGATAGCGAAGCCGCGGTTGACCTCGCCCAGCACATTCTTACTTGGCACCCGCAGATCCTCGAACTGCAGCTCCGTCGCATAGCTGGTCGACCGCAATGTGTGGACCACCCGCCGCACATGGAACCCCGGCATGTCCGTGTCAACGATGAAGCACGTGATCCCGTCTCGCCCCCGGCTCGGGTCCGTCCGCGCGAACACTATCCCGTAGTCCGCCATGTCCGCACCCGAGATGAAGATCTTGGCGCCGTTCAAGACCCAGTCATCGCCGTCCTTCACCGCACTCGTCTCGATAGCCCGCGCCGGGTCGCTGCCACCCGAAGGCTCCGTGAGCCCGAAGAACCCCTTCTTCTCCCCACGCAGCGTCGGGTACAGGTACCGGTCCTTCTGCTCATCGTTCGCTTCGAAGAGCTGTGCCAGCCCGGCGCCGCCGAACACCCCGTAGCACGGCGTGTAGAGCCCCGCGCGGTGCTGCGACATCTCGATGGCCATGAGCGTCCGCGTCACGATGTCGATGTCCGGCCCGCCGTACGCCACGGGGATGTCCAGCCCGTAAAAGCCCATGCTCCGGACCTTCTC
The DNA here is from genome assembly GCA_007118095.1 of Dehalococcoidia bacterium. GTDB lineage: Bacteria > Chloroflexota > Dehalococcoidia > Tepidiformales > Tepidiformaceae > SLAK01. Next base: position 2,335 of record SKSF01000094.1, read on the forward strand.
CACGAGTCGCTCGTGGTCTTCCGGCACCAGCGCGCTCGCGTCCGGGTCGAGGTCCGCTTCGAGCGGCACAATCTCGTCGCGGACGAAGCGGCGAACCGTTTCCACGATCATGCGTTGTTCGTCGGTCGGCTCCAGGTCCATCGTCGCTCCTCTCAGCCAATCCGCCCGAGCCGGGCGGGCGGGTTCGTGCGGTTCAGTTCGGGCAGTTCGCCCGTGTCTGCCACATGCAGCATCAGCAGTTCCTGGTGCCGCGTGAGGTACTGCATGTTCACTTCATAACGGAACTGCGTCGCGGTGCCGCCAGCATGCTGGCCGATTTCGCCGCGCAGTCCGAAAAGCGAGCGGCCGCCTGCCATACCCACGTACAGCACGCGGCCGCTCTCGTCGGCCAGCTCGTACACACCCAGCTGGCCGGGGATGCGCTTCACGGTCTCATCCGTGAGCGGGGTCCATGGCTTGTCCAGTCGCAGCCTCATGACGCGGCAGTCTACCCGCTCCGGCTGCAACTGGCAGCAATGCGGTGGCAGCGGGCGCTACCGCCTTGCCTTCCAGTCACATCGGGACTTCGCTCGCCTCCATCTCGTCAGGCTGCGTTGCGGGTACACGCTGCGGTGTGGGCCTGCGCCAGAGTTCCGATGGCCACCACATCCATCGCCCCAGGTCCAGCGCCAGCGCCGGGACCACTACCGACCGGACCACAAACGTTTCCAGCAACACCCCGAACCCCACGATGAATCCTAGCTGCGCCATCATCACCAGCGGCATCACCCCCACCACCGCGAAGGTCGATGCGAGCACCAGTCCCGCGGCGCTGACGACCCCGCCGGTGGCCGCCATGCCGCGGACTGTGCCCTCCTGCGGCCCATGTTCCGCGGTTTCCTGCCGCACCCGCGTCATCATGAAGATGTTGTAGTCGATGCCCAGCGTCACCAGGAACACGAATGCCACCAGCAGCATCGAGGCATCGACGCCCGCAAACCCGAAGAGGTGTTCGAACACCAGCACGCTCGTCCCCAGCGAAGCCCCGAACGAAAGGGCAATCGTCGTCGCGAGCACGACAGGTGCCACCACCGCCCGCAGCACAAGGCCAAGGATTCCCAGGATGACCACCAGCACCAGCGGGATGACCACCTGCCGGTCACGCGCGTTCGCCTGGTCAATATCCAGCGCTGTCGCATCCGGTCCGCCCACCAGCGCCTCGGCCCCGGCGACCCCCGACAACCGATCCCGCAACCGGTCGATCGTCGCCAGCGCCTCGCTGCTTTCCGGCTGCGCCGCCAGCGTCACCGAGAACACCGCGACCCCTTCCGCCGTGTACTCCGGCATCACGCCCGCCACGCCGCGAGTCGCTTCCATTTCCGCGGTCACCGCGTCCGTGGCATCCGCGTTGGCCATTACGGTTGCGGGCGCTCCTGCACCCGCCGGGAAGCTCTCGCCAATGAGCTGCTGACCCCGGATGCCTTCCGTCTCGTTCCGGAACTGGTCTTCCTGGGAAAGCGTCGTATCAAGCCCCAGCGTCCCGATTGCCAGCACCAGCAGCACTGCACCGGCGCCCATCCACACCGGTCGCGGCCGCCGCCGTACCACGCGGCCAACCGCGGCCCAGGGGCCATCCGGGTCACGCCCATCTGTGCCCGCGCGCGGCACAAACGGCCAGAACACTCGCCGTCCAACGATCACCAGCACAGCCGGCAACAGCGTCAGCATCCCCAGCAGCGCCCCGGCGATCCCGATGGCCGCCATCGGCGCCAGGCTCCGTGTCGAAGCAAGATCCGCCGCCACCAGGCAAAGCAGCCCGAGCGACGATGTCGCGCCCGACGCCAGGATGGCCGGGCCCGCCTTCCGCAGCGCCAGCGCCATCGCTTCGTGCCGGTCCTCGTGTGACCGCAGCGCCTCCCGGTACCGCGAAATCAAGAGCAGCGCATAGTTCGTGCCAACGCCGTATACCAGCACCGGCAGGATGCCCAGGTTTTGCCCGTTCACCGTCACCCCGAACTGCGACGCCACGCCGTAGATGCCTGCCATCGCCGGCTGATACGCCGCGCCTACCGTCAGGATGGGCACCAACCACAGCCACGGGCTCCGGTAGATCAGCAGCAACAGCACCGTCACCACGGCCACGGCCGTCAGTAGCAGTCGCGTGTTGATGCCGTCGAACACCGAGACAAGGTCGGTCGTCACACCCGCCGGCCCCGTCACCGCCACCTCGAGCCCGCCGCCGGGCTCGCCGATTTCCTCGCGGATGGACTCGACGGCTTCGATAGTCTCGTCTTCGCCGTGCGCCAGCGGCAGCGAATACATCGCCAGTTGCCCGTCCGGCGCCTCGACCACTTCGCCAGGTGGCGTCCCGGGGAACCAGTTCGCAAGCGCATCCCGGTCCGCTGCCATCTGCGACCGGTCATCCGCAGTCAGCCCCTCCTCCCGGTGGTATACGACCACCGCCGGGAGCACATCGTTCCCGGCCAGCTCGGCTTGCAGCTCGCTCACCGCGAGTGATTCCGCATCTGCGGGCAGCCACGCCGAGGGGTCGTTCTCTTCCAGCGACCCCAGCCGCGCCGCAAACGGGCTCGCCACCACAATGATCAGAAGCCACGCTCCGAGGACGAACCACTTGGTGCGCCGCCCCGACGGTATCGCCGCAAGGCGTCCGGCCCGCGAGCCTGGGCCGGTGCCGCGCGCCGCTGGAAGTGATGATGATTCGGACATCAGGTTTCCTCCGGTGCTCATGCGGCGCGGGGCCGCGGACTGGCACGCTGGCAGCCCTCCTGCCTATCCTTGCGGTGGAGTCCGGGCACAGGAGCACGTCAACGTGCTTCGGTCTGGTCTGGCGTCGCGGCCGTGTTGCCGCACGGCCCGCGACGCGCATCCTTGTCTCACCTCATCTGCAACCCCCGTCAGTGGCGGACGGACCCGCGCTGGGGCGCCGACAAAGGCCTCGGCTTTTACTGTCTGCTTCGCGTTCCCGTATAATCCCTTCCATCGTCGAGTATCTTGAACGACAGATCTTTCGAATGTCAAACGAAAAGCACTTCTCACTGCGAGACGAACTCCTGGGCGAGCTCGTCACCCACATCCGGGCTTTCCAGAATGCCGTCGACGGGTTCGACCAGGCGGCGTCTGAAGTCCTTGGCCTCAACCGCACCGACCAGCGCTGCGCCGACCTCCTGGCCTTCCAGGGCCCCATGACCGCCGGGCAGCTTGCAGAGGCCAGCGGTATGAGCACGGGTGCCATCACCGCGGTCATTGACCGCCTCGAACGTGCCGGCTTTGTCGAACGCTACCGCGACGAGACGGATCGCCGGCGTGTTTTCATAAAGGTTACCGATGAAGGCTTTCAGAAAGGTGGCGAAGTCTACGGGCCGCTCGGCGCGGAGGGCATGGAGGTCTTGCAGCAATACTCAAACGACGAGATCCGGCTGTTTTGTAAGTTCATGCAGGAAGGTGCCGAACTCAATCGCCGGCATACGGAGCGCCTTCGAAGGGAACAGCAGCAAGGTGAGGGCTGAGCGATTGTTTACACCAAACCAAACGCGATTGATTCCCCATACATCACATTCCGCACATTCCCGTCTGGCCGTTCTGGGGTGTGACAGATAACCTGTTAGACTGATACGTCGGGTTGGCCAGCACGCACCCGCTTCGCTGGTACCGCCCGCATCTCACGCCGATTCGCGGCATGGAGGTCTGCCATCGTTGATGCGCTCTCATCCCCGCAATCGAAGGCGCCGGCTGTATCCCACGACACCGACCTTCGGGTCTGCCGGCAGGCGTTCTCCGACCCACCCGAGCTGGACGCGCTGATCTCGCGCCGTCTTCTCGAGCACGTCGCTGCCGGGCGCCAGCCAGATACCCTCCGGGTCTTCCGGCCGCCACGCCTCGTTGCATTTGGCCCTTCCGACCGGCGCCGTACCGGGTATCAGCGCGCCCGCGCCGCCGCTCGCGATCACGGGTTCGCGCCCGTTGAGCGCCTGGTCGGCGGGCATGCGGCGGTCTACCACGAACAAACCATCGCCTTTGCCTGGACCATGCGCGACCCGGACGCGCGCCAGCGCATCCGCGACCGCTTCTGCGAAGCGGCACACCGCGTCGCCACTGCCATGGCCGCCGTCGGCCTCGATGCCCGTGTCGGCGAAGTTCCCGGCGAATACTGCCCCGGCGACTTCAGCGTGAATCATGCCGGGCGTATCAAGATCGCCGGGCTCGGCCAGCGCGTTGTTGGCGGTGGTGCACACGTCGGCGGCGTCATCGTCGTCTCCGGGACGGCCTTGGTACGGGATGTACTGGTACCCGTGTACGAATCGCTCGGCCTCGACTGGGAGCCGGCGACCACCGGTAGCGTCGAAGACGCCGCCCCTGGCGCGACCTGGGACGCCGTCGCCGAAGCACTCATTAACGAATGCGCGCAGGCTTGTAGCACCACAGAAGCTGACCTGCCCGCCGAATTGGTCCAGGAAGCGGTGGAGATGCTCGCCCCCGCGCGACAGGGGGTCACACCATGAGCACCGAAACGCAGCAAACACCATCCGAACTCAAACGCCTGCCGCTCCAGCAGAAGCATATCGACGCCGGCGCCCGCATGATGCCCTTCGCCGGCTGGAACATGCCCCTCCAGTACGAAGGCATCGTCGCCGAACATGAAGCCGTTCGGCAGCGCGCCGGGATGTTCGATGTCTCGCACATGGGACGCGTCTGGGTTCGCGGATCGGGTGCGGCGCACCAGATCCGCGCCGTGAGTACCTACGACACCTCAAGGATCCCCTTGGGGGGTACCCACTACTCCCTCTATTGCAACGAAGACGGTGGGATCGAAGACGACGTCTTCATCTTCCACGTCGGTGACGACCGCTGGTTTGTCGTCCACAACGCCGGCAACGCCGAACCCGATGCCGCGCGCCTCGCCGCCGCGACCGACGGCACAGCCGAAGACGTCGGCCGCGAGACCGTCATGCTCGCCGTCCAGGGGCCCGAAGCAGTTGCCGCCGTGAGCCGCGTCCTCGGCCCTGCTATCGACCAGCTGAAACCGCGCACCTGCACCGAGATCGAGTACAACGGCGAGACGCTACTCCTCTCCCGCACGGGCTACACCGGCGAAGACGGCGCCGAGATCGTGATGACCCCGGCTACTGGCGCGGCCCTCTGGGACGCCTTCGTAGACGCTGGAGTCACCCCCGCCGGGCTCGGTTGCCGCGATACCCTCCGGCTCGAAGCGGCCCTTCCCCTGCACGGCAACGACATCTGGCCCGAAACCACGCCCTACCAGGCGCGTATCGGCTGGGCAGTCACGCTCGAGGACGGCGCCGCCTTTACCGGGCGCGACGCCCTCGAAAGCGAGTCCGCTACCCCGCCCAAGCGGCGGCTCGCCCACCTCAAACTGCTCGACCGCGGTGTCCCCCGCCCCGGCTATTCCGTCCGGGATCACGAAGACACCGAAATTGGCACGCTCACGAGCGGCGCCTTCAGCCCAACGCTCCGCACCGGCATTGCGATGGGCTATCTCCCCCGCGAATACACCGACATTGGGACCCGGCTGGCTATCGAGGTGCGCGGTCAGCGCATCCCGGCCGAGGTCGTACGGCGGCCTTTCTACCGCCGCCAACAGCCAGACCAGGAGAGCGCGTAACCATGGAATTTCCCGAAGAACTTCGCTACACACCAAAAGATGAGTGGGTTCGTCAACAGGACGGCGAAGCCGACATCGGTATCACCGACTATGCCCAGGACGAATTGAGCGATATCGTATTCGTTGACCTCCCCGAGCCGGGCGCCTCGTTTGCAAAGGGCGATGCCTTCGGCGTCATCGAATCAGTCAAAGCCGTATCAGACCTCTATATGCCCGTGGGTGGCGAAGTACTCGCGCGCAACGAACGACTCGCCGAGGAACCCGAGCTCGTGAACGAATCGCCCTATGGCGACGGCTGGCTCATTCGTGTCCGCCTGGCCGACCCAACCGAGCTCGACGACCTCCTCAACGCTGCGGACTACCAGGCCCAGCTCTCGTCCGACTAAACGTCCGTACTTCGAAACCCGTTTCTCGGCGACCACCCTGACGGAAGGAGCAAACATGCCATCATCAGGGGGCCGTGCCCCAACGCCGTATATTCCCAATACGGACGCCGACCGCGAAATTATGCTTGACCGCATCGGCGTCTCATCAGTCGATGCACTCTTCGACCAGCTCCCCGCGGACTACCGCGACCCCCCCATCGATCTGCCGCCCGCACTGCCCGAACACGAGCTCATCCAGCACCTGCAGGGCCGTGCAGCACAGAACAGCGGCGCCACGGGCGGGCGTCCGTCGTTCTTGGGCGCCGGTGCATATCACCGCGCCATCCCCGCTGTCACGCCCTACCTGGTCTCGCGCTCGGAATTCGCGACCTCGTACACCCCCTATCAGCCCGAAATCAGCCAGGGCACGCTGCAGGCTGCTTTCGAATACCAGTCCGTGATCTGCGAACTCACCGGTATGGACGTATCCAACACCGGGATGTACGACGGCGCCAGCGCCACTGCTGAAGCTTGCCTCCTGGCTGCGCGCCACACGCGCCGGAATGCCGTTGCGCTCCTCGAGCCGCTACACCCGAATACCGTTGACGTCGTCCGAACCTATGCCTACGGCGTCGACCTCCGGGTCGATGTCATAACTGACCCCTCCGACGTCACCAGCGAACACGCCTGCCTTGTCGTGCAGCAGCCCGACTTCCTCGGGACAATCCGTGACATTGAGCCGCTTGCCGCCGCTGCGCACGAGTCCGGCGCGCTCGCCGTCGTCATGGCCGACCCGTTTACCCTCGGCCTGCTCCGCTCGCCAGGTGAAGCAGGCGCCGACATCGTCACCGGCGAAGGCCGCGACCTGGCCGGCCCGCCGAATTTCGGTGGCCCGTCACTCGGCGTCTTCGCCGCACGCCAGCAGTTTCTCCGCCAGATGCCCGGCCGCATCGTCGGCCGGGCGCAGGAGCTCCACGGGCCCGACGGCGGGGAACCTCGCACTGGCTATGTCCTCACCCTGCAGACCCGCGAGCAGTTCATCCGCCGCGAGCGTGCCACGTCGAACCTGTCGACCGGCCAGTCGCTCATCGCCCTCGCGTTCACCATCACCGTCCAGGCGATGGGCCGCGAGGGCTTCCGCGACGCTGCGGACTACTGCTACCAGCAGGCACACGATGCCGCCGCGCGCATCAGCGCGCTCCCCGGGTTCGAAGTGGTCGAGCGCGGCCCCTGGTTCCAGGAGTTCCTCGTCCGAGGCCCCATTTCCCCCGCGCAGCTCGCAGAAGAGCTCGCAAAGCATGACATAAAAGGCGGACTCGACGTCTCGGACCGCCCCGAACCCGAAGCGCGCGACGCGTCCCTCTTCTGCGTCACCGAAGCGACCGCGGCCGGGGATGTGGACCGGCTTGTCACCGCCCTTGCCCAGATTGGAGAGGCCCACGCATGAATGCCAATGGACCCCAACAGGATATCGGAGCCAACCTCACCTTCGACCGCAGCCGTCCCGGCCGCCGCGGCGTCGAAGTGAGCCGGTGGGACGGTGAGCGCGCCGAGTCGCCCCCCTCCCACCTCCTCCGCGACAACGTCAACCTGCCAGAGCTCAGCCAGGGCGAACTCGTCCGCTATTACACACGCCTGTCCACGCTTAACTTCGGCGTCGACTCGGGTTCGTATCCGCTCGGCTCCTGCACCATGAAGTACAACCCCAAGGTCAATGACCTGGTGGCGAACTCCCCCGGCTTTTCGAACATGCACCCCTTGGCGGCCGACGAAAACGTCCAGGGGACGCTGGGCATCCTCTACGACCTCCAGGAGGCGCTGGGGAACATCACCGGCCTCCCCGCCGTTGGCCTCGCATCCGCCGCCGGTGCCCAGGGCGAATTCGCGGGCATGCTCATGATCAAGCGCGCCATCGAAGCCCGGGGCGAGCTCGATCGGCGTCGCCGCGTCCTCGTCCCCGACAGTGCGCACGGCACCAACCCCGCCACCGCCGCGATGGTCGGATTCACGGTCACCGAGATTCCCAGTGGCCCCGATGGCTGCATGGACCCGGAAGCCTTCGAGCGGGAGCTCGACGACACCGTCGCCGCGCTCATGATCACCCTCCCCAGCACGCTTGGCCTTTGGGAAAAGGGCATCGAAGACGTCGTCAAGAAAGTCCACAACGTCGGCGGCTATGTCTACGGCGACGGCGCGAACCTCAACGCCATCCTCGGGCGCATCCGCTTCGGCGACCTCGGCTTCGATGTCTGCCACCTCAACCTGCACAAGACCTTCAGCACGCCGCATGGTGGCGGTGGCCCCGGCGCCGGGCCCGTCTGCACCACGAACGAGCTTGCCCACTACCTCCCCGCACCGGTGATTACCCGCTCCGGCAGCGCCGAAGAGCCCTCTTACGCCCTGGAGCGGCCTTCACAGTCCATCGGCCGAATGCAGCAGTTCCATGGCAATGTGGGCGTGCTCATCCGCGCGTACACCTATATCCGCACGCTGGGCTTCGGAGGTCTCCGTGAGACCTCCGGGACAGCGGTACTGAACGCCAACTACCTTCGCACCCTCGTCGAAGGCCACTACGCGCTGCCCTACCCCAGCCGCGTCATGCACGAGGTTGTCTTCTCCGGCTCCCGGCAGAAGCGCGACCACGGTATCCGCACCTACGACATCGCCAAGCGCATCATCGATATGGGCTTCCATCCGCCCACGGTCTACTTCCCCCTCATCGTCGCCGAAGCGCTGATGATGGAACCGACCGAAACCGAATCGCGGGAGGGTGTCGAAGCCTTCGCTGAAGCGCTCATCGCTATCGCCGAAGAAGCGGCAAACGAGCCTGGACTCCTCCACGAGGCGCCCACCACGGCGCCGATCGGCCGCCTCGACGAAGCCACGGCGGCGCGCCGCCCTGTGCTCCGCTGGCAACCTGCCGGCGAGGGCGCCGGCCAGCCTCCTGCCGAAAAGGCGCCGGAAAAAGACACGGCGGGAGCGCGCGCATGAGTACCCGTGGCGGAAACGGGGATGCGAACGGCTCAGCCCTCCCGGGCTATGTCCGTGCGCTCCTCGACCCCGCCGCCTACCCTCACAACCCGCCGGATGTCGAGCTCATCCAGACGCACATCTCGTACGTCTTCCTCGCCGGCGACGTTGTCTACAAAACGAAGAAGCCCGTCGACCTCGGCTTCATCAACCAGGTCGACCTCGAAACCCGCGAGCAAAACTGCCACGCCGAGATTCGGCTCAATAGCCGTCTCGCGCCCGCTGTCGGCATCGCGGTGGTTCCGGTCGTCCAGCACGTGGATGGGCACTTCGAAATCGATCCGCCCGGAGACCCCGGAGACCCCGGCGACGCCACGGTCGTCGAATGGGCGGTGAAGATGCATCGCCTTTCCGAGGACCGCACGCTCCAGGCTTTGCTCGAAGCTGGCGAAGTGCCACCGCGCATACTCGAACGGCTCGTTGCAAAGCTCATACGCTTCCATGAAGCGGCGCCTGCTGTGCCGGCCGACCCGGCGTTTGCCGGCGCCGAGGCACTGCGCCGGTGGTGGGCCGAGGAGTACCGCGAGGCCGAGAAATTTATCGGGGACACCTGGGACGAGAGTGACGCTCGTGAGCTGCAGCAGTTCATCACCGGCACCATCGACCGTGAGGCGGACCTTTTCGACCAGCGCCTGGCCGACGGCCGCGTCGTCGAAGGACACGGCGACCTCCGCGCTCAGCATGTCTACGTGTTCGGTGACGACGAAGACGACATCCAGGTTGTGGACTGCATCGAGTTCTCCGAAGCGTTCCAGTTCCGTTACCAGGATGTCGGCTACGAGGTTGCCTTCCTGGCGATGGATCTCGAAGCGCGCGGCTGGCCTGAGCTCAGTGAAGAGTTCGTGGGCCGGTATGTCGCCGCCTCTGGCGACGAGACGCTCGGCCTGCTCCAGCCCTTCTATCGCGCCCTGCGCGCCTTCGTGCGTGGCAAGGTCGAGTCCATGGGCGCCAGCGAGGCCGAAGTGAATGCCAGCCAGCGCGAAGCCCTCCGGCGCTCCGCGCGGCATTACTTCCACCTGGCCTCCTCGTACGTCAATCGCCAGGCCGGGCCGGTTCTGCTCGTCCTGAGCGGACCCTCCGGCACCGGTAAATCCACCGTCGGAGCCACGGTCGCCGGGCGTGCAGGCGCCGCGTACATTAATTCCGACTCCGTGCGGAAGACGCTCGCCGGCATTCACCGGCACGACCGCGCCAGTACAGACTTCCAGGAGGGCATCTACTCCGAAGAGATGACCCGGAAGACCTACGACGAGATGCGGCGCCGCGCTGCCGCGCACCTGCAGCGGGGGCGGCCAGTTGTGCTCGACGCCGTCCATCCGCGCCGCGAGGACCGCACAGCCTCGACCGAAGTCGCCCGCGCGGACGGTATGCCCCATCTCGTCGTCTCGTTTATCCTGCCCGGCGAGTCGGCCCTCGAACGCATCGCCACCCGCCGGCACGACCCCATGGCGACCTCGGACGCCACCGAGGACGTCTACCAGCAACAGATCCGGTCATACGAACCGGTCGACGAATCCAGCGAAGGAGGCATCACCATCGACGCTTCCGAGTCGGCCTCAGCCCAGGCCAGGCGCATCGCCGCTTGGCTCCCGAACGCGCAGGCAGGCGCCGCATGACGGTGACTGCCCGCACGGGCCAGCCATGGCCCCATCACTCGCAGTCAGGAGAGACGCAGCGCTTCGCTCGCTAGGGGCGATTCCCGCGCGTACCAACGCTTATGGCTAACATCGCAAAGCTCATCGAAACACAGGCCCCCACCATCTCGTTCGAGTTCAGCTCCCCGCGCGACGAGGAGGGCGAAAAGCGGCTCAACCGCACCCTCGAACGTCTTGCAAAGCTGAAGCCGTCCTTCATGTCCGTCACCTATGGCCCCAGCGGTACGACCCGTGGCCCGACGGAAGAGGTGGTCAAGTACATCCAGCACGAAGTCGGCATCACAGCCATGCCGCACCTCACCTGCGTCGCCCATACCCGCGACGAGATCGCTGCAATCCTCGACCGCTACCAGGCGAGCGGCATCGAAAACCTCCTCGCGCTTCACGGCGACCTCCCCGAGAACGACGAGGAGCAGCCCACGCAGGACTTCAAGCTCGCCCGCGAGCTGGTCGCTTTTGCCCGCGAACGCACCAACTTCGCCATCGGCGTCGCGGCCCACCTCGAAGGCCACCCCATGTCCGAGTCGCGCGAGTCCGACCTCGAACACCAGGCCGCGAAGCTTGCCGAGGCCGACTTCGGCGTCACCCAGTTCTTCTTCCGCGCCGAGTACTATGAGCGCTTTGTTGAAGAAATGGCCCGCCGCGGCGTCCACACGCCCATCATCGGGGGCATCATGCCACCCCAGAATCCCGAGCTTGTCGGCCGCATGGCCGCCATGAACAATACGGAGTTCCCCGAAGAGCACCGCAAATACCTCGAAGCCCATCCCGACGATGCGGCAGCCCGCCGTGCCTATGGCGTTGAGGTCGCCACGAAGCTCTCCCAGGAACTCATCGACAAGGGCGCGCCCGGCCTCCACATGTACACGCTCAATTTCTCCCAGGCGACGACCGAGATCGTGCAGAACCTCGACCTCCGCCGCGCCCCGGAACCCGCCGGCTAAACATCAACAACCCGGCACGAGCGGAAGCGGGCCAGCCACACAGGCTGGCCCGCTTTTTGTTGTCCTTCACCAGGACGATCACCAGCGCCCGGAAAACCGCACTCCGACGGCTTCGTCGACGCTACCCGGGTCGCGTACAGGCCCACAGTCCGGCTCCCCGGGAGGCAGCCGTTGCCGCGCACAAAAAAGAGGGCCGGCCCCCCGAGGGCCGGCCCTGTTTACGTTCGTTACGGGAACGTCAGGATGTTGAGGCCGCCGCAGCCGGCGCGGCTGCCCCGGGCTCGTAGTTCAGGTTCGGCGCCAGCCAGCGCTCGGCGTCCGCAAGCGACATCCCCTTGCGCTCAGCGTAGTCCTCAACCTGGTCCCGCTCGATGCGGCCCAGGCCGAAGTACCGCGCGTCCGGGTGCGCGAAATAGAAGCCGCTCACCGCTGCCCCCGGCCACATCGAGAAGCCTTCCGTCAGCTCAATGCCAGCGTTCTCTTCCGCCTGCAACAGGTCGAAGAGTGTGCGCTTCTCCGTGTGGTCCGGGCACGCCGGGTAGCCCGGCGCCGGGCGGATACCCTGGTACCGCTCCGCGATGAGGCTGTCGTTGTCCAGTTCCTCATCCGGCGCATAGCCCCAGAATTCCTTCCGCACACGCTCATGCAGCCGCTCGGCAAAGGCCTCAGCGAGGCGGTCTGCCAGCGCCTTCACCATAATCGAGTGGTAGTCGTCGTGCTCCTTCTCGAAAGCCGCGGCCCGTTCCTCGGCGCCATGCCCTGCTGTCACGGCGAACCCGCCGATGTAGTCCGGGATGCCGCTGTCCTTCGGAGCGATAAAGTCCGAAAGCGCCCAGTTCTCCGGCCGCCCGCGGTCCTTGCTCGTCTGCTGCCGTAGCGTATGCAGCACAGCCAGCACCTCGGTCCGCGACTCGTCCGTGTAGACCTCGATGTCGTCGCCCACACTGTTCGCGGGCCACAGGCCTACCACACCGTGCGCCTTCAGCCAGCCTTCCTCCACGATCTGCTTGAGCATCTTCTGGCCGTCTTCATACACACCGCGTGCCGTTTCCCCGACCGTCGAATCCTTCAAGATCTTCGGGAATTTGCCCTTCAGCTCCCAGACCTGGAAGAACGGGGTCCAGTCGATACGCTCCGCAATCTCGTCGAGCGGATAGTCGCGCAACGTCGTAATCCCCGGCTTCTTCGGCGCGGGCGGCGTATAGCCGGCCCATACCACCGGTGCCGGGTGCTGGCGGGCTTCCTCGATCGGATAACGGTTCGCCGACTCCCGCCGGTCCATGTGGTTCGCGCGGATGTCGTCGTACTCGCGCCGCACATCAGCGACATAATTGTCGCGCTGCGTCTCCGAAAGCAGGTTCGAAACCACACCCACGGCGCGCGACGCGTCCGCCACACGGATCGTCGGGCCACTGTAGTTCGGGGCGATCTTCACCGCCGTGTGGACCGTGCTCGTCGTGGCGCCGCCAATCAGCAGCGGCAGCTTGTAGCCCTGTCGCTCCATCTCCGCGGCCACGAACGTCATCTCTTCCAGGCTCGGCGTAATCAGACCCGAAAGCCCGATAGCGTCCGCCTGCTGCTCAACCGCCGTGTCCAGGATCTTCTGTGAAGGCACCATCACGCCGAGGTCCACGACCTCGTAGTTGTTGCACTGCAGCACCACGCCCACGATGTTCTTGCCGATGTCGTGGACGTCGCCCTTCACCGTTGCAAGCACCACCAGGCCGTTCTTCTGCGCCCCTTCGGACTCCTGGAGCGCCTCAATGTACGGGAACAGGTGAGCAACCGCCTTCTTCATCACGCGGGCACTCTTCACCACCTGCGGCAGGAACATCTTGCCCTCGCCGAACAGGTCACCCACCACGTTCATCCCGTCCATCAACGGGCCTTCAATCACGTCCAGCGGGTGGTCCGACTCCAGCCGGAGCTCTTCCACGTCGTCAATGATGTAGTCGTCGATGCCCTTCACGAGCGCATGGCTCACGCGGTCCGAAACCGGCTTCTCACGCCAGCTCAGGTCCACCGTCGACGACGACGATCCATCCCCCTTGTACTGGTCCGCCACCTCGAGCAGCCGCTCGGTCGCATCCGGGCGCCGGTTCAGGATGACATCCTCCACGCGCACCCGGAGATCCTCCGGGATCTCCTCGTACACCGGCAGGGCGCCCGCATTCACGATCCCCATGTCCAGCCCCGCATCGATAGCGTGGTACAGGAACACCGCGTGCATCGCTTCACGCACCACGTTGTTCCCCCGGAACGAGAACGAGACGTTCGAGACACCGCCGGAAATATGGGTGCCTGGCAGGTGCCGCTTGATCATCCGCGTCGCTTCAAAGAACGACAGGCAGTACTCGTTATGCTCCTCGATCCCCGTCGCAACCGCGAAGATGTTCGGGTCGAAGATGATATCTTCCGGCGCAAAGCCGACCTTCTCCACGAGCAGCTTGTACGACCGCTCGGCGATGTCGTACCGGTGCTGCGCCGTTTCCGCCTGGCCCTGCTCGTCGAAGGCCATGACCACGACAGCAGCGCCATACCGGCGGAGCTTCCGCGCCTGGTCCAGGAATTGCTCCTCGCCCTCCTTGAGGGAGATCGAGTTCACAATTGCCTTCCCCTGCGCGCACTGCAGGCCGGCCTCGATGACCGACCACTTCGAGGAGTCAATCATCACCGGAACCCGCGCAATGTCAGGCTCCGCCGCGAGCAGGTTCATGAACCGGCGCATCGCTGCCTCGCCGTCGAGCATGGCATCGTCCATGTTCACGTCGAGGATCTGTGCACCAGCTTCAACCTGTTGCCGTGCAACTTCCACGGCCGTTCCATAATCCTCCGCATGGATAAGCCGGCGGAATCGTGCCGATCCCGTGATGTTGGTACGTTCGCCAATATTAATGAACGAGGCAGTTTTCACGTTATGCTCCCAATTGCATCGGTTTCCCTGCGCAGCCTCATGCCCCCGGCGTCGCAGCCGCCTCCTCGTCCGCACCATCCGAAAGAATAAAGGGCTCCAGGCCCGAAAGGCGCAGGGCGCCGTCGTTGTGTTCAGGAATGGGCCGCGGCGGGACGCCGCGAACCGCTTCCGCGATAGCGCGCGTATGCTCCGGCGTACTCCCGCAGCACGAGCCCACAATGTTCAGCAGGCCATCGCGCGCCCAGTCCTTCAGCGCCGTCGACATATCTTCCGGCGTCTCATCGTATTCACCAAGGTCGTTCGGCAGTCCCGCGTTCGGGTATGCCGAAACGCCTACGTCGGCAATCCGTGACAGGTCTGTAATGTGTGGCCGCATCTGGTCGGCGCCAAGCGCGCAGTTCAGGCCGACCGAGATCGGTCGCGCATGCTCCACCGAAATCCAGAACGCTTCCACCGTCTGCCCCGAGAGGTTCCGGCCCGAAAGGTCAACGATCGTGCCCGAGATCATCACCGGGATTCGCTCGCCCATCTCCTCGAACAGCTCTTCAAGCGCAACGATCGCCGCCTTCGCGTTCAACGTGTCGAAGATCGTCTCGATCAGCAAAATGTCCGCGCCGCCCGCTAGCAAGCCCTCGGCCGCTTCGCGGTACGCCGCGCGGAGCTCATCAAACGTCACATTGCGTGCGCCGGGGTCATTCACATCCGGCGAAAGCGACGCCGTCCGGTTCGTCGGACCCAGCGCCCCCGCAACCCAGCGCACCTTCCCGTCTTCCGCAGTCATGCGGTCCGCGACCTCGCGCGCAAGGCTCGCGCTCGCCTGGTTCATCTCATAGGCGAGGTCGCTCATGTCGTAATCCGCCTGCGCGATCCGCGACGAAGTAAACGTGTTCGTTGACGTGATATCCGCGCCGGCTGCCAGGTATTTCTCGTGGATCTCGCGCACGATATCCGGGCGCGTCAGGTTCAGCAGGTCGCCATTGCCCTTCAGGTCAATGTGCCAGTCCTTGAAACGCTCACCCCGGAAATCCGCTTCCTCCAGCCTGTATCCCTGGATAAGGCTGCCCCAGCCGCCATCAAGCACCAGGATCCGTTGCTTCATCTCTTCGTGCAGCTGCTCGATGCGCTGCCGGCGGGCAGCCGGGTCAATCGCCGGCGCGGCGCTGCTGTCGTTATTCGTTGCCACTGTATCTCTCCCTGGCCCCTGTTCTGCGAATCATATATCGCGGGGCCGTCGCCTCGGGGCCTCACGGGTGTTCTGCACCGCTTGTGACCACGCGTCGCAGACTATGATAATCGCCTGCGGCTCGAGGCTGTGAATGCCTCGTGTGAAGCACGTCGCAACGGTGTGCGGGACGACATCCGTGCCCCGCACACCGGCGACTGGTTGTGAAATGCTACCCGCGTGCCGCCGGCACCGAGTCAGCCGCCGCGCGGAGCTCGTCCACGCGGTTCGTTTCCTCCCAGGGGAAACTGTCACCAACACGGCCGAAGTGGCCGTAGGCCGCCGTCTTCCGGTAGATCGGGCGGCGCAGGTTCAGCTTGTCGATGATCGCCGCCGGGCGGAGGTCAAAGACTTCATTGATCGCCGCAAGGATCTGCTCATCCGGGATCCGGCCCGTGCCGAACGTGTCGATGCGGATCGAAACCGGCTGCGCAACACCGATTGCGTAGGCAAGCTGCACCTCGGCACGCCGGGCCAGCCCCGCCGCCACAACGTTCTTCGCAACCCAGCGGGCCGCATACGTCGCCGAGCGGTCAACCTTCGACGGGTCCTTCCCACTGAAGGCGCCACCGCCGTGCCGGGCGAAACCACCGTAGGTGTCCACAATGATCTTCCGGCCCGTCAGGCCAGCGTCCGCAACCGGACCACCAACCTCGAACCGGCCCGAAGGGTTCACAAAGAGCCGCATGTTCGACTGGTCCAGGTTGTCCGGCAGAATCGGCCGCACAACGTGCTGCTCGATCGCCGGGCGAATCTCGTTGTCCAGGTCAACACCCGGGAGGTGATGCGACGACACGACCACCGTGTCCACCGCCACCGGCTCGTTTCCGTCATAGGTGATCGTTACCTGCGTCTTCCCGTCAGGGAGCAGGAACGGGACCGTCCCATCATGGCGGACCTTCGCCAGCCGCTCCGCCATCCGGTGCGCGAGGTGGATCGGGGTCGGCATCAGCACGTCTGTCTCGTCCGACGCATAGCCGAACATCATCCCCTGGTCGCCAGCGCCAAGCTTCGCGTAGGGGTCGTCGCTTTCGCCCGTCCGGGTCTCGAGTGCGTTGCTCACACCGCCCGAAATGTCCGGCGACTGCTCGTCCAGTGCCACCGAGACAGCGACGGAGTCAGCGTCAAAGCCGCTCTCCTTCGTGTACCCGATGTCCTTCAGCGTCTGCCGCACCACCTTCGGGATGTTCGGCTGGGCCTTCGTCGTGATCTCCCCCCCGACATAAACATGCCCCGTCGTGAGAAATGTTTCACACGCGACACGAGATTCCGGGTCCTCGGTAAACACGGCGTCGAGCACCGAGTCCGAGATCTGGTCGGCTACTTTGTCCGGGTGACCTTCCGTCACCGACTCCGACGTGAAGAGCGATTTAAAAGACATAGAGGTTCTGCTTCCTTCCTTCCGGCTCGACCGCTCCTGGGGAAATGTATAGGGCGTATAGGCCGCCGAGTATGGCTCGCGCAAGTGTCGTGTACGCCATGATGGAGCGGAAATCGAGCGCAATCCCAGTGTTTGGCGTCGTCATAAGTTGCGCGCGAACGCCGAGTATCTCGACTGGCCACTGGCATGGATACCGCAGCGATAACACATGGTATCCACGCCCACTGACCTCGGTACTCTACCCCGATTCGTCCAGACATGAAACCTCTCGCCCCCGCGATTCTCGCCAAACCTCCCCGCGCCCCGCCGATAAACACAGTGACAGCAGCATCAAAATCTTGCCCATCACCGCCTCAATCCCACCAAACTCCCGCGCCGCTGTTGTAGACTACGCGGGATTACACTAACCTCAGAGCACCGGGCGCCGCTGCCGAGGAGTCACTCCCCTCAACTCTCAACAACCTGTGCGCGGCGTCAGCGGGCGCAACCATCCGTCACTCGATGTACTTTGACTCCTATGCTCGTGGACGGCGCCCCGCCCAGGAACCAGCACGCCCAACACGAAAAGGAGAAACGCGTATGGCTGACGCAAGAGGACAGGCAACCCAGGACGAGATCACCTCGGACCAATACCTCGAAGAATACAAACCATCATTCGTCGACAAGTGGGACGAACTCATCAACTGGGAAGGCCGCGAGAAGGGTGAAGACGGCTTCTTCACCAAACTTCTGAACGAATACGGCTGCAAGCGCGTCCTCGACGCAGCAACGGGCACAGGCTTCCACGCAGTCATGCTCAAGCGGGATGGATTCGACGTCGTCGCAGCAGACGGTGCCGAAGAAATGATCCGCAAAACCAAAGAAAATGCCGCAGCATGGAACACCGAATTCCCCGCAATCGTCGCTGACTGGCGGGAACTCTCAGCAAGCATCGACGGCCAGTTCGATGCCATCGTCTGCCTTGGTAACGCCTTCACACACCTCTTCGATGAAGACGACCGCGTAAAGACACTCGCCGAATTCCGCCGCGCCCTGCGCCCCGGTGGCATCCTCGTCATCGACCAGCGAAACTACGACAGCATCCTCGACCAGGGCTTTAACTCCAAGCACAGCTACTACTACGTCGGCAAAGAAGTAGACGCCCGCCCTATCGAAATCGACGATAACGCCGTCAAATTCGAATACAGCTTCCCCGACGGCTCAAAGCATCACCTCACCATGTTTCCCATCCGCGCCAGCAAGATGACCGCCCTCCTCAAGGACGCCGGGTTCAAAGACCTCAAGACCTACGGCGACTTCAAGGCGGACTACGACCCCAACGACGCCGACTTCCTCGTTCACGTCGCGGTCGCTGGTTAACCGTCGCAGCGCGCTCCCACCAACCGCGACAACGAAAGGAGCCGACCTATGAGCGACACCATCCGCGACGTCGTCGACGAAACCCAGCGGTACTACGACGGCCCCGCTGACGAAATCTACCGGCGCCTCTGGCAGGACAACGTCCATATGGGCACCTGGCAGGACGGCGACGACCTCCAGACCGCCATGGACCGCACCAACCGCATCATGGCAAAGAACGCCGGCATCGAACGCGGTACCCACGTCCTCGATGTCGGCTGTGGCTACGGCGCCACAGCCATCTTCCTCGCAAAAGAATATGGCTGCACCGTCGTCGGCCAGAACATCAGCGAGAAAGAACTCGAACTCGCAACCCGGCGCGCGCAGGAAGCCGGGCTCGGCGACACTGTCCGCTTCGAATACGGCGACTTCCATAACATCCCGAGCGAAGACAACAGCTTCGATGTCATCTGGAGCCAGGAAGCCTTCCTTCATGGGGCCGACAAACTCCAGATCCTCCGGGAATGCAAGCGCGTCCTCCGGCCAACCGGCCGCCTCGTCATCTCCGACCTCCTCGTCAAGCGCGACGTCTCGCAGGAAGACCGCCAGGCAATCTACGAGCGCGTCCGCAGCCCCGAGATGTGGGACTACCCCGACTACCGCGAAGGCCTCGAAAAAGCAGGCTTCCGCATCCAGGTCGAAGAAGACTGGAGCGCAAACGTCGCCCCCACCTATGGCTCGGTCCTCGAACAGCTCAAGGCACAGCGCGACAACCTCGTCGGCAAAGTGCCAGAAGAACAGCTCGATAGGACCGTCGCCGCTCTCCAGCTTTGGGTCGATTCCGCCCGCGCGGGTAAAATAAGCCAGGGGTTCTTTGTAGCCACCCCCGCCTAAAGCACAGCCGCCGCGACGAAACCGCGGCGGCCCACCCCCATATCCGACCATCCCTGGTACGCCTGTTGCTCGGGGCCGGGCTGTACCCAGGAACGCAGAAAGGTGAATTCACACGTATGACTCAGACCGCAGGTGCCCCCTCACAGGGCAGTACTGAAACCGACTATAAGGTCGCAGACATCACCCTGGCCGACTGGGGCCGTCACGAAATCCGCATCGCCGAACGCGAAATGCCCGGCCTCATGGCCATCCGCGAGCGCTACGGCCCGGACAAGCCCCTCAAAGGCGCCCGCATCGCCGGCTGCCTCCACATGACCATCCAGACCGCCGTGCTCATCGAAACCCTCACCGAGCTCGGCGCTGAGATCCGCTGGTCCTCCTGCAACATCTTCTCCACCCAGGACCATGCTGCTGCCGCTATCGCCGCAGCCGGGATCCCCGTCTTCGCCTGGAAGGGCGAAACCGACGAAGAGTATGACTGGTGCATCCGTCAGACCCTCCGCTGGCCCGAAGGCAAGGGGCCAAACATGCTCCTCGACGACGGTGGCGACCTGACCGCAATGGTCCACGACGAGTTCCCCGACATGTTCGAGAACATCGTCGGCCTCAGCGAAGAGACCACGACCGGCGTCCACAAGCTCTACCAGATGGCAGCCGAGGGCACGCTCCTCACCCCCGCCATCAACGTCAACGACTCCGTTACGAAGTCCAAGTTCGACAACCTCTACGGTTGCCGCGAATCCCTCATCGACGGCATCAAGCGCGCCACCGACGTCATGGTCGCCGGCAAGATCGTCGTCGTCGCCGGCTATGGCGAGGTCGGCAAGGGCTCCGCACAGGCCGCCCGCAACTATGGCGCCCAGGTCTGGGTCACCGAAGTCGACCCCATCAACGCCCTCCAGGCGACCATGGAAGGCTTCCGCGTCGTGACCATGGAAGAAGCCGCACCCGTGGCCGACATCTTCGTCACCGCCACCGGCTGCCGCGACATCATCACGCACGACCACGTCCTGCAGATGAAGGACCAGGCCATCGTTTCCAACATTGGCCACTTCGACATCGAAATCCAGGTCGACTCCCTCCGCGAATACCGCTGGGAGAACGTGAAGCCGCAGGTCGACCAGATCCACCTGCCCAATGGCCGCTCCATCATCCTCCTCGCCGAAGGCCGCCTCGTGAACCTGGGCTGCGCCACCGGCCACCCCTCCTTCGTCATGAGCATGTCGTTCACCAACCAGTGCCTCGCCCAGATCGACCTCTGGCAGAACCCTGGCAAATACGACAAGCAGGTCTACGTCCTGCCAAAGCATCTCGACGAAGAAGTCGCACGGCTCCACCTCGCCGCGCTCGACGCCACCCTCACCGAGCTCACCGACGAGCAGGCCAACTACCTCGGTTTGCCGAAGGAAGGCCCCTACAAGCCCGACTACTACCGCTACTAGGCCACGCGCCTGCTACCGGGCACACAAAGAAGGCCGCCTCACAAGAGGCGGCCTTCTTCGTTTCCGTGCTTGGAGAACAGCAGCAGTGGCTAGTTCTCCGGCGGGATGAACGTGATCGGGTC
>SKSF01000121.1 GCA_007118095.1 Dehalococcoidia bacterium
CCGGGTAGCTCATCACGAACCCGTACTGCCACGCGTTTTCCTGCAACCATTGCCCCGCTGCGGTATCGGCGAACGCCTGGTCCAGCTCGTAGCCTACAGCGGCGTTTGTCACGTCCACCGTTGTGCCGAGCTGGTGCTCACTGTGTCCCGGGTAGGCACTCCTGCGCGAAGCGGCCTCCCACCCGATAGAGTCGGCGAGCGAGTGGAAGATCTGATCCTGTAACTCGTAACTCCGGTACGCGCTCCGCACGACGATTTCGTGGCCAGCCGCCCGGGCATCTTCCAGCATCTGGTGCAGGTTCTCCGCCGTTTCCGCACGCACATACTGCTGGCTCATCGAGAACTCGTCCCGGATCGTCACGAGGTCCGGTGGCACGCAGTCGGCAGGCAACCGCCGCTCACGGTCGACCGGCACCAATGGGTCATTGCACGGCAGGATGGTCACGTCCCCGTTGGGCGACGGGCTCGGCGTCGCCGGCGCGGTTGTTGGGGTGGGCGTCGGCGGGATCGGTGTCGGGGTGGGCGTGGGTGTCGCCGTTGCCGGCGGCGGCGTGGGAGTCAGCTCGGGTGTCGCCGTATCCGGGGTCGCTGTCGTCGGAGTCCCGGGCGTCCCGGTCGGTGTCGGGGTGCCCGGCGTGGGAGTGGCGTCGTTGTCGTCCCCGTTACCGCATGCCGCCGCAAGCGCCAGCAGCGGAATGAGCAAGAGCGGGACAAGCAGTCGCAGTGCGTATGTCATCCGCACCTCCGTGAAGCGCTGATGGGTTCTTCCGTGGGGGCAGTACGGCAGCGCGAACATTCCCACCTTATCCCCTTACGCGGACACGAACACGACGCCCCGGCCGTTTCCTGCCGTTCCCTTCACTTGGGCCCCTGGTAGGCGAGACGCCGTGCTCCCGTGCCCTGGCATCTTGCCGGTGCTGCAGTTTTCTCACGATCTCGGCTCAAAGCCCGGGATACCCCGGCTACCGGGCGGAAGGATGGGAATTGTGGGATGACCGGCCATGTTATGCGTCTGTTACCCATCGTCACGCTCAATCGTAGGGAACGTCAGCGCCCGCCATACGTCACTGTACCTGTGACAGCCGGGGTATCGTGCGCGTGCAAGCTGCGGACGAGGGAAGGGAAGCGTACATGAAAGATAAGCTACGGCAGGCGCAGATCCCGGCGATGCTGCTCCTTGTCCTGGCGACCGCTGCCGTTGGCTACTTCGTCATCGCTCCCTTCGTGGACAGCGATGAGCCACAGGAGGGGGCAGGCCCACCGGTGGTGGGCGACCCTGCTAACGGTGTGAGGGTTGCCGACCCCGCGCTGTTCGTCCCTGCTGCCATGGACGAGGGGGAGCCGGCGTTCCATGACAACCAGGTGCGGGTAAAAGACTACCTGGCTGCCCTGCATGGGACGTTCGTACTCGGCGCCACCTACCGCGATAGCGAAATGGGGCACGGGAACTACCAGCCCGACTTCGCAGGCGCGCCGATGGAGGCGATGGCGCAGCAATCCCTGGCGATCCTCGCTGTGGTGGAGGAGAGCTTCTTAATCGACGGCGAGCTCGCCGAAGCCCTCTGCCTTGAAGATGATGCCTGGTATACCTGCGGCGAACCCCGGCTCCGTGACTATGCGAGCGCCGGCTATGTCTACCATCTCCACCACATGGCCGAACGGTGGGATGAGCACGGCCTGGGTACGCAATTAACCTTCGCACCAGTCGGCCTCATGGCGGGTGTGGGTAACGCGGTGTTTGCCCATCACTATGCCGATGGTCACTTCTACCATGACCCCGGTCACGCGGACCTCGACGGCGAGAGCATGGCCTACGGGTTGGACGCGATCCATCCCCACTATTACGCCTGGATACGCTGGGCGAGTCCCGACGGCGAGGGGGACATGGGCGCCCTCACAGCAGAGCGATTGGCCGGGCAACTGGGCAACACGCCCGGGGAACTGCTTGGCGTGAGCCGCGAGATAGTCGGAGCCCTCGACGAAGCCTGGGACGAGGAGCGCCGGGTGTATGACTTCGGGAACGATGGCGTTTGGGAGCTGGAGGCCGTCGCTTCGCTCATCCGTGGCCACAAGGTCCTCTACGAGTTCCTCTACCAGTTCGGTGAAGGGGAAGAGGATGCCGAGGCTGCCTGGCGCCTCTTCCAACGGAGCGCCACGATGCTCGATGGCATTCTCGAACTCGCCGAGCCTTGGGGTATTCCCGGCGCGATCGGCTTCACCACTGAGGGCACCCGCGCGGCGAGCGACACAGTGGATGTAGCGGGCGTTTCCTCGTTCATCACCCACCTCACCGGCGGGTATGGCTACCTCCGTGAGCGGGAAGGCGAAAGGAGTGCTCTGCTCGCCGAGACGCATCGTCCCGACCTGGTGGAGGCGATCGGCGAGTTCACCGATGCATGGCTGGAGCATGCGCTCGACGGCCTGCTTGATGACGACGGTCACATCGTCAATACCGTTGCGTATGACGATGGGAGCATCCTTGAGCGCGGCCCATCCGCGCGGGCCGCCGGCTACTTCCTGGCGGCTGCGGGCAACAGCTACCTTCAGGGTGAGAGCTTCGAGCCCCCCCTTGGCTGGAATGAAGAAGAAGCGGCTGTCGTCGAACGGAGCGAGAGGCTCTACGACCTCATGCAGCGGCAAGGGGAACTGATTCGCGACCAGATGCTGCTCGAGACCTTCGCGGACTTGCCAGCCGAACCGACCCCGTCCGAACCCACGCCATCAGATCCCGCCGCCACGTTGCCTGAGGAGCCGCGTGTCGGGGTTGAGCTCATTGCCGATGGCCTGACAGCGCCACTCGACATGGCAGCGCCGGACGACGGGTCGGGCCGGCTCTTCGTCGCCGAACAGAGTGGCACGATTCGCGTGATCACCGCCGACGGTGAACTGCGGGAGGCGCCCTTCCTCGATCTGCGCGACCGGATACGTCATCCAAACCCGGATCTCAACTTTGATGAGCGCGGGCTGCTCGGGGTTGCCCTCCATCCCGATTTCGCGGACAACGGCCGCTTCTTCGTCTATTACAGCACCCCGCTCCGCGCTGGCGCGCCAGTCGGCTGGAATCACACCAGCCGCCTCTCGGAATTCACGGTCTCAGCGGAAGATGAGCATCGCGCCGACCCCGGCTCGGAGCGCATCATCCTCCAGGTCGACCAGCCCGGCATCAGCCACAACGCCGGGCACATCCGTTTCGGCCCGGACGGCTATCTTTATGTTCCGCTCGGCGACGGCGCGGCTACTGCGGGGGTAGGCGAGGGGCACACACCCGAGATCGGGAACGCACAGGACCGGACGAACCTCCTGGGGTCGGTCCTGCGTATCGATGTAGACGACGAAGGCGACGAGGAACGAGCGTACGGCATCCCGCCCGACAACCCGTTCATCGGTGTGGAGGACGCACGGCCGGAGATCTGGGCCTACGGTCTCCGTAACCCCTTCGACATTAGTTTCGATCCTGAGAATGAGTACGGACTGCTGATTGCCGACGCGGGCGAGGCCCTCTTCGAGTGGGTGAACATGTCGGAGGGAGGCGAGAACTTCGGCTGGAGCATCCGCGAGGGCTCGAACTGTTTCGACCCGCAGCAGCGCCGCGGTCCCGTTCCGGAAGAGTGCCCGGACGAAGGGCCCTTCGGCGAACCGCTGGTCGACCCCGTGGTCGAATATGCGCGAGCTGACTACGGCACCGTGGTGGTGGGCGCCCAGATCTACCGTGGCAATGAGCTGGACGACTTGCAGGGACGCATGGTCGTAGCGGACTGGAGCATCGATGGCGGCCCGAACGGCGTGCTGTTCGTGGCGGCACCCGGGAATGACGGGAGCCCCTCGTGGGAGATGCGCCAGGTCGAGATCGTAAGCGAGGTTGAGGGCTTTCTTCCGGGTACGATCAATCGATACATCATGACGTTGGGCCGCGACCAGGATGGCGAGCTCTACCTCCTCACCAACGCTGTGAGGGACGAGACACCCGGCGGTGGCGCACTTTACCGTGTCGTCGCCCCCGGAGAGTGACGTCGGGGACACGCCTTCCCCGGGAGACCCCGAAGGGGATGACCCGAAACCCTGTGATGCGTGTAACCTATGATTGGCATTGATAATGCCACCAGGAGGGAACGCGTGGTTAGCGACCTGTGCACCATGTCCGCTACCCGGCTCGCGAAGCGCATCCGGGACAAAGACGTTTCGAGCTCCGAGGTAATAGAGGCCCACCTGGAGCGCATCGATAATGTGAACGGGAGCGTGAACGCTGTCACTGCCGTCCTTCGCGAACAGGCCCTTGCGGCGGCGGAGGCGGCGGACCGCGCACAGGCCGAAGGCACAAGTTTCGGCCCGCTCCACGGTGTCCCCATAACGGTGAAGGAAAACATCGACCTGGCGGGCTCCGCGACGACCCAGGGGGTCCTCGCGATAGCTGAAGCAGTACCACCGGACGACGCACCGCATATCAAGCAGCTCAAGGCAGCAGGCGCGATCCCCATCGCTCGCACCAACCTGCCCGACTTCGGCTTGCGCTGGCACACCGACAACGCCCTTCGCGGCGCAACCCGAAACCCATGGGACCCGAGCCTTTCTCCGGGCGGCTCCAGCGGCGGCGAAGCCGCTGCGCTGGTGACTGGTATGTCCCCGCTCGGCATGGGCAACGACTACGGCGGCTCTGTCCGCATCCCCTCACAGTGGTGCGGCACAACAGCGCTCCGCCCCACGCTTGGCCGCGTGCCCGACGCCTCGTACCTTGCCCCTGACGATTTCCCCATCACCATGCAGCTCTACGCCGTGCAGGGCCCCATGGCCCGGCACGTCCATGACCTGCGACTGGCCCTCCATTCGATGTCTGGCCCGGATGCGCGCGACCCCTGGTGGACGCCCGTCCCGCTCGAAGGCCCGCCGCCCAATAACCCGGCTCGCGTCGCCATGATGGTCGACCCCGCCGGCGAAGGTGTCGATAGCGAAGTGGCGGCAGGCGTACAGCGCGCGGCCGATGCTCTGCGCGATGCCGGCTATATGGTCGAAGACGCTGAACCGCCCCTTATTGCCGAGGCCCGCGACACCTGGGCGAGCCAGGTCGTCGCCGAGATCAAGATTGCGCTCTATGACGTCATTCGTGAGAACGGCAGCGACGGCGCTCGCCGCTTCCTCGAAGGCATGTTCGATGTCGTCCCGGATCCCGGCTATGCCGGCTACGTCATGAGCTTTGCGCGCCGGGCGACCATCGCCCGCCAGTGGAGCCAGTTCTTCGAGCGCTACGACCTGGTACTGGGCCCGGTCGCCACGATGCAGCCATTCCCGGCCGACTACGACCTCGAACACCAGCGGGAAGTCCTTGACGCCATGCGGCTCGTCGTTACGGTGAACTTGCTCGGGCTGCCCGCCGTCGCAGTCCCCGCTGGCCCGGCGGACGGTCGGCCCCAGGGCGTCCAGGTCATCGGGAACCGCTACCGCGAGGACGTCTGCCTCGATGCCGCCGAAGCGATCGAAGCGCGCCTCGGCAGGCCCGGCCCTATCGACCCGCTCTAGCCGTCAGCCTTCATCCGCCGGCGTATGCAGCCGGTATGTGCGTTCCAGTTCGAGCAGCCGCGGGATAAGGCTGGAATGCGATTGCACGTGAAACATGTACCGCGGAACGTCACGCCCCGGCGATCGCGCCATGAACGGCTCGCCCCAGAAGCTGAGTTGCGCTTCTGCGCCACCTGCTTCCCCAATGTCGGCGAGCACAAAGGACACGCTTTCGTTCAGCGGTACCCAGTGCGGTTCCAGCAGCTTCTCCAATCCCACGCACTGCGCGGCCTTCGGCATCACCTCGTTCTCCCAGCTCTCCCGTTCGCCGGGATCCAGGATGAACCGGATGCGCGTCACGTTCGGGTTCTCAATGGCGGGGCGCAGCAGCGTGTCGAACAGCGATTGCGGGCGAAACATCAGCAGGCACACGTTGAACCACACCATCTCGCCGCGTGCCTCGCGCGCAAACCGGTCGCTGTAATCCCGGAGGTCGCGGGGTCCGACGAGGACCGCGTCCGGTGTGGTCATCGCCGCGCTCAGCCGTTCTACCGTTGAGCTTGTCTGCTCGGCAAGGTGTGTCAGCCGCTCTTCGCGGTCCTCTTGATGAAGGTCGCGCACCAGCAGCAGGGCAAGGAGCACCATCACGATGATGAGCAGCACGTCGATATCGACGATGTGAAGGAGGTGCAGCACGAGCGCCGTTCCGGCGGCGACGATTCCCGCGATCGCTTCCACGTCCAGGCGCCGCAGCCGCCGCCGGAACGGTCCCTGGCTCACCGGCAGGGACCTCTCAGCCCGTTCGTGGCGGTCGTCATATCCATGGAGAGGACTTTACGCCGACCTGGCGCGTGCTTCACCCGGTAGCGCAGATCGCGCCCGGTTCGACCGTGGCACGCTGTCGGTGGTGGCGCCGGATACCAACCGCAGTCGCGGCGCAAACGCCTGCAGCGAGGGCGAACGCGACTGCGGTCACGCCACCGCTCATCGCAATCGCATGGTTCACGCCGTCGCCCGGTGTCCCGGGCAACAGTGCCGGGATCACCCGGAGCGGCCATGCCATGAACACGAGGACAAACGCCAGCGTCATCCAGTTCTCCCCGGGGAACGCCCCGGTGCCAAACCGCCCAAGCACGATGTGGGCGAATGCGAACATCAGCGGCACCATGAAGCCCAGCAGAAATGCGTGGCGCACGGCGCCTTCCTGGTAGCCTGTCGCGCCCGGGACGAGCCCGTTCACGGAGAACCCGAGCAGCAGCACCGCATACGTTATCGCGCCAAGCCAGGCGAGGGGGATGAGCGTCTGGTACCGCGGGAACCCGCGCCCCGGCAACCGGAACGCCTGTAGCACACCGCTCCACCACGCGAACACGAGCAATGTCACCGCCAGCAACAAATCCCCGGTACGCATCAACGCTGGCGACCATGCCAGGAATGCTGCACCACTGCCGGACACCCATGCGAGGAGTGCCAGGTTGACGCCTCCGAGCACCATGAGCTGGCGTCGTGCCGGCACTGGTGGGACGCCGAGGTGCCCCGGCACCGCGCGCAGGGTGACAGCGACAATGGTGTTCAGGATGAAGCCGCGCAGGAGCACTTCGTACATTGCGCGCGCGTCGCTCCCCTGCAAGACCCCGCGTATCGCATCCAGCGCCCCCGCGACTGTCAGCAGCGATGCCACCAGCAGCCAGCTCACGGCCGCGACGAAGAAGTACCAGTGCGCATCAGCTCGTATCGGCGCGGCCGGCCGCACGCGCAACACGAGTGCCAGCGCCGTCACGGCGCCGATAGCGCCGGCCGCGGCCGCGCTTACCATCAGCCAGTTAGCGCCGCCTTCCGCGATCTGACCGGCGGCTACCCCGGCCGCACCGGCGCCCACCAGCGCAATTGACAACACCCGCGGCGCAATCGGCAACGATGGCCGCTGGTTCAGCCGCACGATAAATTCGAACAGCAACGCAAGGACGAACACCGCTGCGAACGAGACAAGCTGAATGCGGCCGTGCCCCTGGACCATGGCGTTGAGGTTCGCCGGGGCCACCGCAAGGTCGAGCGCCGCAAGAATAGCGAGGCTCGAACCAGCCGTTGCAGCAATCATCAGGGCCACTGCCATCGCGGCAGCAAAGAACCATGGAGCAGTGGGTGGCGGCGGTGGCGCCGGCCGGGAAGGAGACTCCACCATCGGGAGTGCGTCGCCACTTGTGCCCGGCCCTGCTGTCGGCCGCCGCTGTCTGGCCATCACGCATCGTTCCCGGCTGCCCGGATGAGCAGCAC
>SKSF01000033.1 GCA_007118095.1 Dehalococcoidia bacterium
GACATTGACGACTGATTCGAGCTGAGGGAGCTCGACCATCTGCCCCTTGCCCGTCTTGTTGCGGTAGCGGAGTGCGGCCAGAATGCCAGTCACGGTGTGGCCCGGGTTGATGACGTAGTCAGGGTAGTTGGTGCCGACGCCGATCGGTGGCCGGTGGGGAAAGCCGGAAAGGTAGCTAATACCGGTGACGGGCGTGAGGACGGCGCCGAAGCCGAGGAAGTCGCGGTGGGGGCCGGACATGCCCTGCATGGGAGCATAAGCAGCGATGATCCGCGGGTTGACTTCCTTGAGCTGTTCGTAGCGGAGATTCCACTTATCGATGACGCGGGGCGTGAAGTTCGTCATGAAGATGTCGGACTTCTCGATAATCCGCATGCCGATTTCCTGGCCGCGCTCGGTGTTCATGTTGAGCTGGATGGAGAGCTTGCCAGCGTTGAAGTTGTTGAAGTAGCCGGAGACGTTGTAGCCGGTCTTGTAGGAGCCGTCTTCTTCGAGCGCGAAGGGTTGGACCACGCGGAGTGAGTCGAGCTTGGTCTCGGACTCGACGCGGACGACCTCGGCACCATAGCTTGCCAGGGTCTGGGCACCGATAGGGCCGGCCCCGAACCAGGAGAAATCGGCGACGCGGATGCCTTCAAGTGGTAGCTGGGCCATGTATCTTTCCTCCCTGGTTGCGGCGAAGCTATTTGAGCGCAGCGAGCGTTTCGTCGGTGTGCTCGCCAAGCCGGGGCGGCCGGGTGATGACGGCCGGTGTTTCGGACAGGCGATAGGGTGGACCGGGGAATTCGAGCGTGGCCTGGAGGTAGTCGAAGCCCACGCCGACGTACCATTCACGCGCCCGGAGCTGACTGTTGTGCGCCAGGTTCTCGGGTGTCGAGACGATACCGACGAGCAGGTTTCGGCCCTGGCCTTCTTCGTACATCTGCACCGATGACATGGAAGCGACGAAGTCGCGCACCAGCTCGTTGATGTGCTGGAGCTGGGGGATGACTTCCTGCGCGGAGTCGGGGTTCATCATGTACTGGGTGATGGTTGCCATGTTGAGCTGCGGGACGAGACTGGCGTAGGGCTCCTGGTCGAGGTCGCCGGCCATGCCGTTTTCGCGCATCCAGTCAACGAAGGCGGGGAAGTCGGCGCCGCCGGGAGCGAGGACAAAGAGCGACACGTGGCCGTCCTGCGTGGGGTAGACGCCGACCGCCGGCAGCGAGATCGGAAGCATCCCTCGCTCGCCTGTGCGGACGCGGTTGCGCTTCTGCAGGTCCCACGTCTGCATGGCTGTCTCCTGGGACATGGAAAGCGCTTCCTGGGCGGAGACATCGACGTGCTGCCCGGCCCCGGTGGCTTCGGCGTGGAGCAGGGCGACGAGGGTTCCCTGAGCGGCGTGGACTGACGCGGAAGCGTAGGCCTGATTGCCGACGATCATGTTCGGCGGGTCTTCGGGTTCACCGGCGAGGGTCATGATGCCGCCCATTGCCTGGCCGACGATGTCGCTAAAGGAGAAGCCGGCGTGCGGACCTGTCTGCCCGAAGCCCGTGACGGAGGTGTACACGAGCGCCGGCTTTTCGCCTTTGAGTTCTTCGTACCTGAGGCCGCGTTCGGCGAGATAGCCGACCGGGCAGTCCTCCAACACAATGTCGGCACCCAGGGCGAGCTGCCGCGCCTTGCGCTGGTCGCCGGACTGATCCAGGTCGAGGACGACGGACTTCTTGGACGTGTTGTGAACCCAGAAGGCGAGGCTGGTATCCGGCCCTTCCTGGCCGTGGAAGTACGGGGGGATGTGGCGGGCCAGCCCACCGTCCGGGGGTTCGACCTTGATGACCTCGGCGCCGAGGTCGGCCAGGAGCCGGCCGCAGTAGGCGCCGGCTTCGCCGGTGAACTCAACGACGCGGACTCCATCGAGCGAGCGTTCAGCCATCAGGCATCACCCGGGACGGCTTTGACGGTGGCGGGCAGGCGACGGCCGAGGATGTCGGCGGCGCCGTTGACCATGTCGTGGAGGATATCGGCGGCAGGGCGGGTCTCGGTGAGGAGGCCGGAGACCTGACCGGCGGCGTTCATGAGGAGTTCTTCGCGCCCTGCCTTGCGAGCGGAGTGGACGATGTCGGCGACGAGGATGCCCTGGAGGCCCATTGGCAGCGCCTGCAGGCCACTTGACTCCCAGGCTTCCACGAGGGGGTTGGTGATGTTGCGCATGGTCTTTCCGCTGTAGAGGCGGGTCACGCGGGTGTCCTCGTCTGTGGCGGCGAGGATACGCTCCTTCTGGAGGCCCGGCTGGTTCGCCTCGTCCGAGACGAGGAATGCTGTCCCGCACCACACGCCGATTGCTCCCAGCGCAAGTGACGCAGCGAGACCGCGACCATCGGCAATGCCGCCAGCCGCGACGACGGGTGTGGGTGCGACCGCGTCGATCGCCTGCGGGACGAGCGCCATGGTGGCGATGCGTCCGGTGTGACCACCAGCCTCAGTACCCTGGGCAACGACAACATCGACGCCGGTATCGGCGACGCGCTTGGCGTTCTTCACGTTGCCGACGAGCGAGAGGATCTTCGTGCCATTCGCCTTGAGGCGATCCATCCACTGGGCGGGGCTGCCCAGCCCGGAGGCGAAGACGGGCACCTGCTCTTCGATGACGACTTCCATTTGTGCGTCGGACATGCCGCCGGTGCGGGGGCGCTGTGCGGGGGCAGGGGTTGGCGCCTGCTGCCATTCGACGCCGAGGTCTTCGACCATCTTGCGGACGCCGGCGTAGGTTTCCTGTGGAATGAGGTCGCGCGGGTCGGGGGGCATTTCGCCGCCGGCGGCTCCGCCCATGTAGTTGGAGGGCAGGAGCAGGTCGACGCCGAAGGGTTTATCGGTCATCGAGCGTACGCGCTGGATTTCTTCGCGGAGCTTTTCGGGGGATGAACCGGCGCCGCCAAGCACGCCAAGGCCACCAGCGTTCGAGACGGCGGCGACCAGGTTTGACGTGGCGACGGGGCCCATGATGCCGCCGGCGACCGGACCCATCCCCGCGAGGATGACGGGGTATTCGATCCCCAACATGTCGCAGAGCGGAGTATGCAGGACAGGACGAGACAAAGATCGCCTCCAGATATTTCGTGTACCGCGCAGTATACGGATTCGAGAAGCGGTGTCAGTCCCGGGGCGGGAAGATGTCAGCGACCGGGATGGCGAAGTCTTCGAGGTCGAAGCCGAGAGCGTCGGACGACAGGCGGCCCTGGGCATGCACCGTCATCGCCGTGCCGTCGGGCCTGTGGACCGTGACGGCACGCAGGTCTGGCCAGATGACCCAGACGCGCTTTGAGCCTGCCCCGAGATAATCGTCAACCTTTTCCTGGACGCGCGGACGCGCGCAGCGGAATCCCCGGGGGAAACGATCTCGATGGCGACTGCGGGGCGTCTTCGAGATACCCGGCCGGCAGGGCAGCGGGAGAGACACCGGTGACCATGGAGACATCAGGACTCCGGACGTGGTCCGGGTCGCGACGCAGGACGAATCCGGCATTGGTGACCACTGCCGCATGGCCCGGGTCTTCGAGAAGGCGCGTGAGCAGCGCTGCCACGTGCTTTTCGATCCAGCCATGGCGATGGCCTGGTGGTGGGACCACACACACCTTCCCGTCGATGAGTTCCATGCGGCCCCCTCCCGGGTCTTCCGGGAAGCGGGCAAACGCTTCAGCGGTGAGGCGGGTCCCAACCGGTGTCATGTGACAAGAGTAGCACTCTACTCGCGCGGGAGGCCGAGGCCTCGTGTGGCGATGACGGTGCGCTGGATTTCGCTGGTGCCACCTTCGATGGTGTTGGCAACGCTGCGGAGGTACTGGTAGTGATACGGGGCCGCGCGGGAATCTTTCCTGGCTGCCTGGCCTTCCATGCCGAGGGCCTTGAGGGCGGTCGCGCCGATCTGCTGCTGGAGCTCGGCGCCGAAGAGCTTGGCCATCTGTGCTTCGCGGTTGGGAGCAACCCCGGTCTTCTCCTGGATGGAGGCGATGTTGTAGGCCATGATCCGCAGGACGTTGACCGCGATCGCCTGGTCGGCGAGGCGGTGGCGGAGGGCCGGGGAAACGTCGCTGCCATGCGAGGACAGGTAGGTGACCAGGTCGTCGACGGTGCGGCGGGCGTTCGAGGTGGCGCCGATTGACGAGCGCTCGAAGTCGAGGCCGACGGCGACGTTGTACCACCCGCGGTTTTCCTCTCCAATGAGCTGGGAAGCCGGTACGCGCACGTCTTCGAAGAAGACTTCGTTGAACTCATGCGACCCCGCCATGTTCACGAGCGGGCGGATAGTGATGCCGGGCGAGTCCATCTTGATAGCGAAGGTGGAGAGGCCCTTGTGCTTTGGCGCGTCGGGATCTGTACGGGCGGCAAGCCAGCCCCAATCGGCATAGTGGCCGAGGCTGGTCCAGATCTTCTGGCCATTGATGATGTAGTCGTCGCCATCGCGGACGGCGCGGGTCTGCATGGCCGCGAGGTCGGAACCGGCTTCGGGTTCGGAATAAAGCGTGCACCAGATGTCATCGCCGCTGGCAATGCGTGTGAGGTACTGCTTCTTCTGATCCTCGGTGCCGTAGAGGATGACGACCGGGCCGACCCATGCGACGCCCATGTTCACGACGCCGGGGACACTGTGGTAGGCCATGAGCTCGTTGAAGATGAGCTGTTGCATGGGCGATGCGCCCATCCCGCCGTACTCTTCGGGCCAGGGTAAGGCGAGCCAGCGTCGCTCGGCGAGCTTCTTCATCACCTGGCGTTCAATATCGAGGCGGTCTTCTTGCTCCTCCTGGCGCGCGGTCTCCCAGCCGCTGGGGAGTTCGTCCTGGATAAATGACGCGACTTCCTGCTGGAAGGATTGCTGTTCTGGTGTGAGGCGCAAGTCCATGGGCGCTTTCTCCGATTCCGATTCAAGTTGTGCTGTCCAGTCTAGCGGTGATGCTGGTTTGAGGCTTGCGGGTGGCGGCGGGGCCTCCCCGACAAGTAGGGGGTGCGGCCTATAATCGCGGGGTGACCACCGAACAGAAGCCACGCCTCGTCATCCTCGACTCACACGGGATCCTCTTCCGGGCATTCTTCGCGCTTGCGAACTCGCCCAACCCGCTCATGACGAGCAAGGGTGAGCTGACGTTTGCGACGTACGGGTTCGCGGAATCGCTGATACGGGTGTTCGACCAGTTGAAGCCAACGCACCTCTGTGCGGCATGGGACGCGCCGGGAAAGACGTTCCGGCACGATGCCGATGTGGCGTACAAGGCGACGCGCCGCGAAACGCCGCAGGATTTGATCCCGCAGATGGCGCGGGTAAGGGAGTTGTTGGACGCGTTCAACATCCCGATCTATGAGGTTGAAGGCTTCGAAGCGGACGACGTCGCCGGGTCGATAGCGAAGCAGGTCGCGGACCAGGGCATCGAGACGTACATCGTGACGCTGGATACGGACCTGGTGCAGCTCCTGGGGCCACGGATCAACCTGTTCATGTTCCGGCCATACCAGCGGGACACGGTCACTTATGACACAAAGGCAGCTACGGAGCGCTGGGGGTTCGAGCCGCAGTACATCGTCGATTTCAAGGCGCTGAAGGGCGATACGAGCGACAACGTGCCGGGGATCAAGGGGATCGGGGAGAAGACGGCGGCGGACCTCATCCGGCAGTTCGGGCCGGTCGAGTCAATATTCGAGCACCTGGACGATATCTCGAAGCCAGCCGTGCGGAAGAAGCTGGAGGGGGCGAAAGATGAGGCGCTCCACAACAAGATGATGATCACGATCCGGACGGACCTGGACGTGGGGTTCGAGCTGGAAAACGCTGTCCTGCGAGACTACGACCGCGACCGGGTAAACGAGCTCTTCCGCGAGCTGGAGTTCCGGACGCTGCTGCAGCGGCTGCCGGAGAGCCTGGCGGGCCATGTGGCGCCGGTGGACGACGGTGAACCAACCGACTACCGCGTGGTGAAGACCGAGGACGAGCTGCGCGAGGTCACGGACGCGCTTGCCAGCGCAAAGCAGGTCGCAGTGCTTTCGTATACGACGAGCGGAGACGGGGCGCACCCGTTGCTGCTGGGAATTGCACTGGCGACGGACGAGCGGTCGGGCTGGTACATCCCGCTGGGACATGCGCCAAGCCTGGACGACGAAGGGCAGCAGCTTTCGCGCGAGCGGGTGGCGAAGGTGCTCGGGCCGTTCATGGCAGATGAGCGGCTGGAGAAAGTGACCTACGGCGGGAAGTACGTGATGCACGCCTTTGACCGGATGGGGATGGAGTGTACGGGCATTGCGTTCGACGCCGGGATCGCAGCGTGGGTGCTGGGCGAGACTTCGACGACGCTCGAGGCGCTCGTGAACGAGCGGCTGGGATACGAGATCGCGCCGGTGTCATCGCTAGGGGGTGCGGGGAGGTCGGCGACGCCGCTCGTCCAGGTGCCGATCCCGAAGGTGGCGGAAAGCGCGTGTGCTTCGGCGGATGCGTTGCTGCGCCTGCGACCCGTGCTGGACGCGCAGATCGATGAGCGAAACCAGCGCTCGTTGCTGGAGGAGATGGAGCTGCCGCTATTGCCGGTGCTCTACCGGATGGAGCAGACGGGGATTGCGCTGGACACGAACGTGCTGCGCGACATCAACAGCGAGATGACGGGCCGGATCGCAGAGGCGGAGAAGGCGATCTACGAGTCGGTGGGGCACGAGTTCAACATCGGGAGCCCGAAGGCATTGAGCGACGTACTGTTCAACGAGCTGGGACTGCCTAAGTCGCGGAAGACGACGCAGGGCTACAGCACGGACCAGCGATCGCTGGAGGGGTTGCGGGGACTGCACCCGATCATTGACCACATTTTCGAGTACCGACAGCTCACGAAGCTGAAGTCGACATACCTGGACGCGCTGCCGGCGACTGTGGGCGAGGACGGCCGTATCCATACTGACTTCCAGCAAACAGTGGCCTCGACGGGACGACTGAGCAGCACGAATCCGAACCTGCAGAACATTCCCGTGCGGAGCGAAGTGGGGGCCAGCATCCGGCGGGCGTTTGTGGCGAGCTACTTCAATGACCCGATCTTTGTGGCGGCGGACTATTCGCAGATCGAGTTGCGGGTGCTGGCGCACATCACGGGTGACGAAGGGCTCATTAGCGCATTCCAGGCGGACGAGGACATCCACCGGGCGACCGCGGCGACGGTCTACAGCGTGCAGCCGGAAGATGTGACGCGGCGGATGCGTGACCTGGCGAAGGTGGTGAACTTCGGTATCGTCTACGGGATGAGTGAATACGGGCTGGCGAGCCGGACGGAGCTGACGCGGGAGGAGGCGGCAGACTTCATCAACACGTACTACGCGAAGTACCCGAAGATCCGCGACTGGCAGCAGTCGACCATCGAGTCGACGAAGGAGCACGGGTACGCGGAGACGATCTTTGGTCGGCGGCGGTCACTGCCAGCCATCCGGAGCTCAAATTTCCAGGTGCGGAGCGCGGCGGAGCGGGAAGCGGTGAACATGCCGATCCAGGGGACGGCGGCGGACATCATCAAGATGGCGATGATCGAGGTGGACCGGGCGCTCGGCGAGCGGGAACTGCAAAGCCGGATGCTGTTGCAGGTGCACGACGAGCTGATTTTCGAGTGCCCGACGGATGAGGTGGAAGCGGTGAGCGACATGGCGCTGGAGATCATGCCGGGGAGCCTGGAGATGGCGGTGCCGCTGAAGGTGGAAATCAAGAAGGGGCGAAGCTGGGGCGAGCTGGAGTAGGGGCGTCAAGCAGTGCCCCA